>NZ_CAJJIC010000098.1 GCF_905187505.1 uncultured Mailhella sp.
TTCATCTCGGCTCCGCTCTGGTGCTCGACGACATGCTTCCCCCCTCTTCCGTGACGAACGAATCCACAGGCTCCGAAGTCGTCGATGAGCCGAAAAAAACGCGGCGCACCAGAAAAAGCGCGGCCAGGGCCGAAGAAAAGTCCGCTGCCGGAAACGCGCAGGAAAGCCCCGCCGAAGAAAGCGGCAAGAGCACTCCTGCCGCTGCGGAAAAAAAGCGCCGCACGCGCCGCGCTCCCCGGAAGAACGCGCCGGAAGCTGAAGCGCCAGCCGAGCAGAGCGCCCAAAACACCTCCGAGGAGGAAAACGTCATTCATCTCGGCTCCGCTCTGGTGCTCGACGACATGCTTCCCCCCTCTTCCGTGACCTCGGAAGACACGAACGACTCGCAGTCTCTCGCTCAGAACGAGGCTGCCTCCGCTGCCGACAAAAAGCGCAGCGAACGCCGCTCCAGAGCAGCCGTCGAAAGCAGGCAACCCGAAGCTGAAACCGCGTCCGGGCAGCCTTCGGACGACGACAACATCGGCAACCGGGCCGACGCGGCAGACAAGACCGAAGAAAAGCAGAACGAGCAGGCCTGGTTCGACGACGGCATCGTAACCAACATTCTGCCCTATCCCGGCGAATTTCCCGAAGACGGCCGTCAGCATTCCCGGTCCCGCAGAAACCGCAGGAACCGGGATGCACAGCCCGTGTCCAACGCTTCTCCCTATCTGTCCGGTTCCTACCCTCAGGGCTTCTACGATCAGTCCCAGGCCATGGTGTCCGACACGCCCTTCGGCAACCGGAAGAACCGCAACAACCGAAAGAACCGCCGCAACACGCAGCCTGTTCCCGTCATTCCTGAGGACTTCGACTTCAACGCCGCCATGCTCAACGACAGCGTGCTCGGCGTGGCTCTCGGCCGTCGCGACGAAGAGTTCATTCCCGAAGATGACGGTCCGCAGCCCGCGCTGCCCGGTCAGCCCGTGGCACTTCCCCTTGCTTCCGGCGAAATGGCCGAAGAGGATCTCGCCGCGCTCGACGCCGCCGTCAACGGCAACCGCATCGACATGCCCTCGCCGACCGCCCAGAAGGAAGGACGCCAGAACCGCAGGAACAAAAAGCAGAAGGAAGAACGCGCATCTGCCGTCCGGAATGAAAAGAAGGCCGAGGTCGAAGAAGCCGCGCATCCCCGCCGCGTGCTCTATGTGAGCGTCGTCCCCGACGAACAGGTGGAAGTCGTCATTACCGAAGACGGACAGGTCACCGAATACTTTGTGGAAATGGCCCATCAGGTAAAAATCCGGGGCAACATCTACAAGGGCGTCATCAACAACATCGACACCAACCTTCAGGCGGCCTTCGTCAACTTCGGCAACGGAAAGAACGGCTTTCTGCAGATCGACGAAGTGCATCCCGAATATTATCTCGTGCCGCACGACGCCTCCCACGGCCCCAAGTATCCTCCCATCCAGAAGGTGCTGAAGGTGGGACAGGAAGTCCTGGTGCAGGTGGTCAAGGAACCCTCCGGCTCCAAGGGAGCCTTCCTCACCACATGGATTTCCATAGCCGGGCGCTTTCTCGTGCTCACGCCGGGACAGGAGCAGATCGGCGTTTCCCGCAAGGTGGAAGATCCTGAAGAGCGCGCCCGCCTCAAGGACCTCTTGAACGGCATTCAGCCCGGCGAAAACATGGGCGTCATCATACGCACGGCCAGCGAGGGAGCCAGCAAGGCCAGCATCCAGCAGGATCTGCAGTACCTGAAAAAGCTCTGGAAGGACATCCAGAAAAAGGCGCCCACGGAAAAGTCTCCTTCCCTCATTTATCAGGAAGCCGACCTCGCCACCCGTTCCGTGCGCGATTACCTCTCCGAGGACATCGTCGAAATATGGACGGACGACGAAGCCACCAAGGCTCGAGTGGAAGACATCGCCAGACTCATCTTCCCCGACAGAGCCGGCGAAATCGTCAAGCTGCACAAGGATCAGCGCCAGAGCCTCTGGGAGCGCTTCAACCTGCTCAAGCAGCTGGAAACCGTGACGAGCCGCGAAGTTGTGCTGCCCTCAGGCGGCCGCCTCGTCTTCGACCAGACCGAAGCGCTCATGGCCATCGACATCAACTCCGGCAAGACGCAGGGAAAGACCAACTTCGAAGCCATGGTCTTCCGCACCAACATGGAAGCCGCCGAAGCCATTGCCCGGCATCTTCGCCTTCGTGACATCGGCGGACAGGTGGTCATCGACTTCATCGAAATGCGCGACAAGAACCACTGCCGCGAAGTCGAGCGCACCCTGAGAAACGCCATGCGCAAGGATCGCGCCCGTCATGACGTGGGCCACATGAGCTCCTTCGGTCTGCTGGAGCTCGTGCGCCAGCGTACCGGAACATCGGCCATTTCCATTTCCTGCGAGCCCTGCCCCTACTGTCACGGCACGGGCGTGCGCCGCAACATGGAATGGCAGTCCCTGCAGGCGCTGCGAGATCTGCAGAGCAAGCTCTGCCGCAGCCTCGACAACGGCAAGAACAGGAAGAACGACAAGTCTTCCGAACCTTCCACCTTCATCTACGAAAGCGATACGGAGCTCGCCCTGTACCTGCTCAACCGCAAACGCGACCGCATAGCCGCGCTTGAGGAAAAATACGGGGTACACATAGAAATCCGGCTGAAGTAACATGAAGGCCCCGCCTCACTGGAGACGGGGCCTTTCTTTCAGGATGCTCCATGCTGAAAAAACTGCTCATCGTCGTCACTCTCGCCCTCTGCTGTTTCTACGTCCATCAAAGGCAGCAGAAGGAAATTCCCGTTCCCTCCTCCGCCTCCCGCGAGATCAACGACGCGCCGCTGAGGAATCTGGAAGGAAAACTTCCTCCCGTCATCTTTGAAAAGGAAATACAGCCCATCATCGAACGAAACAGACGCGTGGGCCTCACGCCGGAAGAGCTCGACGAGCTTTTCGACAAGCTGGAAACCATAGGACGCGCACTCGGAGACAAGGCTACCGAAGCCGTGAATCAGGCGGGGCACACCATTGCGCCCGACCTTTTTCCGAGAAAAACGCTGATGGAACACTCGGCGGATGCGGCGCAGACACTGGCCCATGCCGCAAAAGAAGGGGCCAAGGCCGGTCTGCCCGTGCTCAAAGAAGCGGCGGTGGACATTCTTCGCGCACTGGCCTCGGCGCTTTCGTTTCTGCTCGACAAGGCAGCAGATCTGCTGCAGGCATGACACGCGCATAGCGCTGCTATGGCCGGGGCGGCTCATCCTTCTTGACCGGGCTCCGGCCCTTCAAGCCGACACGCCTTATCCCGACAAAAAAGAGCGGGGCTTCTCTTTCTTGAGAAGTCCCGCTCTTTTCATGCCTGACGGCGAACACGGACCGAATGCACCGAAGGGCAGACCATCCGCGGCCGCGCCGACCTTTCCTTCCGACGCGACCGGGCAGTTTCATCACAAAACGCCCCCGGGCATGACGCGCCACGCCGTCCCAGTTTTTCATTCCCGGCCATGAGAGCCGCCCTGCCGACTCAAAACAACAAAAGCGGCCATGCCCGCTCTTCTCTGCAAAAGCAAGGAAGGCCCCTGCCGGACAAAATATCCCTTCCCGCAACCCGCAGTACCGACGTTCACATCGCCCCTTGCTCAAAAGATGGAACTTCTTCCGTCTGATGCCCCTCAAGGCGCGTGAGCCCCTGCAAAACGCCCATCTGAACAGGCTCCGCATCCTTCCTCAAGGAAGGCCGGCTTCTTTCGAAACCGGCCTTCCCGTGAGAGGAATGATGAAAAGAATGCATGGGGCCGCTGCCCTACTTCGCCGCCGCTTCACGAGCCATGGCGCGCTTTTCCCAGAGCTTCATGTCCTTCATCTTCTGACGACGGGCGCGCTGCAGTTCCTTGCAGGTGAGAGGCGTACCTTTCTTGAAGCCCCACTTCGCACGATAGGAGGCGGCATCAAGCCCATGGAGGATAAGATGTTTCTTGGTAATGACCTTGAAAGTCTTGCCGCATTCAAGGCAGACGATGCTCTTTTCCTTGATGGAACGCTTGGGATCAATGGCAGGAGCCTCAGCGGCAGGGCACGCTTCCTCGGTTTCTTCACAGCAATCCAGCTTCTTCAGCTTGCTGGACAGCGAGGAAATCATTTCCGCCATTTCATCTTCGGACATGACACGGACGGAAGCCTGTGCCTTGACCAGTTCTATGGCATGTTTGAGATAATCTTCCATAGAGACCTCCTTGTAAGAAAATAATATATCAGATGTAAACGCAATTCAGACTTCTGTCAAATGCATGAAAGAAAAAAGAACACTAAAAAAAATAAAAGACCGGGCACTCATTTTGCCCTAGTGCCGCAATGAAATTCACCCATGCGTAACCTCGCCTCAACGACTCTTGTCCAGAAAAACGGTCAGAAAGAGAAAATGACATTCCCATTTCATATACAAGGCTCTTCAGCCGGGAATCTCCGCGTATGCAATGGGTTGCTGCGTATGCCGTGCTCGACGTATCCGTCACATTTGTCCCTCCGACCAACGTTCTCCCTTCCCCTTTCACGTGCAGGAAAATGTAATGCATGGGGACTATATTCAATATTCAAACCTCATCGCAATAACAAGACCGCTCAAAAATCAGAAGGCCACTTCACGGATTCCCGCTCCCGCCCGAAAGCCTGCCGCTTCTGCCGCATGCTCCGCCTGCATCGGATCATGGTTCGTCTCCCGCGCGCCGATCACTAAAAAAGCTTCACATCGCCTCCGGCTGAAAACATCCCTTCTGCCGCTCATTTCCGGGCTGTTTGTCCGAATCATGAATCTCCGGTCACAAAATTTGCAAAACAAGCGGAAAACGCCTCTGAAGTACCGTAATCAGCATCATTCATAAAACATCGAAGCGGTTCTTCTGCGCCTATGAACGTCCAGATTGCCCGGGGCATGGAACCGCCCCGTGGACCGGATGCCCAATCCCCCCGCGTCGGAGCGGGCTTCCGTCACTCCCCTGCTGACAAACGGCATGGCAGCGGCAGCGTTTTCCGCAACGGCCTGAAAACGCCGCAGGATGACGCACATCCTTCTCCCCGCGCCCTTCTCGCAGGGGAAATTTTTTCGTCGGAAAACGGACCTCAGCCGCCTCATGCGACGCAAAAAAAAAGGAAGGCTGACGCCTTCCCTTCAAACCGACAGCTTTTCCGCCGTCAGCGACGATCAGGAAGCGGATAACGCCCGCAGGTGAACTTTTCCCCTTCGGGACAATATCCGAGCCTCTCACACCGCGCCCCTGCATGACGGAACACTTCCGGAAGCACTTCCCGGCACAGGCCGAGCATGGTGCGCGCCACGCCCCGGATTTCCCACTGGGCCCTGGTGCAGCAGCGATGCTCAAAGAAATTGAGCAGAGTACGGCAGTTCATGGTCACCACGATGCTGGACGCCGCAGCCTGAGGAAGCACGAACCGGGCGTCTTCGCAGGACGAAGCCCTGCGGCCGTCCTCTTCGAGCATTTCCTTGAGGTCGCGATACGCGCTGCCCACCTCTTCCATGAAGCTCAGAAAACGGGCCTTTGCCCTGGGATTGGCGGCAATGGAGGGCGGCATGACATAGTTCATGTTAGAAGCGTCCACATAGCGCTGGCTCTGCTGCGAGTAGCTGGCAATGCGATGTCTGACGAGCTGATGCGTAAGAGCGCGCGACACCCCGGAAACGGCAAAGGTAAAGCTTACGTGTTCAATGGGGCTGGCATGCCCTGAGGCCATGATGCCTTCCACAAAGGCGGCCTGCTTTTCGCGCGTGATGTCGCCGGCAAGAAGGCGCGGCCACATATCCGCCACGTCTCCGGCGTGATAGCACTGACGAAAGGCGGCATAAATGAGAGAAAGCGGCTCCGGCGTATGAGCCAGAAGCTCCACGCGGGCTTTGACTTCGGACATGTTCTCCTCCTGTTCGCCGGGCGCGGCGAACGACGCGTTCCCCGAAAGGCACGCGGCACATCATGATGTTCATGGCCAGCGGCAACGCGTTCAGGAAGCCTAGATAAGACTGCCCTGCATGGTTCCGCCGTACAGACGATTGAGATGCTTGTACGCCTTGGGTGTCGCCACTCGACCGCGGGGCGTACGGTTCAAGAAGCCGCACTGGATGAGATACGGCTCATAAATGTCCTCTATGGTGCGAATTTCCTCGGAACAGGCCACGGCCAGAGTTTTCACGCCCACGGGACCGCCATTGAAGTGATCGATGAGTACGGTAAGTATCTTGCGGTCCATCTCGTCCAGTCCCGCTTCATCCACGTCAAGACGCTCAAGCGCCGCTCTTGCCTGCTCCCCGTCGACCACGCCTTTTCCGTACACGGCCGCGAAGTCACGCACGCGACGCAGCAGCCGGTTGGCAATGCGGGGCGTTCCGCGGGAACGGCGTCCGATTTCGAGCGCACCTTCTTCCGTGACCTGCACGCCGAGAATGCGCGCCGAGCGCTGCACGACACGGGAAAGCTCTTCCGGGGAGTAGAACTCAAGACGGCTTATGATGCCGAACCTGTCTCTCAGGGGAGAGGACAAAAGACCAAGCCTTGTCGTGGCTCCCACCAGGGTGAAAGGCTCGATGTCCAGCTTCACCGTGCGCGCGGCCGGGCCCTGACCGATGATGAGGTCGAGCGTGAAGTCTTCCATGGCCGGATACAGCACTTCTTCCACGCTTATGGGCATACGGTGGATCTCATCCACAAAAAGAATGTCGTGCCGGGAAAGATTGGTCAGAATGGCGGCAAGATCTCCGCTTCGTTCCAGTACCGGACCGGAAGTCGTGACGAGGTTGACGCCGAGTTCCGCGGCCATGATGCGGGCAAGCGTGGTCTTGCCGAGACCGGGATTGCCGTAGAAAAGCACATGATCCATGGACTGACCGCGCTCCTTCGCCGCGTTCAGATACACGCGGAGATTGGCGCGCAGCTCCTCCTGACCTATGAAGTCTTCCAGACGCTGAGGGCGGATATTTTCATCGGCGCAATCCTGTGCCATGCTCTTGGGTACGAATTCAGCCATTTACTTTTTTCCTCCGGCCAGCGCCTTCAGCGCGGCGCGCAGGGCTTCGCCCACGTCAAGTTCAGGGTCGTTCTCCAGAACCTTTCTGAGCACCTGCCCGGCCGTGTCTTCATCATAGCCCAGATTGGCAAGACCCGTAAGCGCGTCACGATACACTGAAGGCCTCCCCGCCACGGCCGCAGCCAGAGAAACGGAAGATTCTCCCTTCAACTTGTACTTGAGTTCCAGAAAAATCTGCTGCGCCGTCTTCTTTCCTATGCCGGAAACCTGCGTGAGCGCTGCGGCGTCATCCTCGGCCACGATGCGTCGCAGATCGTCGGGCCGGAAGCGGGAAAGTATGGCCAGCGCGGTGCGGGCGCCCACACGGTTGATGCCGGTCAGAAGATTGAAGGTCTGACGCTCGTCCCAGGAAGGAAAGCCGAACAGCTCCTGCGCATCCTCCCGAACGATGAAGCTGGTGTAGAAGGAAGCCGTGCCGCCCTGAGCCGGAAGCTGCGCCAGCGCGTGTTCCGGCAAAAAAATCTCGTAGCCTGTGCCGCCGGCCGTCACCAGCACGCAACTGTTCTCGGTGCGCTCCAGCACCCTTCCTTCCATGTAGGCAAGCATACAACCTCCCGTTGCCGTTCCGAAATCACGCTCCCCCCGCTGCCATGAACGCTCAGAAGTCGCGTATTCCGCGCAGGAAAAACAGAAGTCGGGATTTCTCCGGGCTTCTGCCCCTCATGTTGTCTTCAAGGCCGCCGGACTTATCGTGTATGCGCATATTAATAGCGCGAAATATTTACTTTTTATGTAAGCAGATAGCCTACGTTATTATAGCGGAAAACGCAAGATACGCCCCCTCCGACGCTTCCGGAGCCTGCTGCAGGACAAATAAAGAGAGCCCGCTTGTTCTCCGCGCCGAATGATCCTTGATTCTCTCCCGTCCCTCTTTTCCTATGTCATCATAAAAGAAACAAAAACTACTGAAAGTCAGAGAACAAACACAGAGGCTGTTTTCCCGACTACAGGTTCAGTCAGCCTGAGCGAAACGTTTTTTAAACCATGGGGCACCGAACGATGCGGCAGGCAACACGAAGACAAGGAGCGGCAGCTCAAATCCGACATCGGTCCACAGTATGAAAACAAAAAACGTCCTCCAGACTGTCACATCCATGGCATGCCATGCAGGAAATGCCTTCAATCGAAAACACGACATTTCGGCTCCACGGAAAACCAGAAGCTCCGGATCGACGACATGCACGGCATGCTCGTCGGAAGTTTCGGCCCGCCCTGCCTGGCCATAAAACATTCTTTTCTCCCCGGAGAAAAAACTTTGCCCGCCCTTTCCGGCAACAGATTTCCCGCACCGCAGAAATGCAGCCGGAGACCTCTTTCCTGTTCCCCCCGACGCTTCTCATGGGCGGCATCAGACACCGGCATCAGGCGCGCATCGTTTTCAGAAGTGCTCCTTCAGGCGGAGCCATGCCCGGGAGCGGGGCCTTTGCAGACCTCAGCAGGATCAGGCACGGAAAGTGGCGAAATGTTCCCTCCGGGACCCCGGCATCCCCCCCCTTGCAAAGACGTTCCGAAAAAACATGAAGCAAAAAACTATGCCCGACCCTTTCGGACCGTCTCCAGATTGCCCGTCGTTTTCCGGTCCGACATCTGCCCGCTCCGCCCGGAAGCAGAAAAGACGACCGCAAAAAACATCCGTCGAAAAATTCCTTTCCAAATTCTTCTCTGGGGCGGAGCTTTTAAACGCAGAAGGGCCGCGTGA
>NZ_CAJJIC010000099.1 GCF_905187505.1 uncultured Mailhella sp.
TTTCCGAAAAAACGGAACGGCAAAGCTCCTGCGGTCTCTGCCAGACGCCGCACCCGCACACGGTCATGTCTCCCGCCTGCCGCAGCCCGCTCCTGACACTCATGGCGTTCCTGCCGGCAACGTTTTCTCCCGGGCACCGCCCGCGGCGTCGCCGGAATGCTGCGCAACGCACGCGTTCCATGAAGAAAGGGGCGCGCACGGCGGAAAAAATGCCGTGCGCGCCCCTGATGTCATGCCTGAAGCAGAACTACTGTTCGAGGAGCTTCTTCAGTGCGGCACGCAGAGGTTCCTGCAGCTTCTTGTCCTGAAGGCCGAAGTAGATTCCCGCAGTCAGATAGTCGACCCAGTCGCCGGCATCAAAGCGGCGTCCCTTCATCTTCACGGCGAGCATGCCCTTGTCCTTCATGTAGTTGGCAAGCGCGTCGGTAAGCTGGATCTCCCCGCCCTTGCCGGGCTTGACCTGAGCGATGTAATCAAAAATTTCACGGGGAAGCACATAGCGGCCCACGATGGCGAGACGGGAATTCATGGAACCGACGGCGGGCTTTTCCACCATGTCGGTAATGCGGTATATGCCCTCCTCCACTTCTTCACCGGCCACCATGCCGTACTTGTCAATCTTGTCGGCAGGCACTTCCATCACGCCGATGGTGGGCATGTTGTACTTTTCCGCCGCCTGCACGAGCTGCACGAGTCCGGCGTTGTCCCCAACCATGAAATCATCGCCCACCATGACGGCGAAATAGTCTTCCTGCACCATGTATCTGGCACAGCCGACGGCATGACCAAGGCCCAGCTGCTGCTTCTGGCGGACGGCCATGACGTCCACCATGCTGGCGGCTTCCTGAACGGCCTTGAGCTGCTCGATCTTGCCGGCCTCGGCCAGAAGCTCCTCCAGCTCGATGTTGCGGTCAAAATGATCTTCCACCACAGACTTATGACGATTCGTCACAAAAATGACTTCCTGCACGCCTGCACGCACGGCCTCTTCCACAACGTACTGGATGACCGGCTTGTTATAGATGGGCAGCATTTCCTTGGGAATGTTCTTGCTGGCAGGAAGAGAACGTGTACCCCATCCGGCGACAGGAAGAACGACCTTGCTTACTTTCATGACGACCTCACAGAACCTTGGAAAACTTTTGCGGCATCGGCCGCTTTCCAGAACAACGCGGAATGCTCCGCTCAAGAACTCGCGCGGCATACGCTGTCGCGCAAGCAAACCACGATGAAAGTCATTTTTGTCACATGATGCGTCTTCCGCTGCATTATCAGCCACATACGCAAACCATGCCTTCTTTTGTCTTCAATTTACACTTTTTTTCCGCTTACGTCCATATGTTCATGCAATTGTAAAAAGAATGAAACAAAAAAAACATTGCCTTCCCTCGGAATTCATGTCTGAAACTGAGAGTATGACGTGAAGCGTTGTTTTCTTTTTCAGCGTTCCAAAACGGTTCATCATAACGCCTGCCTTCCTGCATCATCATCAAAATGAACCTTCCGCATCCATGCTTCTGCTGCCGGACATAAAGAAAGACCCCGAAGAAGCGTGCGCTTCTCCGAGGTCTTGTTCGGAAAAAAACAAATTTGCGACATCACCGTCGCCCACAGTCAGGCATGGTGGCCGCATCCGCCCCTGCACAGATTGCCGGAACCGAATTCCTGCAGTCTTCCGTCAATGTAGGCCTGCAGCACATCCTTCACGCTCGAATATCCGGAGGCGTAAAAAACCCGCATTCCCATCTGATGCATGGCATTGAGCGGTCCCATGCCCATGCCTCCGGCAATGAGAACGCCGACTCCCTTGTCCGAGAGCGACTGCACGGGCACGATGCAGCCGCCCTGCTCATGCCCTTCGTTGTACTCGACGCTCACGTCAAGAATGCGCCCGTCCTGAATGCGGGCCACGGTATAGGCGTCACAATGACCGAAATGAGCGCTGGGGACGGCATCAAGACCGGCGGGAGCGTTGGAGGGAACGGCAACAAGGATGGCTTCGGACATGATGAAACTCCTTTTGAATGACCTCCGGCAGACCTGCGGAACGGAAAACATGCCGAATGCATCCCCGCTTTCCGGAATATCCGCACCATGTTCTCCGACCCCGGGCTTTGTCTGCGGAACGGCCCTTAATTCTGCTCACCCAAGCAAATACTACTTTCCACGGGCCGCATCAAGAGGACGCGCCATTTTCCGCATCCGCCTGCGTTGCTGCGGCACGTCGGCCGAAATGCCCCGCAGGCCTTTGACGCCCTTCTGCACGGCCCGCGGAGCATGAATTTCTCAGGAAACAGCAAAGCTGCTCCAGGTTCAGGCCTTCGTCCCTGCTGCCCTCAGACCATTGGCCACCACGATGAGTGCCGTACCCACATCGGCGAACACGGCCATCCACATGGTGGCGTTGCCGGTAAAGGCCAGCAGGAAGAACAGAGCCTTCACGCCGAGGGCCAGAGCGATGTTCTGCACGAGAATGGCATACGTCGCCCGGGAAAGCCGGATGAATCTCGGAATCTTGCGAAGGTCGTCATCCATGAGGGCCACGTCCGCGGTCTCCATGGCGGTGTCGGTTCCGCTGCCTGCCATGGCAAAGCCTATGTCCGCCCTGGCGAGAGCCGGAGCATCGTTGATGCCGTCGCCGGCCATGCCCACAGTGCCCCACTGCTTCGACAGCGCCTCCACGGCATCCAGCTTGTCCTCGGGCAGAAGATTGCCGCGAAATTCGTCCACTCCTGCCTGTGCGGCAATGACTCCCGCCACCTTTTCATTGTCGCCTGTAAGCATGACCGTATGCACGCCCAGCTCTGCCAGTTCGCGAACGGCCTCCCGGCTGCTCTCGCGAATGGTGTCGGCCACGGCGAACACCGCGCGAACGTTCTTCTCATCCGCCAGAGCCACCACCGTTCTGCCCTGCGCCTCAAATCCGGCAGCGCATCTCTCAAGCTCATCGGAGGAGAGACCCGCCAGCCTCATCATTCTGAGGCTGCCGAGGCTGAAGCGCTCGCCGTTCATGATGCCGCGCACGCCCTGTCCGACCACAGCCTCAAACTCGTCCACGTTCACAAGGCTCACGCCGTCCTCTCCTGCCCTTTCAGCCACGGCAAGGGATACCGGATGGTCCGAACGGGCGGCGAGACTGGCGGCGAGCCGCAGATCCTCCCGCACGTCATGACCGTCCATGGCTTCCATGTCCGTCAGCTTCGGCTTGCCGCAGGTAAGCGTGCCCGTCTTGTCGAGCGCGAGACAGCGCAGCAGACGCCCCTGTTCCAGAAACATTCCGCCCTTGACGAGTATGCCGCTTCTTGTAGCGGCCGCCATGCCGCTGACGATGCTTACGGGGGTGGATATCACCAGCGCGCAGGGGCAGCCGATGACGAGCAGCACGAGTCCGGTATACACGGAATCCATCCATTCCCGTCCCATGAACAGCGGCGGAATCACGGCCGTGAGCAGCGCGAGCAGGAATACCGCGGGCGTGTACCATCTGGCAAAGCTGTCCACAAGGCGCTGCATGGGAGCACGACGCCCCTGTGCGTCCTCCACGGCGTGGATGATGCGCGAAAGCGTGGTGTTTGAAGCCGTGGCCGTCACTTCAAATTCAAGCGATCCCGACGTGTTGATGGTACCGGCGAACACGGCATCTCCCTCGCCCTTCTCCACGGGAATGCTCTCACCCGTGATGGGTGCCTGATTCACGGCGGAGTGACCGGAAAGGACCACGCCGTCCAGCGCTATCCTTTCACCGGGCCTGACCCTCACGCGGCTGCCGACGCTCACCTGACGAATGTCAGCCTCTGCCCACGAACCGTCGGCCTGAAGCACCGTCGCCCTTTCGGGAGAAAGTGCGAGCAGCTTGCTTATGGCATTGCGGGCCCTGTCGAGGGCGCGCGCCTCAAGGGCTTCGGAAACGTTGAACAGCACCATGACCATGGCCGCTTCCGGGTACTGACCGATGATCACGGCGCCGGTCACGGCCACGGACATGAGCGCGTTGATGTTGAGATTGAAATTGGAAACGGCCAGCCACCCCTTGCGGTAGGTGCCGAGCCCGCCGAGCAGTATGGCCGCCACCGCAAAAAGAAGCGGCAGTGACGCCACCAGGGAAAAACCTTCGGACGGACGGGAAAGCACGCCCCATTCCAGAGCAAACTCCACGCCTTCGGAAAGCGCCGCAAAAAGACCAGCCAGCGCAAGCCTCTTCCAGGGAATGCGGGGAGACTCCACCCTGCGGGGCGTCGCCTCCCGACCGGCGACCACCGGTTCC
Source organism: uncultured Mailhella sp. (assembly GCF_905187505.1). Taxonomy (GTDB): domain Bacteria; phylum Desulfobacterota; class Desulfovibrionia; order Desulfovibrionales; family Desulfovibrionaceae; genus Mailhella. The sequence goes on from NZ_CAJJIC010000099.1 coordinate 4,265, forward strand.
GGAATCATGTCTATGGAAGCGAGGGCCTCCTCGATGGGCCTGGTGGACGGCAGCTCGTGCCGCACGGTCAGAACACGCTGCATGAGGTTGAACTCAAGCCCGGTGATGCCTTCTACCGAGGCGAGTCTCTTGCGGATGAGAGCCTCCTCCATGGGGCAGTCCATGTTCTTGATGAGATACACGGCCGTCGTGTCCGAGGCGAGATCCGCCAGAGCTCCGTCCACGGGCTGCGGCGCTTCGTGCTCATGACCGCAGCAGCAGCCGCAATGATGATCGTGACCGGATGCGTCGTGATGATGTTCATGACCTTCATGGCCGTGTTGATGCTCCGCCTCGTGCATTTCAGGGGAGTAGACCTTCAGAGCAAAATCGGCGCAGGCACAGCCGGCCTGACCGGATGAGGAACATATATTGTTGCCTTTCATGTTGTTTCTCCTTGCTGAAAATCAACGTAGTGTCTATAGTAGCTATAGAGTCAAGCGTTTCCGAAAAAATTTTTGAAAATCTTTGTCACAGGAGCATTTAAAAAAGAAAACATCCTGTATTTTCAACAAATAACCCAAAAACAGCATTTGACTCACGCGCTGTCGGACCTACCATCGCCACTCGGCACCCTCGACAAGGAGTATCCTCATGCCTCTGAAAATTGGAGAACTGGCCAGACTTTCCGGCTGTCAGGTCGTCACCATACGCTACTATGAAAAGGAAGGGCTGCTTCCCCAGCCCGAACGAACGAGCGCCAACTATCGTCTTTATGACGAGAGCGACGTCGAAAGGCTCCACTTCATCCGCCGCTGCCGCCTTCACGGCATGAATCTGGCCGAGATACGAAGCCTTCTCGCCTTCAAGGATCATCCCACGGTCAGCTGTGCGTGGATCAACGATCTGGTGGACAGACACATTGCCGACGTGGAGCGGCAGATAGCCTCGCTCCAGCATCTCAAGACACACCTGGAGGCGCTGCGGCACACCTGCGCGGGGGATCATGTGCAGAGTTGCGGCATCATAGATACGCTGGATCACGGTTCCCCCTGCGCCTGCTGCAACGAAGAGCACTGCCACCTGAACGATCTGACCTGTGAAGCGTCGAAACGGAAGGCGAAACAGAACGGCTGACAATTCCGCGTTTTCCCTCCCGCCCGACGCACCCGGCGTCCCCTTCTCCCCCGCTTGCACGCGCTGCCCGCTTGTCGTACCATTGCCCGGCCTGCAGCACTCTCCCGGCCTTTCCTTCCGTTCATGGGAAAATTCGGGGGCTTCTGCAGCGTTCAGGCAGTGCAGCCCTTGAAATTCCCTTGCAGACGCACTGCTTCAAAAGGAAGGAACACATGAGTTTTCTCAAAGCCAGCACCAGCTTCACGCGCTTTCGCATCCTTGACGACGTTCCCGCCGAACTGTGGGCCGCCATTCCCGAAAAGCTCCGTCAGTTCGCCTTCATGGACATTGACGACATTGCCGAGGAGCGAGCCTTCGGCTGGACCAATTTCGATGACATGCTCGACACGGAATGGAAGTTGAGCCCGCCTGAAAAGGCCGACTATCTGACCTTCTCCCTCCGCCTCGACACCCGCCGCATTCCTCCGGCCGTGCTGCGCAAGCATACGCGCATCGCCCTTCGCGAAGAAGAAGCCCGCATCAAGGAACTCGGAAAGAAATTCATTCCCCGCGACCGCAAAAAGGAGATAGGCGAACAGGTGAAGCTGCGCCTCATGGGACGCTTTCTGCCCATTCCCGCGGAATTTCAGGTCATCTGGAACACCCGTACCGGACGCGTTTATTTTGCTTCCACGCAGACGAAGATGATCGAGCTGTTCCTTGAACTTTTCACCCGCAGCTTCGATCTGCGTCTGGAACAACTCGTTCCCTGTGCTCTGGCGCTCTCCATGCTCGGTGAACAGTGCGCCGACAAGCTCGACGCCGTGGAATCCACGCACTTCATTTAACAAAAGGCATCGAACATGGCAGACATCGGTTACATCGGAGAAAACACCGACCTCATTCTGGGACAGGAATTTCTTACCTGGCTGTGGTTCCGCAGCGAAACGGGCAACGTCTTCCGCATGGAATCGGCGGACCACGCCGGTGAACCCTTCACCGTTGCCATGGAGCAGCGCATTGTGGTTCGCGGAGGGGAAGGCGAAAATCAGGAAACCGCCACCGTCGTGGGATCCTTTTCTCCCCTGCGGGAAGCAAGACTCGGCCTGCTCACCGGCAAGCAGGTGGTGCGGGCTCTCGTGCGGCTGGAAAAGGACGGCATGGACTGGCAGGTGACCCTGAAGGCCGAAGACTTCAGCGTCAACTCCCTGCGCACGCCCCCCATAGCCAAGGAAGACGCTTCGGAAGATCCGGACGCTCTTTTCCTTGAAAAAATGTATCTTATCGATCAGGCGCTGGACATGCTTGATGAAATGTTCCGGCAATTCCTTGCGCTTCGCCTCGCTCCCGCCGCCTGGCAGAAGGAGGCCGCAGCCGTGGCCGAATGGATGCGGCACGACATCAGTCAGGGCGCCATGCAGCCCGGCGTCTGACGCCTTCTCGTCAGGCCTTCGGAGCGCGCCGACGTCGGCGCGCTCCGAAGGCCTGACCGCAAGACACGCCCGTCCGACCCGGCGTCGAAGATCCATGTCCGGGCCGTTCCGCATAACGAATCCCGATCTTCCGGGAACGGAGGACTATGAAAGACGCTCCCAATCGCGGCGGCAGCACCGCCTCACGCTGGAGGGCACTGGCCATCCGGGCGCTGCGCAAGACGCTCTGGATGCTGCTGGTGCTCTGGGGCATCACGCTGGTCAGCTTTTTCGTCATACATCTGGCCCCGGGGACGCCCACCGACATGCAGACCAGTCTCAACCCGCTGGCGGGGGACATGGTGCGCGAGAGGCTTAACGCGCTCTACGGACTCGACAGACCGCTCTGGGAACAGTACGTGGACTGGCTGAGCCGTCTCGTCAGACTCGACTTCGGCATATCGCTTTCCAGCGACGCCCGGCCCGTCATGGAAAAAATCATGGAACGTCTGCCCCTTACCGTGGGCATGAACGTCATATCCCTGCTGCTCACGCTGCTTGTATCCATTCCCATAGGCATCATATCGGCCGTGCGGCGTGGCACACTGCTCGATCGCGCCCTCACGGTGCTGGTCTTTCTCGGCTTCGCCATGCCCAGCTTCTGGCTGGCCATGCTGCTCATGCTCTACTTCGGCATAGATCTCGGCTGGCTTCCCCTTTCCGGGCTCACGTCTCTGGACTATGCGCAGCTCTCTCCTCTGGGCAAGGCGCTGGATATCGCCCGTCATCTTACGCTGCCCATACTTGTGGGGCTGGTCGGAAGCATTGCAGGCACGTCGCGCTTTCTTCGCTCATCCATGCTGGAAGTGCTGCGTCAGGACTACATGACCACGGCCCGGGCCAAGGGACTGCCCACAAGACTCGTCATAGGCCGGCATGCCCTGCGCAACGCTCTTCTGCCCGTCATCACCATGCTCGGGCTCTCGATTCCCGGTCTCATCGGCGGCAGCGTCATCATTGAAACCATCTTTGCCCTGCCCGGTCTCGGCCAGCTTTTCTATGCGGCCGTCATGGCCCGGGACTATCCGCTCATCATGGGCAATCTCGTGCTCGGCGCCGTGCTCACGCTGCTCGGCAACATGCTGGCCGACGCAGGATACGGCCTTGCCGATCCCCGCATACGCTCCACGGCCCGGCAGGAGGACAGATCATGACTCTCAGCCTGAAAAGACACGGTATGTTTCTTACCGGACTGGTCATCGTGCTGATCATGAGCGCGCTTGCGCTGCTCGCTCCCTGGATAGCTCCATTCGATCCCGCCGCGCTGAACCTCGATCAGATTCTCATGCCGCCCTCATCCGAGCATCTGCTCGGCACCGACGAACTCGGCCGCGACGTTTTCTCCCGTCTGCTCTACGGCGCCCGCGTGTCTCTCTGGGTGGGCTTTGTCGCCGTAGGCATATCCACGGCCATCGGCATCGTGCTGGGCCTTGCTTCCGGCTACTTCGGCGGCTGGACGGACGAACTCATCATGCGCGGCGTGGACGTGATGCTCTGCTTTCCTTCGTTTTTCCTCATTCTTGCCGTCATTGCCTTTCTGGAACCGAGCCTCACCAACATCATGGTCGTCATAGGGCTCACGTCCTGGATGGGCGTGGCACGCCTCGTCAGGGCGGAAACGCTTTCCCTCAGAGAACGGGACTTCATAGCAGCCTCAAAGCTGGCCGGAGCCTCCACGACCCGCCTGCTTTTCGTGCACATTCTTCCGAACGCCCTTGCTCCCGTGCTCGTTTCGGCCACGCTCGGCGTCGCCGGAGCCATTCTCGTGGAGTCATCCCTGAGCTTTCTCGGGCTCGGCGTGCAGCCCCCGGACGCAAGCTGGGGCAACATGCTCATGGACGGCAAGAACACGCTGGAAATCGCTCCCTGGCTCTCGCTGTATCCGGGCCTTGCCATTCTCATCACGGTGCTGGG
>NZ_CAJJIC010000100.1 GCF_905187505.1 uncultured Mailhella sp.
CCGCAAGGCGAAACAGGGGGGCGCGGGGGGAATTATTTCCCCCGCATTGCCTTTCAGGGGCCGGGGGGACTCCCCCGGCGGGGCCAGGGGCAGGGCCCCTGATCTGCGTTTTCTGCCTTTTTGGGGGATGTTATTTCTGGGTTCTTCGCACGGCGCCGAGGATATTGGGGAGGGGGATGGCGTCGCCGCGGGAGGAGAACATATAGGAAGCGGGGGACATGCCGTTCCAGAGGTGGAAGGTACCGGGGAGGCGGAGGAGGAGGGAGGCTTCGCTTCCGCCCTCGACGTACATGGCGCTGTTGAGGTTGAGGTCTTTGTGGGCGTTCAGGGCTTCGACGAAGTCGTGGACGGAGGCGGGGTCGGCGCAATGGAGGAAGAGGATGCGGCCGTTCATGTCTTCGGCTATGGCGGCTATGGCGTGTTCGGGGCCGTTTTCTGGCCATATCTGTTTGCCGTCGGGGCCCATGAGTCGGAAGTTCTGGACGACGATGTCGTAGCGGGGCAGGAGGTTTTTCCAGTCGTCGACGCTTCGGTCGAGCACGGCGGCGCGGGGGAGGGAATCGTCTCTGGGGCCGGCCACGAAGAACGCGCCGTAGCGGCTGACGATGCGGCTGTTGTTGGTGCGTTCGCCGCTGCGCATGTAGCCGGTGGAGGTTTGTCCGTCCTTAAGATACATGCTGGCGTTGATGGCGGCGGCAAGATCTTTGGAGTCGGCCCATTCGCGCATGGTGGGCACGCTTTTGCCCTCCCAGCGGGAGCTGAACAGGTGGAAGTCGAAGTGCGCGGTATCGAAGCGCAGCACGCGGATCACGAGGCGGCGGGAGAATTCGTCTCCGCGGTCTCTGGTGTAGGAGAGGCGCGCCATGTCGAGCCCGTCTTCCGGACTTGTCCATGCGATGGGGTCGCCCGGAAGGATGAGCTCAGGCTCGGGCGCTTCCGCACAGAGCGCGGCCGGAAGCACAAGCAGAAGCAGCGCGAGGGCTATGGTGCGCAGAGTGTTCATGTCCCTACTTGTAAGCCACTCGTCAAGGATGGGCAAGGAAAACCCTGCCGTTCCGTCCGGGAACATGGGCGAAGGGCGGGTGCGGGAACGGGGGAGGATGTTCAGGCGTGCGGGAAGCGCTGGCCGGGGTGCGGCGTGCGGGAAGGGTTCGAGGCAGGTCGGTTCTGCGGATGGGGGCGTGAGGAGGGGTGCGGATTGCGTCGCAAGCAGAGCTGTCCGGCGTCGGAAGGCGGAAGAAGCGGGCGGGGCGGCACGCTGACGCGGGGGAGGAGCGGGGAGCGCGGGAAAAGGCGGGGCCGGGATGCGGGGCGGAAAAAGGGAGGCGTTTCCCGGCGTCTGCGTGTCTTCCGACTCTTGACGGCCGGGCGTATTTGTCCTACCCCCATATTTTTACGACGCCAAAAAGCGAGTCTTTCGTTGCGGCCTTTTCGAGGCGCGCGAGCGCTGCCGGCAGCATATTCATGAAAGAGGGCAGAGCCCCTGCCAGATAAAACGGAGTGTCTTTTGGAAGCACAGAAGAAAGCCCGCAAGCCCATCAAGCTTGCCACGAAGTCGGAACATGCGGCCTATTTCATGCCCATGCTGGAGAATTTCGCCGATCACGGCGAACTGAACGAAGTTGTGAAGAACTGCGTGGGCAAGGCCTGCGATCTTCTGGACGCGGGCATTCCGCTCTATCCCAACGATTTCAAGCGAAAGCAGAACGCGGGCGAAGTGTGCGAAAAATACGGCGCCATGAGCGACGAGGAGCTTGCCGCTCTTGAGGAGGAATTCGCGCTTGCCGGACGCATGATGTCGTCGCGTTCCTTCGGCAAGGTGATCTTCTTCCACGTCATGGACCGCAGCGGCCGCATTCAGTGCTACGCCGAAAAGAGCGTGCTCGGCGACGAGGCCTTTTCCGCGTTCAAGAAGCTCGATGTGGGCGACATTGTGGGCGTGACGGGGCGCCTGTTCCGCACGAAGACCGGCGAACTGACGCTGCGCTGCGAGAGCGTGAGGCTTCTCAGCAAGTCGTTCCGCGCGCTGCCCGACAAGCACAGCGGTCTCACCGACGTGGAATCCCGCTATCGTCAGCGCTACGTCGACCTTGTCATGAATCCCCGCACGCGCGAGATATTCCGCAAGCGTTCGCTCATCGTGCGCGAGTTCCGCCGTTTCATGGAAGATCGCGGTTTCATGGAAGTGGAAACGCCCATGCTGCACGCTCTTGCGGGCGGCGCGGCGGCCAAGCCCTTCGTGACGCATCACAACGCGCTCGACATTGATCTGTATCTGCGCATCGCGCCCGAGCTGTATCTCAAGCGTCTCATTGCCGGCGGCATGGAGCGCGTGTTCGAGATCAACCGCTGCTTCCGCAACGAGGGCATCGACACCCGTCACAATCCCGAGTTCACCACCTGCGAGTTTTACTGGTCCTATGCCACGTTCGAGGACCTCATGGATCTCACCGAGGAACTTTTCTCGCACATTGCCACCAAAGTGTGCGGCAGCCCGGTGATCACCTATCAGGGGCAGGAAGTGGATCTCACTCCCGGCCGCTGGGCGCGCATGACCTATCACGAGGCGCTCGAAAAGGTGGGCGGTCACAAGCCCGAGTTCTACAACGACATGGAAGCCGTGCGCGCCTATCTCACCTCGCGCGGGGAAAAGTTCATGGAAAGCGAAGGGCTGGGCAAGCTCCAGTCCCGTCTTTTCGACCTTGACGTGGAAGAGAAGCTCGTCCGGCCCACCTTCATTTATGCCTATCCTGCGGAAATTTCGCCGCTGGCCCGCCGCAACGACAAGAATCCCGACATCACCGACCGCTTTGAGATCTTCATCTGCGGCTGCGAATACGGCAACGCCTTTTCCGAACTCAACGACCCCGTGGATCAGCGTCTGCGCTTCGAGGCGCAGGTGGAAGCCAAGGCCGCGGGCGACGACGAGGCCTGCCCGCTGGACAACGATTATCTGCGCGCCCTTGAATACGGCATGCCGCCCACCGCGGGCGAAGGCGTGGGCATCGATCGTCTGACCATGCTGCTTACCGACGAATCCACCATCCGCGAGGTGCTGCTCTTCCCGCTGCTCCGTCCGGAGGTGTAATCTTTCGGGAACAACGCCCCGGCATCTGCCGGGGCTTCCATGAAAGGGGAACTTCATGTCGTTTTCGCTGTTCATCGCGTCGCGGTATCTCACCTCGCGCAACAAGCGCACGTTCATTTCCATCATTTCGTTCATGTCTGTTCTGGGCGTGGCCATAGGCGTGGCCGCGCTCGTCATCGTCATGAGCGTGTACAACGGCGTCACCGAGGAAATGCGCGAGAAGATTCTCGGCGCGAATCCGCACATCATGGTCATGTCCACGCAGGCCGGAGCCTTCGGGCCCGAGGCCGCAAAGGGCGAAGGCGACGTCATTGAGCGCATACGCGAAACGCCGGGCGTGGTGTCCGCCACGCCCTTTCTGTACGCCGAAGTGCTGCTTTCCACCCCGCAGGGCGCCACGGGCCTCGTGGTGCGCGGCATAGACACCGCCTCCGCCGCCGAAGCCATGCCGCTCCTCAATCATCTCGAAAGCGGCAGCGTGGAGAACCTTGACCGCGAAACCGGTCCCGCAGGCATGATCGTGGGACACGATCTGGCCCGCCGCTTCAATCTGCGCACGGGCAGCCGCGTGAATCTCATGTCCCCGGCCGGTCAGCGCACCACCGCGGGCTTCGTGCCCAAGCTGCGTTCCTTCCGCGTGGAAGGCATATTCAAGTCCGGCATGTCCGACTTCGACAGCCGTCTCGCCTACGTGTCCATAGGCGCGGCGCAGGACCTCATGGGCTACCCCGACGGTCATGTTTCCGGCGTCGAGGCCTTCGTGAAGAATCCCTACGACGCCAGACAAATCGCCGAAAGCGTGGTCGAACGTCTCGGAGCTCCCTTCTACGCCCGCAACTGGATAGACATGAACGCCAATCTCTTTGCCGCGCTCCAGCTTGAGCGTTTCGGCATGTTCATCGTGCTGCTCATGGTCATTCTGGTGGGCTCCTTTTCCATCATCACCTCGCTCGTTATGCTCGTCATGGAAAAGACAAGGGATATCGCCATACTCATGTCCATGGGCGCCACGGCCGCAGGCGTGAGGCGCATCTTCATGTTTCAGGGAGCCATCATCGGGGCTGTTGGCACAACCATAGGTTATGTGCTAGGAATCGTGCTGGCGCTGCTCCTCAAGAAGTATCAGTTCATCGAGCTTCCCCCCGGCGTGTACATGATGGACACGCTGCCGGTCATCATCGATCCGCTGGATCTTCTCATCATCGGAGCGGTATCCATGTTCATGTGTTTCGTGGCCACCATCTATCCCGCCAGGCAGGCTTCCCGCCTTGTGCCTGCCGAGGCCCTTCGCTATGAATAACGACGCAAACGATTCTTTCACCGGCTCGCCCCGTCCGCTCTACGCCGTGCGGCACGCGCGCAAGGTGGTGGAAAGCCCGGCCGGAGAGCTCACCATTCTGCGCGACGTCACCTTCGACGTCGTTGCCGGAGAGGCCCTCGCCATCGTGGGTTCCTCAGGTTCCGGCAAGTCCACGCTGCTGCACATTTTAGGCACCCTCGATGCCGCCACGAGCGGCAGCGTGCTCTTTGAGGGGCGCGATCTTTCCGCCCTTTCGGCGAAGGAGGCGGCGCATTTCCGCAACAGGGAACTCGGCTTCGTGTTCCAGTTCCATCATCTGCTGCCGGAGTTCACCACCGTGGAAAACGTGGCCATGCAGGCCATCATTGCGGGTATGCCCCGCAAAGAGGCGCTCGAGAAGGCCGCCGCGGCCCTTGAAACCGTGGGACTGGCCGAAAGGCTGAATCATCACGTCACCACGCTTTCCGGCGGCGAGCGGCAGCGGGCGGCCATAGCCCGCGCCACGCTCATGCGCCCCAAGGTGCTGCTGGCCGACGAGCCTACCGGCAATCTGGATGAAAAAACGGGCGCGCGTGTCGCCGACGTGCTGAAAAAGCTCAATCGCGACACGGGCATGACCCTTGTCATAGTGACGCATAACCGGGAACTTGCGGACGATATGGACCGCAGCCTTGAACTGAGATCGGGAGAGCTCTATGCGCAAGATTCTTTCTAGTCTGGTCTGCCTTGCGGCCTGCCTCTTCGTGTGGGCCGGCCTCGCGGAGGCGGCCGCAACCCGTGTGCTGGTGCTGCCCTTCGCCGTGAACGCTCCGTCGGCGCAGTCGCAGCTTGCCAGAGACGTCCCCGCCCTGGTGCGGCAGGCGCTCGAGGCAAACGGCGTCACGGCCATTCCCACGTCGGCATCCGGCAAGAGCGCCGCTTCGGATGCCGCAGGCGCCAGAAGCCGCGCCCGTTCCGCCCGCGCGGGCTATGCCGTGTTCGGCAGTCTGAACCAGCTCGGCGAAGGCTTCAGCCTCGACATGCAGATGGTGTCGGCATCCTCGTCCGGTTCCCGCGCCTACCACATGGAAGGCGCAAACCTGCTGGAACTTCAGCCCGCGGTAAACAGCCTTGTGGGACAGATGGTGCTCGACTTCGATTCCACCTCTTCCGTGCGCTCGGCAGCAAAGGCCGCCCGCGGCGGCATTTCCGACATCGAAGTGCGCGGTCTCAAGTTCATCGACAAGGACAGAGTGCTCGTCCGCGTGGGAACCCGTACCGGCGATCCCGTGGATGAGGACCGCATCGACGAGGACGTGCGCAACATCTGGGATCTCGGCTACTTCAACGACGTGCGCGCCGACGTGGAAACTTCGGCCGCAGGTCCCGTGCTCATCTTCACCGTGGCGGAAAAGCCGCGCATCGAGGACGTGCGCGTGGAAGGTTCCGAAGCCGTGAGCATCGGCGACATCACCGAAGCCATGTCCACGCATACCGATTCCGTGCTCAACGAAAAGGTGCTGGCCGACGATCTGCAGAAGGTCACCGATCTTTATCACAAGCAGGGCTTCTATCTGGCCCAGGTGACCTATGAGGTGCAGTCCCGCTCCGACGGCGCGGCCGCCGTGCTCGTGCTGCACGTCAAGGAAGGCGGCAAGCTCTACATCAAGGAAGTGGCCATAGAAGGCCTCAAGGAAATCTCTCCCGACGACGTGAAGGACTTCCTCTCCCTCAAGGAACGCGGAATGTTCTCATGGTTCACGGGCTCGGGCGTGCTCAAGGACGACCTTCTCGAGCGCGACGCCCAGGCCATACGCGCCTACTTCATGAAGCACGGCTATGTGGACGGTCAGGTTTCCGCGCCCGAAGTGCAGTACGACGAGGACGGCATACGCGTCATCTTCCGCGTGCGCGAGGGCGTGCACTACAAGGTGGGCAACGTCATCCTTCAGGGCGATCTCATCGACACCGAAGAGCGCATCCGCGAACAGATCACCATGGACGAGCATCAGGCCGCGGGCGACTATTTCGACGTGGAAGTGCTCCAGAACGACGTGAAGGCCCTCACCGACTTCTACAGCGACTACGGATACGCCTTCGCCGACATCAACGTCGATCCCCGTCCCCGTCCCGAAGACGGCGTGGTGGACGTGGTCTATACCGTGAAGCCCGGCGAACGTCAGTACATCCGCCGCGTGGAGGTGGAAGGCAACGACCGCACCCGCGACAACGTCATTCTGCGTGAAATGCGCCTTGCCGACGGTCAGCAGTTCAGCGGCGCAAAAATGCGTCGTTCCGCCCAGCGCCTCGAAAAGACCCGCTACTTCAGCGAAGTGAACCCCACCGTGGTGCCCACCGGCACGCCCGGCGAAGTCGATCTCAAGATGGGCGTCAAGGAAACCGAAACCGGCGTGGTCAGCGTGGGCTTCGGCTACTCCACCTACGACAAGTTCGGCGTGATGGCCTCCATCACCGAAAACAACCTCTTCGGCCGCGGCTACACCCTCGGTCTGTCGGGCTACACCGCCTCCCGCGAACAGTACCTCGAAGCCTCCTTCGTGAACCCGCGTCTGTTCGACACCTACTGGGGCTTCTCCGTGAGCCCTTACACCATCGACGAGGAATGGTCCTACTTCTACAAGCGTTCCACCGGCATCAGGCTCGGCCTGTTCCATCCCATAGGCGAGTACACCAACGTGCACTTCGGCTATGAGTTCGAACGGTACAACCTGTATCATATGTCGGACAACGCCTCGCAGATCATTCAGGCCTACCGCGGCAAGCACTGGGCGAGCACCGTGTCCATGGGCGTCACCCGCGACACCACCAACCGGGCCACCTTCCCCACCGAAGGTACCCGCGTGTCCATCAACATGCAGTACAGCGGCCCCTGGACCGGCAGCGACGACAGCTTCTTCAAGCCCATCCTTGAAGCCGGCTTCTTCTACGGCCTCAATGATACCAACATCCTGCACGTGCGCGGACGCGTGGGCGCGGTCTACAAGGTCGACGACAACAAGACCGTGCCCGTGTTCGACCGCTTCTGGATAGGCGGCATACGCAGCATTCGCGGCTACTCCTACGACGACATATCCCCGCGTGACCCGAGAACCGGTGAAACCATCGGTTCCGACCGCATGGGCTATGCCAACTTTGAATACATCTGGGTGGTCAAGCCCGATCTCGGACTCGCCTTCGTGCCCTTCTACGACGTGGGCTTCAACGCCGACAGCGAGCAGTGCTCCAGCGTGTTCGACAAGGTGTATTCCTCCGCCGGTCTGGAAATCCGCTGGCGTTCGCCCATGGGCGACCTGCGCTTCGCCTACGGCTATCCGCTCTCCAAAAACGCGGACGGCACCAAGCGCAACAGCGGCCGCTTCGAGTTCTCCATGGGTCAGGCCTTCTAGCCTGCGCCCCGGGCGTCCGGCCCTGAGCGCCGGATGACACGGAGCTTCCCGCCCGCGGGAAACGAAAAAACATGAGGGGGAGGGTTCGCCTTCCCCCTTTTTTTGGGCCCTCCGGCCCGCCGCTTCACTCTTCCGGCCCCGCTGGGCCCGACCCGCGTTCCCCGGGCGGAACACCGGGCCTTTTCCCAAACAACACGCAGCGCGCACAACCGCGCCTTACGGATGCACCATGAATTACGATACGGTGATTTTCGATCTCGACGGCACGCTTCTCTATACCCTCGAAGACCTTACCATCAGCACCAACTACGCGCTCGAACCCTTCACCGACGTGCGCCGCAGCCTCGACGAGGTGCGCTCCTTCGTGGGCAACGGCGTGCGCACGCTCATGATCCGCGCCCTGCCCGGCGGTGAGCAGAACCCCGACTTCGAGGCCGCCTTCGCCCGCTTCCGCGCCCACTACGCCGTGCACTGCCGCGACCATACCCGCCCTTACCCCGGCATCATGGAAGCCGTGCGCGCCCTCGCCGAGCGCGGCCTGAAACTCGGCATCGTGTCCAATAAGCCCGACCCCGAAGTCAAGGACATGAACCGCGTCTACTTCAAGGGACTCTTCGGCGCCGCCCTCGGCGAACGCGAAGGCGTGCGCCGTAAACCCGCACCAGACAGCCTCCTCGAAGCCATGCGGGAACTCGAAGCCGACAAAAACTCCACCCTCTACGTCGGCGACTCCGAAGTGGACATAGCTACCGCCGCCAACGCCGACGTCCCCTGCCTCTCCGTTACCTGGGGCTTCCGTACCAGAGAACACCTCGCTTCCTCCGGTGCCTCACGCTTCATAACCTCCCCCGAAGAACTTTCCTCCGTGCTGGAGGCGTAAACGCGAGAAAGGCAGGAAAGGCAGATCAGGGGCGCTGCCCCTGGCCCCGCCGGGGGAGATA
>NZ_CAJJIC010000101.1 GCF_905187505.1 uncultured Mailhella sp.
AGGGGCAGCGCCCCTGATCTGCCTTTCCTGCCTTTCCTGCCTTTCCTGCCTTTCCTGCGTTTCCCTTCTTTCCTGCGTTTTCTGCGTTTACTGTCTTATTTCCGTGGAGGTATGGCCCATGACCTGTTCACGGGAGGGTTTGGCCGGGGAGCAGAGGGAGGCGGCTGCGGATTTGAGCATGCCTATGGGGGTAAGGGGGATGGGGGCCCAGTCGAGTTTCAGGGCCATGAGGGCACCGAGGGGGCCTGGGAGGGGGGCGAGGTTCAGGGGGGCGACGGCGCGGCGCAGAGAAGCGAGGGGGCCGGGGGAGCCGTCGGGCCACAGGGCTTCCCACAGGGGGAGGGCGGACACCATGCTTATGCGGCGGCCGGGGCAGGCGCGGTGCACCATGGCGTAGAGTTCCCATGGTTTGACGCCGAGGGGGGGCTCGGAGCACACGGCGCAGGCGTCGTCCTGGGGGGTCTCCCAGTGGGCGAGGGCGCTTTGGGGCACTCCGGCGAGGGAGCAGCGGTTCCACTCCATGATGATGATGCCGCGTGCGGCGACGCGCAGGGCTTCGGCGAGCACGTTTTCCCCTTTGTTCCGGGGCAGGGAGCTTATGCCGTGATGGATGAGCACGGCGTAATCGAAGAAGCCGTCGTCGAAGGGAAGGGCCTCGGGGCTGCCGCACTGGTAGGCCACGCGGTCTCCGGTCTGCTGTCTTGCGGCGGACAGGCAGGCCGGGGAGCGGTCGAGGGCGGTGACGTCGAAGCCCGCTTCCCAGAAGAATTCCGGGGAGAATCCGGCGTTCAGCCCCACCTGAAGCAGGGAGGAGCCGCGCCGTTTCCAGCCGGAAATGAGCTGATGCAGCACCTTTTGTCTTGCTTCGGAAAGGAACTGACGGCGATATTCGGCCATGAAGAGCCTCCTTTACGGCCTGCCGGGCGCGTCACGGGCGGGAAGCGGGGCTTCGTCCTGATGCGGGTCTATTTTTTGTCTTCGGAGTCGTCGTTCATCCAGCGGCTCAGGGCGTCGACGATGCGGCGGGCCTGATCGTTGCTGGAAATGGTGAACTTGGACTGCTGGCGGTATTCTCCGCCCGACTTCTTGTAGCGGCGGATGACGTAGCGGTCGGGGCCGTAGGTATCGTTTTCCTGCCATTCGCGGTAGCGGAAGAGCACCGTGGCCCATGCGCCCTTGGAGAGGACTTCCTTGTCTATTTCCTTTATTTTGAGAATGCCGTCTTCCTCGTAGTCCACCGTAAGTTCGTCAACCGTATTGTTCATGGGGTCCCCCGTTTCTGGTTAAATCTGAGGCATGCCGCGCCCGGTGCGCGGCTCTTGCGGACAGGTCAGCGCCTGACCCGGAAAAAGTTTTTGAGAATCCGCGCGCAGGCTTCGGCCTCCACGCCGCCGAAGCTCCAGGGTGCGGAGCCCGTGCAGGCGTAGTCGAGGCCTTCGAGACAGGAGCACACGGCTCCGGCCCGGGCGTCGGAGGCGCCGAACACCACGCCGGACACGCGCGACTCGCGTATGGCCCCCGTGCACATGAGGCAAGGTTCCAGGGTGACCACGAGCACGCAGCCGCCGAGGCGGTGATTGCCCGCGGCCGCGGAGGCCCGGCGCAGGGCCAGCACTTCGGCGTGGGCCGTAGGATCGTGCAGGCGCTCGGTTTCGTTGTGCGCCTCGGCAAGCACTCTGCCCTCCTCGTTCACGACCAGCGCGCCCACGGGCACCTCGCCCGATCTTGCGGCGCGGCCCGCGAGGCGCAGCGCCCTGAGCATGAGCGCGCGCCAGCTCGTTCCCGCGGGAGCCGGAGGTTCCGGCCCCCAGGAGGAAAGGGCACGCCAGCGCTCATTTTCGGGGCAGAGGTTGCAAAGTTCCATGCTCTAAAGAACCACGCGCCGACGTATGGTGGAAAGCACCTCTTCGGGCGTGTCGCACACGGTCACGAGATCGAGTTCCTCTTCGCGCAGGTAGCCGTCCTTGATCATGCGGCCGCGTATCCACTCCAGAAGTCCGTCCCAGAACGCATGGCTGTAAAGAATGATGGGGAATGGCTTGATGCGGTGCGTCTGCGCGAGCACGAAGGCTTCGGAAAGCTCGTCGATGGTGCCCATGCCGCCGGGCATGACCACGTAGGCTATGGAGTACTTCACGAACATGAGCTTGCGGATGAAGAAGTACCGGTAATCACTGCGGATGCTCAGGTACTTGTTGGGCTCCTGCTCCATGGGAAGATGGATGTGCAGGCCCACCGAAGGCGCGCCCGCCTCGCTTGCGCCGAGGTTGCCCGCCTCCATGAGGCCCGGCCCGCCGCCCGTGATGATGCCGTATCCCGCCTCGCCGAGGGTTTTCGCCACGCGGCGCGTTTCCTCGTACACGTCGGAATCCTCGCCGGGGCGCGCCGAACCGAAGATGGACACGCACGGCGGCAGACCGCTCAGGTCCTCAAAGCCGTCCACGATTTCCGCGAGTATGCGGAAAAGCCTCCACGACTCCTGCGCGGACAGGGAATCTATGATATACTGCTGCGACGTTGCGCTCATGGTTTCTCCTGTAAAAAGTCTTTTTCCAGCGTATCATAGCCCGCGGATACACGAGGCGCAAGAGGCGGTTCGGGCGGCGGCATGAAAAGTGCCGGAAAAGGACGTCCGCGTTCCGAAGCGCGGCCCGCGCTGCAAAACGGTCTTCGTTCCGTCTTGAAAAAGCGGGACGTTCATCGTATCCCAGAAGAAGAGGAGAACCCGGCCCGCAAAGCCGCGCCGCCCTTTTCCCCGCCGATTTCCCGCACAGGCTCGTCTTCCGGCGACCTCGAAGGCCCGGAAAGTCCCCGCAGAGGCTCCGCGCCTTCCGCAGAACTGCCCGCAGGATGCGCCCTCCCCCTCACCTTCGGAGACCCCATGTCCGAAAAACGTTCCACGCCTCCCGTTTCCGGGAAAAAGCCTCTTCCCTTCCTGCTTCATTCCTTCGTCTGCCTTTCCGTCATGTTCAGCGTCAGGCTGCTGCCCCCCGTTCCTCCGCTCACGGAACAGGGCATGGCGCTCATCGGCATTTTTCTCGGCGTCCTTTACGGCTGGATATTCATCGAGATCATCTGGCCCAGCATGGCCGGCATGCTGCCCCTCGTCCTCATAGGCGGACTCGCGCCCGAAGACATGCTCGCCCGGAGCTTCGGCAGTCCCACCGTGGTCATGATGTTCTTCATCTTCGTGTTCTGCGCCGCCATCAATCACTACGGCGTCTCGAAGCAGATTTCCCTGTGGATCATCACCCGGAAGTTCATCGCCGGAAGGCCGTGACTCTTCACCTACATGTTCTTTCTGTCCATCATGCTGCTCGGCGGCCTGACCAGCGCTTCCCCCGCCGCCCTCATAGGATGGAGCATCCTGTACGGCATCTGCGAGGTGTGCGGCTACCAAAAGGGCGACGACTATCCGAAACTCATGGTCTTCGGCGTGGTCTACGCCTCGCTGGTCGGCATGTCGCTCATTCCCTTCAAGCAGCTGGCCCTCACGGTCATGGGCACCTACGAAGCCCTTTCCGGCTCCTCCATCGACTACGCCGGATACATGGTGACGGCTCTCGTCATCTGTCTTGTCTGCTCCCTGCTCTTTCTGCTCTTC
Source organism: uncultured Mailhella sp. (assembly GCF_905187505.1). GTDB lineage: Bacteria > Desulfobacterota > Desulfovibrionia > Desulfovibrionales > Desulfovibrionaceae > Mailhella. The sequence goes on from NZ_CAJJIC010000101.1 coordinate 3,605, forward strand.
GCCCGCTGCGTCGTGCGGCCCGACGTCGGCAGGCTTGCAAACTTCCGGGCCGAAGCGCTCGGCAGCGTCAGCTTTTCCGGCAGTCAGAAAATCGTTCTGGGCTTTCTGCTCGCCCTTGTGGTGCTGCTGCTCATTCCCGCCTTTCTTCCTGAGGAACTCCCGCCCGTCGGACTGCTCAGGCGCATCGGCAACACGGGCATATGCATGCTCGTCATCGCGGTGATGTGTGCCGTAAGACGGAACGGCAGGCCCTTCCTGCCCTTCCGGGCCCTGACCGGCGGCGTCGCCTGGGGCATCATCTTCATTCTTGCGCTGGTGCAGCCGCTCTCCGGGGCCATGGCTGCGCCGGAAAGCGGCATCACGCCCTTCTTTCTGAGCCTGCTGCAACCGGTATTCGGTTCCGCCTCGCCTCTGTTCTTCGTCGCCTGCATGGGCCTGCTGGCCCTCTGCCTCTGTCAGTTCATCAACAACGGCGCCGTGGGTGCGGCGCTCATGCCCGTCATCTTCAGCTACTGTTCCGGCAACGGCACCAATCCGGTTCCTGCGGTCGTCATGGTGGTCATGAGCGTGCATCTGGCCTTCCTCACCCCGGCCGCAAGCTCCGCCGCCGCGCTGATGCACGGCAACGAGTGGACAGGAAGCCGGGACATATGAAAGACGGCCCCTCCTCTCATCATCGTCTCCTGGCTTGTCATGTACGCCTCGGTGCTGCTTCTGACCCCGCTGTTCTTTCAAAGCTGAGCCGGGCACGATTGCGCCGGGAAGACAAGCGCTTCCTTGTACCGGCGCGCCCCCTGCATCGCGCTCCCTTCCGTGCCTGCGCCCGGAGACGGACACGGTCATGCTTCTCCTTCCGTGCGCGTTCTGTCCAGGCTTCTGACCTCATGCGGGCCCGCATGACGATGCCCATGGGAAAAACGCTTCTGTATAACGAAGAACAAGGCCCATAAAAACCAAGTTTTTTCGTCGGTTCTTTCCTCTCATTCTTGCACAGGGGGAGGAAAACGCCTATGCTGCAACCATACGGAACCTTATTTTAGGAGTTGTGTCATGAAAATCACCTTTCTGGGGGCCGCCCAGACTGTCACCGGTTCCTGCTACGTCATAGAAACCGGCGCGTCTCGCTTTGCCGTGGACTGCGGTATGTTCCAGGGCAACTCCGCCATTGAAGAGCGCAACTTTCAGACCGACAACTATCGTCCCGACAAGCTGGACTTCATCCTGCTCACCCACGCTCACATCGACCATTCCGGCCTTCTGCCCCGCATGGTGAAAAAGGGCTTTGCGGGCAGCATCTACTGCACGCGCCCCACCGCCGACCTCGTCGCCATCATGCTCGAGGACAGCGCGCACATCCAGGAAATGGATCACGAGTGGAAAAGCCGCCACGACAAGCGGCGCGGCACGACCGAAAACGCCGGAAGCGAACCGCTCTATGAAACGGACGACGCCCTCGCCACGGCAAAGCTGCTCCGCCCCGTGGACTTCGACGCCGAAGTCTCTCCCGCCCCGGGCGTGAAGGTCAGATTCCGCCACGCCGGACACATTCTCGGCGCGGCCTTCCTCGAACTTTCCGTCACCGAAGGCGACAAGGTGACCCGCCTCGTGTTTTCCGGCGACCTCGGACGCCCCGGCGCGCTGCTTCTGCCCGACGCCGCCATGCCCGAAACCCCGGACTGGCTCTTTGTGGAATCCACCTACGGCGACAGAGACCACAAGGGCGAGGCCGACACGCTCGAAGAACTCGCCGAGGCCGTGGACTACAGCTTCTCCCGGAACGAAAAGGTGATCATTCCCGTGTTCGCCGTGGAGCGCACGCAGGAAATCCTTTACAGTCTGCTCATTCTTAAAAAGCAGAACCGCCTGCCCGCGGGAATGCCCATCTATGTGGACAGTCCCCTCGCATCCAAGGCCACGCAGGTCTTCATGAAGTACGCCGATCACCTGCGCACCCCGGAATTCACGGTCGAAGACTTCAAGGCCACGCCCGACGGCCTCGTGCGCTTCACCCAGAGCGCCCAGGAATCCCAGAAGCTCAACACCATGGAAGGCCCGGCCATCATTCTGTCGGCAAGCGGCATGTGCAACGCCGGCCGCATACGCCATCACCTCAAGCACAACCTGTGGAAGGAAGGCGTGAGCATCGTGTTCGTGGGCTATCAGGCCATGGGCACCCCGGGCAGAAAGCTCGTCGACGGCGCAAAGACCCTGCGGCTCTTCGGCGAAGACGTGGCCGTGGCCGCAAAAATATTCACCATCAACGGCTTCTCCGCCCACGCCGGACAGAGTCAGCTTCTGGAATGGATAGGCGGCATGGCCCGTCCGGGCATGAACATCGCCCTCGTGCACGGCGAACCGAAGGCCCAGCAGATCCTTGCCGGACTCATCAAGGAACGCTTCGGCATCACGCCGCGCATTCCCGAGTATCTGGAAGAGGCCACCATCGAAGGCACGGCCGCGCCCGAAGTGCACGTGCCGAGCCCCTCGCGCGCCAAGCCCCGCGTGGACTGGAACTTCCTCGCCGGAGAACTCGAACAGCGCGCCGCCCAGGTTCGCGAACGCCTCGCCCACATCGACGACATCCCCTGGGAGGAGCAGACCGAACTGCGCGACCGCCTCGTGGAAATCGAACGCGATCTCGTGCTCTTCCTCTCCCAGCTCTGATTCCTTCCGGCCCCCGCACCACGCGGGGGCCCTCTTGTCAGCGCTTCGCACACGCGCTATTTTTACTCTTCCGCGTCCGTGCGCGATCAATGTCTTCCGCCTCCTCTCAGCTCCACGCCCGGGGAGGCCTTCGCGCCTGTTCTGCGCGGCAAACCTCATCCCGGATCTTTTCCGGCGGCGCGCCCCGCGCGCCTCTCTCAGGAACCCTTCATGCGAATCATTGCCGGAGCCTGTCGCGGACGCACTCTCCAGACCGTCACCGGGCCGGGCTACCGTCCCGCCATGGGCAAAGTGCGCGAATCCCTGTTTTCTATGCTCGAGGCGCGCGGCGTCGTGTGGGGCGCCATGCGCGTTCTCGACGTGTTCGCGGGCAGCGGAAGCCTCGGCTTCGAGGCCCTGAGCCGCGGCGCACTCTTTGCCGACTTCATCGAAAAAGACCACAAGGCCGCAGAATGCCTGCGCAAGAACGCCGCCAATCTCGGCCTTGCCGACCGCTGCGCCATCCATGAGGAAGACGCCCTTCGCGTCACCGCACGCCGTCCCGCCGAACCCTGTCAGCTCATCTGCATCGACCCTCCCTACGGCGCCAACCTCTTCAAGCCCACGCTCAGAAACATCATCCGGCAGGGCTGGCTCGCCGACGACGGCTTTCTTGTCGCAGAAGTGGAAAAAGGACTCACGCTCCGCGCCGACGCGCAGTACGATCTGCGCCTTGAGGCAGAACGACTCTACGGAAACACGAGGATTCTGGTATGGGTGAAGAACGCATAGCCATCTACCCCGGCACCTTCGATCCGCTCACCAACGGCCATGAGTGCATCATTCGCCGCGGCCTCGAACTGTTCGATACCGTCATCGTGGCCGTGGCCAGAGACTGCGGCAAGCATCCGCTCTTCTCCCTCGAAGAGCGCGTGGACATCGTGCGCGAGGTCTTTGAAGGCATCCCCGGCGTGAAGGTCATGCCCTTTGCCGGCCTGCTCGTGGACTTCGCCGCCGGCGTGGGCGCCAAAGCCATACTCCGCGGCCTGCGCGCCGTCTCCGACTTCGATTACGAATTTCAGATGGCCCTCATGAACCGCAAGCTCCAGCACGACGTCCAGACCATTTTCCTCATGTCCGACCTGCGCTGGATGTACATAAGCTCCACCAACATACGCAACGTGGCATCCCTCGGCGGCGACGTGCGCTGCCTCGTGCCCCCCACCGTCATACCCCGCCTGCGCCGCGCCTACCACCTGCCCGACTCCTGGCCCGGCACCTCGAACTGCGGCAGCGACGACATGAGCGACGACGACCTGCTCGAATGCCCCGGCGAGGAGCTCCGTTCATGAACGCAGCCCCCGGCATCCTCTGCATCGTCGGTCCCACAGGCTCCGGCAAGACCGCCGCGTCCCTGTACCTCGCCGCCCTGCTGGAAAAGGCCGGATGCCCCGCCGCCGTCATCAACGCCGATTCCAGACAGGTCTACCGCGACTTTCCCGTCATCACCGCCCAGCCCTCGGCCGAAGAACGCCGCGTCTGCCCCCACAAGCTCTACGGCTGGCTCGAAACCACGGGAAAAATCTCCGCAGGACAGTGGGCCGACACGGCCGTCGCCGCCATCCGAGAAACCCTTGCGGAAGGCCGCATCCCCATGCTCGTGGGCGGCACGGGCTTCTACCTGCGCGCCCTGCTGGACGGCATTGCCGCCATCCCACCCGTGGACCCGGCCATCACCGCAAGACTCTCCAGAGAATGCGAAACCCTGGGCGCCCCCGCCCTGCACGCGCGCCTTGCCGCCGTCGACCCCGACTACGCCGCCAGAATCCACCCCAACGACAGCCAGCGCAACGTCCGCGCCCTCGAAGTGTGGGAAGCTACCGGAAAAACCTTCTCGTGGTGGCACCGCCAGACCACGCCGCCCGCTCCCTGGCCCGTCCTCCGCCTCGGCATAGGCCTCCCCCTCCCGGAACTCTCCCCCTTCCTCAAAAAGCGCATCGACATCATGATCGAACAGGGCGCCCTCGACGAGGCCAGACGCGCCCTCGATATCTGCCCCGATGCCTCCGCCCCCGGCTGGTCCGGCATAGGCTGCGCCGAAACCGCCGCATTCCTCCAGGGAAAAATATCCCTCCCCCAATGCCTCGAGCTCTGGATGAAAAATACCCGCGCCTACGCCAAACGACAGTGGACCTGGTTCCGCGCAGACAAACGCATCCAATGGTTCCGCCCCGGCGAACACCGGAAGCTCGAAGCCCCGGTACGTGAATTCCTCGGGATTTAATCAGGGGCGCCGCCCCTGGCCCCCGGAAAGGCAATGCGGGGGAAATAATTCCCCCCGCGCCCCCCTGTTTCGCCTTGCGGCT
>NZ_CAJJIC010000102.1 GCF_905187505.1 uncultured Mailhella sp.
GTCATGGACGGGAAACCTCAATATGAATGTTTCCGTGTATCATGCGCAGGCAAGCCCTGCAAGAAGGGGAAGTCCGACGGGTGAAAAGAGCGCCGTACCGGTTTTGAACGTCTTTCGGGCAAAGAACTCGGTCTTCAAGGTGCGTCTGTCCGCGGTCTTGATCCGGAGTGCCCGCAGAGGAGAATGTGTACGAAGAGCCCTTTTGGGATTTCTGCGCGTTTGTATGTTCGGGACATTTTTTCTTGCCAGCAGAAAGACCGGGGGATATATCTCAGAAAAATCATGTCAGGGGATGCCATGTTCGCAACCAGGTACGTCGGACCGGCAACGGTCGCTTTTTCCGTGGAACGTCAGTTCCTCGGCGGTACCTGACGTCCGAGGTCAGCGGAACTGGAAGTTCCCCTGATTGTCTTCGGACGTGCGACGGCTTTTTCTGTCTGAAATCCGGGCTCTTCCTTCCGCCTGACCCCGTGCAGGGTACACGGTCTTCGCTGCCGTTCCGTTTTCCGGACTGCGGCATGGTCATGGTGACACATTCACAGGAGGAGTCTTTATGAAAGGCAAGAATCCCTTTGCCAGCACGGCCGGCATCATTTTTGTCGGCGCAGTCATCGGCGTTGCAGCCATTCTGCTGCAGAAATTCGGCAATCCTGCCAACATGGGCATTTGCGTGGCCTGCTTCGAGCGCGACATCGCAGGCGGTCTCGGTCTGCATCGCGCCGCCATCGTGCAGTACATCCGTCCCGAAATCATCGGCTTTGTGCTCGGTTCCATGGCCATGGCGCTCATGGCCGGAGAGTTCCGTCCGCGCGGCGGGTCTGCGCCCATCGTGCGTTTCATACTCGGCATGGTCGCGGCCGTGGGAGCGCTGGTCTTTCTCGGCTGTCCCTGGCGCACCATTCTTCGCCTTGCCGGCGGCGACGGCAACGCACTGTTCGGCATTGCCGGACTCATCTGCGGCATCGCCGGAGGCACGCTGTTCTTCAAAAGAGGCTATTCTCTCGGCAGCAGCGTCAAGCAGAATGCCGCCGCAGGGTGGTTCTTCCCTCTGCTCATGGCAGGCCTTCTGTGCCTTTACCTTGCCTTCCCGCAGGTGCCCGGTCAGGCGCAGAGCGGCCCCATCTTCTATTCCGTGAGCGGGCCCGGCGCTTCCCATGCTCCCTTCCTGTTGTCCTTCGGCGTGGCGCTCGTCATCGGAGCCCTGGCTCAGCGCAGCCGTTTCTGCACCATGGGTGCGTTCCGTGACCTCATTCTTTTCCGCTACGGCCATCTTTTCTTCGGTGTTCTGGCCATGTTTGTTGCCGCACTTGTGGCCAATCTGCTTACCGGTGGCTTCCATGCCGGTTTTGCCAATCAGCCCGTGGCCCATACCGACGGCCTGTGGAACTTCCTCGGCATGGTGACGGCCGGTCTGGCGTTTGCGCTTGCCGGCGGCTGCCCCGGCAGACAGCTTTTCATGGCCGGTGAGGGCGACAGCGATGCGGCCATCTTTGCGCTCGGCATGCTGGCGGGCGCGGCCATGGCCCATAACCTCGGCACGGCAAGTTCCGCGTCCGGCATCGGAGCATACGGCGTTCAGGGAACGCTCATCGGACTTGTCGTCTGTCTCGTCATCGGTTTTGCCTTTTCCAGAAAAGCCTGAGTCTGTAAGGAGTATGACTATGCTTATCGATACGCGCGGACTTTCCTGTCCTCAGCCTGTGCTTATGGTATATCCCCATCTTTCCGGCAATGATCCTGTCGACGTGCTCGTGGACAACACGACAAGTCAGGAAAATGTGAGTCGTGCCGCGGCTCGCAACGGCTGGAGCATCGAAGTCAGAGAAGAGGGCAACGGCGTCGTTCGTCTGGAGCTGCGCAAGTAATGCTTGGGAAACTGACCGGCTGGCTGAAGCGGCGTAACGGCAGAGAAGCGGAAGACTCTTCTGCCGTGGAGAAGGGCTTTCTGGTCTTTCAGCATACCGGCGAGGTCATACGAGCGGAACGTTGCCTTCAGGCAGCCGGATTTTCGGTGGAGGTCAAGGGGCCGCCGCCGGAACTTCGGTCCGGCTGCGACATGGTGGTGACGTTTCCGCTCATCATGGAATCCGCCGTACGCCGAGTTCTGGAAAAGGAGCGTCTCTCTCCGTTGAACGTGGTGCCGGTGAGCGGACCTCTGCTGGAACCGGTATCGCTGTATCGGACAAAGGATTACGGCAACTGGTTCATGGTGCAGGCCGCCAACGTGAAGATCACCGTGGAGCGCGCATCCGGACGCATCGTCAACGTGTCCGGCGGCGGATGCCCGGATGTTCCCTATCTGGCGTCCATTCTGGTGGGAGAATCCATAGCGGGTGCGCAGGAACCCAGAGTTCAGGGGCATACGCTGTGCTCATACGCGCTTCAGAAGGCGTTTCTTGAAGCCCGTCGTTTGTGGCGGGAGGGAGGAGAGTCATGAGCTGGCTTGTCTGCGGCACTGTGCCGGATGATGACTTCCCGCTCTGCATGGGCACATGGCGCGTGGAGGGCGAAACGCTTGTTCCCTGCTCAGTTTTCATGTGCTCTGGAAAAGGCACGGTGCCTGCCGTTCCCGTGCAGCGGGGCACGCCCGCGCTTGCGGCAGCCGCCGTTCTGGCGCTGGAAAAGCTCGGAGGTCAGCCTCCTATGGTGCTGCTGGCCGGAGACTGCGGCTCGTCAAAAGGCAGTGCGGCGCTGTACGAATTCCTTTCTTCCTGGCTGAGCACGCCGGAGTCGGGGGATGTGGCCGGACTGACCTTTCATTATCTTTTCCCCAGCGTGGACGGGCACAACCGGATTCTCATGGCTCTGGAATCGCGGCCGTTTCCCATGCCTGCGCTCGTTGCCGACGCGGGGTTCATGTATGCCGCCAAAATGAGTGGTTATGCCGCGAAATATGACGTGTTCACGCCGGATGCCGGGGAGCTTGCCTTCCTGGCGGATGAAAAGGCTCCGCATCCGTTCTATACCCGCGGATTCCTTCTGTCGGAGGACAACAGGGCGGATGAACTGGCCGCACGGGCGTGGGAACACGGCGACAGTGCAAGAATTCTGCTTGTCAAAGGTTCCGCCGACATTATCATGGAAGAAGGACGGGAGACTGGACGGGTGACCGAGCCCTGCATTCCCTTCATGGAACCCGTAGGAGGGACGGGCGATCTTGTCACCGGACTTCTTACGGCCTTTGCCGCCTCGGGCAGACCTGTCGGGGAGTCCTGTCTTCTGGCCGCGCAGAGTGCCAGGCTGATCGGTCGGCTTGCCTGTCCGAATCCTGCTTCATCCATTGCTTCCTTCATGCCCTTCGTGGCTGACGGCGTGGCCGAAGCCCTGAAACGAGATTGAAACCTGTGCCCCTTGCACGGAGATTGTATGGCGACATTCTGCCTGATGGACAAGACCAGAGGTGCCGGCTGAGCGGCGAAGACGGCTCCCGAGTTGCTGGAGCAGATTCTTTCCGACATTACGCCTCCTCCCGACCGGGAAGGGCGCATTCTGCACGGCTTTTCCAACAACGAGGATGCCGTGCTGGTAAAAGCGCCGCCGGCAGGACTTGCGCTGGTGCAGACCGTGGACATCCTCGGCCCGCTGGGCAACGACGCGAGACTGTTCGGTCAGACGGCGGCGGCCAACGCGCTGTCCGACGTGTACGCCATGGGCGGCTGGCCGTGGTCGGTCATGAACATTGCGGCTTTTCCTTCCCCTTCGTCCGAGTCGGACACGCCGCTTTCCGTGCTGGCCGACATTTTGTCGGGAGCCATGGAAAAGGTGGCCGAGGCCGGTGCCGTGCTGGCCGGAGGGCACACGCTTGACGACGAATGGATTAAGTTCGGGCTGTCCGTCACGGGAGTGATTGATCCCGAGCGGGCGGCGCGCAACGACGGACTTCAGATCGGCGACGTGCTCATTCTCACCAAGCCGCTCGGCACGGGGGTGCTTGCCACGGCCGTCAAGGCCAAATGGCCGGGAAGTGATGAGGCGGAGAGGGAAATGTACCGCTGGACGACGAGACTGAACGCCCACGCATCCATTGTCCTGCGGGACATGGGACTCAAGGCCGCCACGGACATTACCGGATTCGGCATAGGCGGGCACGCGCTGGAAATGGCGGGAGGTTCCCATGTATGCGTGGAACTGGACACGTCGGCGCTTCCTTTCATGGAGCAGGTGGAGGAGTTCGCTTCCTGCGGACTTATCCCCGCGGGGACGTACCGCAACAGAGACTACTGCGCCTGCCGTACGCTGGTGTCGGACGACGCGGACGAGCTTCGCGCTACGCTGGCCTTCGACGCACAGACCTCGGGCGGGCTTCTGCTGGCCGTTCCGGCCGCGCGCAGTCAGGAAGCCTGCGAGAGACTGAAGGCTCTCGGAGAGCCGGCGTTTTGCGTGGGACGGGTGACGTCCGAGCGGGAGGACGGAAAGCGGCTTATTTTGGCCTGACACGAGGTCGCATATCATGAAAGCCCCGGGAAGCAACGACCTCCTGGGGCTTTTTCATGGAAATCACTGCGACGAGCAGCGGATCAAGGGAATTGACCGGCACACGGCACTGTTCTGAAGCGGAATTTTTTGTCAGAGTGCGAGTTCTTCGGTGGAACGCTTCAACAGGTGGACGGCTCGGGCAAACTCTTCCGGGGTGTTCATGTTGAGAAAGGCCGGGGAATCGGGATGAGGAACAAGACAATTTCCCTCGGCGGGAACGGCGGACCATATGCCCCAGCGTTTCTGAGCAAGAGCGTCTTCCAGAAAAGGAAGGCTCTCAAGTTCATAAATGCCGATGAGCGATTCGATGAAGCCGTCCTGATCGATGAACGTCGTACGAAGCAGGGATTTTTGGGGAAGCCCGGTCTCCATGCGGTTCGCTCTGGCCCGAACCAGGAGGTTGAGAATGTCAGGCGTCATGAGAGGAAGGTCGCAGGGAACGGCCAGCAGGGAGGTCTTCAAGCGGCGCAGCGCGGCAACCAGTCCACGCAGAGGCGTGGGGCGGCCGATATCCTCATCGGGAATGAGCGTGACGCCTTTTTTTTTCATGCGCTCTGTCTGATCGGGACGGCAGGAGATCGCAAGGCCCTGTACGTCATCCACCCTGCCGAGCAGTCCGAGGCTGAAGTCCACCATGTCGCCCGCGCCGTCATGAACGACGACGCGGGACTTGTCGTTTCCGAAACGAGAGGACAGGCCTCCGGCCAGAACGAGACCGATCATGCTATTTCCCGAATCCGCATTTGGGATAGGTGCACACGGGGCAGGCAGTGCAGTATCCGCCTTCGCCGAGGCGTGCCAGTTCTCCTCGCGTGATGCGGCGACCGGCCAGAAGGCGCGGCAGAAGCAGATCGAACACGGTGTTCTTGAAGAAAAGCGCGCAGGCGGGCACGCCCATGACCTGAATGTCCCCGGAAGGCGTTTCGATGCGTCCCACCATGGCCATGGCGCCGGGCAGTACCGGCATGCCGTAGAGCATGTCGGTCAGACCGGCATCGAGCAGGGCTGGCCTCGTCACGTCGCCCGGGTCCACGGACATTCCGCCCGTGGTGACCAGAAGATCTATGCCCGCTTCCTTCATGGTCTGCACTTCGGCCGCAATTTTCCGTCTGTCGTCCGGCACGATAGCGGTGCGGATGACGTCGCATCCGTACTGTCTTGCCTTTTCCTGCATGACGGGAATGAACTTGTCCTCAATAAGGCCGTTGAACACTTCCGTGCCCGTGACAAGCACCCCCATGCGGGCGCGTCGCAGCGGCGTGACGGTGAAAAGCGGTTCGTCGCCGAGCACGGCGAGAGCCTGGCCGAGACGCGCGCGATCCAGAAACAGAGGAATGGCGCGGGTTCCGGCTATCTTTTTGCCTTCCTGAACGAGCGTGGCGTCCTGACGGGAAGCGCACATGACGTCGGGCACGAGGTTGAAGCGCTCAAGTTTTTTCACGTCCACGGAAAGCAGGCCGGAGCAGTCTGCCACGAAGTCGATTTTTCCTTCCCGGGGAGGAAGGGAATAACGGACTCCGTTTCCGGCCATGCGGCGGGCGAAGCTCTCCGCAGCCTCGTTTTCGTGCGCCGGAGCCTCGGGGTCGGAAGCGGCGGGGACTTCTTCGTCAAGTACCGCCACGTCGAATCTGCCTATCTGCTGGAGTCGGCAGAGATCTCCGGGGCTTACCGTCTGGCCGGCGGTAAAGGCGGATCCCTTGAATTCACCGGGAACGATGCGCGTCATGTCATGAGCGAGCACTTTGCCGACGGCGTCCTCGGCGGATACGATGCGGATGCCGGGAGCGGAAGAGCCGGGCGTCGTCTTGGGCGCAGTGCTGTGACTTATGTAGTAGCGCTCTCCCTGACAGGCCCGGCAGATTGGTCCATCCTTTAAAGGATAGCCTTCTCCGCATACGGGACAGACGGCCACCGCGCCGCTCGGAGCATGGCCGAGAAGGGCTCCGTGCACGGTCACGTCCTGAACCCGGCAGATGCTGTCGCCCGCTTCCTCGATCTCCCGGAGCAGTTCCGCTTCATTCTGTTCCTTCTTGGGCTTTTTCTTCATGAGCCAGGAGTAGTATTCCGGAAAGGCTTTGAGCTTTTCGACATCCACGCTCACACGAACGCCTCTGCCGGTGTATTTGTCGTACAAGGTCACGGCATAGCGGCCGATGTCACGCACTTTCACCCAGTTGTTGCCCATGCTGCACAAGGAAAGGAGCTGCACGGCATCGGGCAGGCATTTGCGGGTTTCGGAAACGGCCTCGAACAGCGTGCCTTCCGGAAGATGACGCTGCGCAAGGGCCACCATGTAGCCGCCGAGCAGAAGTCCAGGAGCGGCATAACCGTGGAAGCGTTCGGCCATGGCCTTGAATTCACTGAAGGTATGATTGCCTATATTCATGAAGCATCCGATGTTTGTTGGGTTGGCGGGAAATTGTTCCGGCGTGCGGGCCGGCAGGCGCATCCCGCAGACGGCTCATCCCCGATATAATGGGGATGGCTCAGGACGGCAAGCCATGTTCCGCTTTCCGCACGCTCTATGCGGAAGAAGCGGGGTTTTCAAAATAACACATTCCTCGCCGCCGCCAATGAAGTCCTTTTTTCTGGAAAATCGAGATTGCTTCTGCTAGGCTTCGCCGAAAACAGGAACAGCAGAACATGGATGAACTCGGACTGTCGGAATCTAGGGACATGGAAGAAACGAGTCTTCGTGCTTTTCTTCAGGCTTTTTATCACTGGTATGAGTGCGCGGCTTCACCGTCGCAGCAGTGCTCCCGTTCACGGGTGCTCATGGTGTGTCTTCTGATACGCTTTGCGGCGCTGCGCCTGGGAGAGGCGCTTGCCTTGGACGACACGGCCGACATGGACACGGAGAAGGGCGTTCTTTATGTGCGAGGCAAATGGGCGCGCGTGCTTCCTCTTCCGGATGCGGCGCTGAAGCGTCTTGCGGAGCTGCGCGACTCACCCTGCAACGTCAGGGCAAGAGGCGGACTTTGTCATCTGGATCCCGCCTATGTCCGACGCGTCTTTGCCTCTCGGGCACGTGAGGCCGGACTGCCCGGCGTAAGTCCCACGGATCTTCGTGATTTTCGCGAGCAGGAGCTCTTGCGTCAGGGCATACCGCTGAGCGTGGTGGAATTTTTTCTCGGCAGAGGGGAGGGCGGAGCTCCGAAGCCGGAGGATGAGGCCCGATTGCGGAAGGCTTTTCGCCGATGGGAGCATGTCAGCCGTACAGGGCGCCACAATGTCGTGTCGGGAGCCCTGACCCTTGTGCATAAGGGCGCTTTTTCCTGTCTTCTGGCGATCCGGACGCGGGGCGGCATGACCTTTCTGGTACGTTGTTCCACGCGCACGTTCACGCGTCTCGAACTGGTCGAAAGGCAGACGACTGCGGTCTTCGTCCGTTCTCTTCAGGTCTGCGTGCTGCCCGTGGAGACGATGTCCGACAACTGTTTTCCCGGAAAGGTGACGGACGTTTTGGAACACGACGGGGAAGCCAGGGTCATGGTCCGGCTGGAGGATGACGTTCTCGATTTTTGCGCCATACTGTCTTTTGACTCCGTGCAGAACATGAGGCTGCAAAAGGGAGGGAGAGTCTGGATTTTGATTCGTCCGGAAGACTTTACCTTTGAAGGCTCCGCACAGGGGCTGCACTGAGTCGGAGACGGAAAAATTTTTTCAGCGCCCCTTCTTGTTAACCCCTTCACAAAATAAGAGAAATGATATATAAAAAGAAGGCGAAATTTTAATGCCTTTTTAAGGCGCTTGACATGAGAAGTTCAAGTGAGTATTAGAACGGAACAACGTTTTCCACCTTTATTTTCAGGAGAAACTGTCATGGATATCAAGCGTATTCTTGCATGCTTCGCTGTTGCGGCCCTGTGCTTCACCGGTACCGCCTTTGCTGCCGAAAAGGCCAATCTGAACAGTGCCACCGAGGAAGAACTCGCCGCCGATCCCAACATCGGTCCCGACCTTGCCAGAAAGATTGTGGAATATCGTGAAAATGTGGGCGACTTCTCCAGCTACGACGAGCTGAAGGAAGTGGAAGGCATCACCGATACCAAGATCAAGCAGATCAACGAGCATTTTGAAATCGAAGGCGTTGCCAG
>NZ_CAJJIC010000103.1 GCF_905187505.1 uncultured Mailhella sp.
ACTGGTGCAGAATGCGTCCCTTTTCATCCACAAGCACGGACTTGATGGTGGTCGAGCCTGCGTCGATGCCGAGGTACACGGGGGCAGGCGCTTCCTTCGTGCCGGAAAGTTCGGAGATGTCCGCCCATGAGGCGGTGTGGGAATTGTGTCTTTCCCGGAAAAGCCGCAGTTCCTCCTCGTCGTGGAAGAGAGGCGGCAGAGAAACCACGTCGGGCTTGTGGGCTCCGCTGGTCAGTTTGTCAGCAAGAGCCGACAGCTCTTCGGCTGTCCATACATGCTCTCCAACCTGCTGCTCGTTGCCGGGGAGCTCCTGCTGAGATACGGAATACATGGCCGTGCCCATGGCGACGAAATATTCCGCATAGGGAGGGAAAATGGCGTTCTCTTCCGAGAGCGCCAGAGTTTCCACGAAGCGCTGACGAAGGCTGCTGAGAAAGGCGAGAGGTCCGCCGAGAAATGCCACCTTGCCGGTAATGGCTCGTCCGCAGGCAAGGCCGCTTACGGCCTGTTCCACGACGGCCTGGAAGATGGAGGCGGCAATGTCCTCTCTGGCGCAGCCTTCGTTGAGCAGCGGAAGAATGTCCGTTTTGGCGAAGACGCCGCAACGCGAGGCTATGGGATAGATGGTGCGGTAGCGGGAGGCGAGTTCGTTCAGGCCTGCGGCGTCGGTGTTGAGGAACGTGGCCATCTGATCGATGAACGCACCCGTGCCGCCGGCGCACGTTTCGTTCATTCTCTGTTCCACGCCGCCGGTGAAGAATGTGATCTTTGCGTCCTCGCCGCCGAGTTCGATGGTGACGTCGACGTCGGGAATGCGTCTGCGTATGCTTTCAGAGGAGGCAATGACTTCCTGAACGAAGGGAATGCCGAGTTCTTCCGTAAGGGAAATGGCGCCGGAACCGGTAGCCGCCAGCGTGAAGGCATGACCGGAGAGCCCGCCGTCGGCGAGCGCTTCGCGGAAGAGCTGGGCCACTGTTGCCCGAACGTCGGACATGTGGCGCTGGTAGCGTGCATAGAGCACGCGGGTAGACGGGTCCAGGACAACGAGCTTCACTGTGGTGGAGCCGATATCGAGACCAATGTGAGCCAAGGTCGACCTTGTATCCATACAAGACACCCTGAGGGAATCGAACGAATCCAGAGTAGGTTAATGGTGAAAAAAACGCAAGGGGGGAAAAGCCGGAAAGCCGGCTATTCCTTGACGCCCAGGGCTTCAAGAGCCAGACGGGCCGCTTCCTGCTCGGCTCGCTTGAGGCTGCCTCCTTCCGCAACGAAGCTGCGTCCGTCGGACAGTTCAAGCTGCACGCGAAAGGTCTTGGCGTGTTCCGGGCCGCTGCTGGACAGAGGCATGTAGACGGGCAGAGAATGGAGCAGAGACTGCGTGGCCTCCTGAAGACGGGTTTTGTAGTCCTTGCTCTTGCGGTCCGTGCCCGGTTCCGGCCAGCGGCCGGCATAAAGCCGATGAATGAGGGCGGAGGCTTCCTCGTGTCCGCCGTCGAGGTAGACGGCTCCGAGCACGGCCTCCATGGCGTCGGCAATGAGCGCCGGACGTTCCCGTCCTCCCTGGGCTTCCTCGCCTCGTCCCATGAACAGAAGTTCGCCGAGATGAAGGCTGCGCGCCAGCTCGGCAAGCTTGCCTTCGCTGACGAGCCGGGAACGCAGACGCGTCATGCCGCCTTCCCGCTCCTGCGGAAAGCGGTTGTAGATTTCGCAGGAAACGTTCACTTCAAGCACGGCGTCGCCCAGAAATTCCAGCCGTTCGTTGTGCGCGGTGTTGTGTTCATTGGCCCACGAGCTGTGGGTCAGCGCCGTGGCCAGCAGCGATATGTCGTGAAAACGATACTGGAGGCGCCCTTCAAGTTCCGAAAGGCGCTTCAGAGCATCAGGGGAAAAAGCTGTCCTGTGCATCTCATAAACTCCTCATGAAGAAAGAAATATGCTCTCATCGGGCAATTGGCAATAGGCTGTTCCGACTTGACAAGCGGGCCGGGACTTCCTACTTATCTATCACAACATTCAAGGAGTCTTATCATGGCCTATGATATCCGTCTTGTAAAAATCGTGACCGGTGAGCTCATCATCGGCAAGTTCGATGCCGAAGCCAACGCTCTGACCGACGTCGCCATCATGCAGACTGTTCCTACCCAGCAGGGCGTCCAGCTCATGATGCTGCCCTATGGCTATCCCTTCGACCAGGAGTTCAACGGCCGCATAGACGGCAAGCATTTCCTCTTCGAATATTCTCACACTCCTCAGGAAGTGCAGGACAAGTATCTGGAAGCCTGCTCCAATCTGTCCCTCTCTTCCGGCGGACTGAACCCCAATCCTTCGCAGAACGGCGGTTCCGGACTCATCCTGTAGTCCTACATCGGATTTGCACAAAAAAGGCGCGAGGCGAAAGCTTCGCGCTTTTTTGTGCTTTCGGAAAGGGGCAGAAAATTTTATCCGACCGGGGAAAGCGGCTCGGGATCTTTGGCGTGCCCGTGCATGAAGCTCCGAGCGCTCGAACCCTCGTTCTGCGGAAGGAGTTTCGCAGAACGAGGACGGCCTTCCTGCGGGCAGACCGTCATTTACGACGATGCGCCTACAGCGCGGTGAGCATATATTTGCGTACGAGCTTCAGGGCGGCCTCTCTGCAGGCCTCATCGGTTTCGTTCTGCGCGGAAAGACGGATCAGCGGCATGGCCTCGTTCACGAAGTCTGGTCTTGCCTCCAGCAGACGCTCAATGGCATGGTAGCAGGAAATGCGCAGAGGAGCGTGGTCGCAGAAGCCCGTGCTTTTTTCTTCCGGGGCGTCGTAGATGTAGTGCAGAAGCACGCGGCGGAAGGTGTCCGCCAGAGGGGGACACTGCGCAAGCGTTTCGCCGAAGGCTTCGGGAATGCCCCAGCCTATGTTGCCGGATTCCTCGTTCATGTGCCACATGAAGCGGCGCACGATGTTCTTGGCATCCTCGGGAGAGTCTGCGTAGACTTTTGCCATGACGCCCCCCATGGCGAAGGCTGCGCGCTCGGCCATGGTCCCGCCTTCCGTGAGGCAGGCGAAAAGAGCGTTGGCCAGCGACAGGGGAGAGGCGTCTTCGCATTCTGCGGGAAGAGGCTGCTGCTTCGACCACTTTTCGTCGCGAAACCAGGTCCGCAGAGCGTTTTTCAGGGAACGGAAACGAGGCATGGGCATACTCCTTCTTGATGTCGGGCGTACCATACTATGGATGCCGGCGACATGGCAAGTTTGCCGGTTTTTTGCAGGTTGAACAATTGGGGCTTGACAGAAAGGCGATTACAGGACAATTATTCGAGTTCCTATTGTGCTAACCAGCCCCGCCATCGACGGGGAATGACTTGGAGGATTCCTATGAGCAAAGTTCTTCAGAACGCCGTCAAGACCGAAGCCGGTGTTGAAGTGAACGGCATTCCTGTTCAGCCCATCGTTGAAAAGTGCAGCGGCTGCGATCGCATCTGCGAGTTCGAAGGCCAGCAGTTCTGCGCGAGCTACCCCATCCCCGCCAAGAAGTGGACTTCCGGCAAGTGCAACTTCGCCACCCACGTCAAGGTGGAAGTTGCCGCCAAGGCCAAGGTGAACCCTCTGAAGGCCTCCAAGCGTGCCGCCAAGGGCCACTAAGCCGTACCTTCATTTCCGGCCGTACGGCCGGTACGCGGTACATTCTTCGAGAATGTTCGTCCGGAACGTTCCGGGAAGTGGCCTTTTCAGTCTCACATCGGAGACGAAAGGTCATGCGTTGCCGTTTTTTCTTTTGACCTTCACCGGGTTCCGCATTGTCGGCACCCGGTGTTAGGTGTTTAATTGGAGTGTTATTATGTCTCTGGAAGAAAAGCATACCCTGCTTGCCTCGCTTTCCGGCCGTGCCGAACGTGTTTTTGAACTGCAGAGCGCCATGACGGCCCGACGCGGCCTCGGCCCCGACAACGGGGGCGACGGGGAGCAGAGCAAGGCAGAGTATCTTGAGGCATGGCTTCGTTCCTTCGGCATCGATGACATCGAGCATGTCGACGCTGCCGACGACAGAGTGCCTTCCCGCAGGCGTCCCAACCTTATCGTTCGCATTCCCGGCCGGTCTTCCCGTACGGTATGGATACTCGGTCACCTGGACGTGGTTCCCGCGGGAGAGGAGAGCCTGTGGCATTCCGATCCGTGGGTGGTGACGCGCGACAAGGACGACGCAGACCTGATTTATGGCCGCGGCGTGGAAGACAATCAGCAGGCCGTCGTTTGCGGTTGCCTGCTGGCTGCCGCCATCAAGGAGACGGGGGTCACACCGGATTTCGGCCTCGGTCTCATCCTCGTGTCCGATGAGGAGACGGGCAACGCCTACGGCATTCAGCATCTTTTCCGGGAAAGGCCGGATTTCGTTTCTCCGGACGACATCGTGCTGGTTCCCGACTCGGGAAGTCCGGACGGCGGATTCATTGAAATTGCGGAAAAGGGCATACTCTGGCTGCGCGTGGACATAGAAGGCTGCCAGTGTCATGCTTCCCGTCCCGATGACGGCAGAAACGCCCTTACGGCTGCGGCGGCCATGATTCTCGGCACGAAGGCTGTTGAGGAAGAATTTACCGCCCGCAATGAACTTTTTGCTCCCGACCGCTCCACCTTCACCCCCACGAAGCACGAGCCCAACGTTCCCAATGTGAATACCATGCCCGGCAAGGAAGTATTCTACATAGACTGCCGCGTGCTCCCCTGCTACTCTCTGGAAGAAGTGCTCATCGCCTTCCGAGCTCTGGCTGACAAGGTGGCAAAACAGTACGGCGTTTCCGTAACTGTGGAAAAGTACATGGAAGAGCCGGCCGCTGCGCCCACGTCCGAGGACAGCGCCGTGGTGACCGGTCTCAGAAGGGCCGTGAAGGAAGTGCTCGGCAAAGAATGCCGCTGCGGCGGCATAGGCGGATCCACCGTGGCGGTCAATTTCCGCGAGCGCGGCATTCCTGCTGCCGTATGGGCGTTGATTTTTGAGAACTGCCATTCCCCCAATGAGGCGGCCCGACTTTCGTTCGCCGTGAAGGAAGCGCAGGTGTTTGCCTCCATGCTGTTCAACGACTGATCGGAGGGGTCATGCGCACGATACAGGTTGTCAATGTCCGCTGGTACAATGCCACGGCGTGGTATGGCGTAACGCTTGCGCATTGCCTTCAGAAGGCAGGACATGAGTCGCTCGTCGCCGGACTTGCAGGAACTCCGCCCATCATGAAGGCGCGCGAGCTCGGCCTGCCCACGGTGGAGCTGCCTTTCAACTCCCAGACTCCAGGCGGTCTGCTGGAGCTTGTTCGCGGCATGGACGGCCTTGTGCGGGAGTTTGGACCGGATGTCGTCAACTGTCATCGCGGTGAAGCTTTCGTTTTGTGGGCTCTCATGAAAAAGAGATACGGCTTTGCTCTGGTCAGGACCAGAGGAGACCGGCGTCTTCCCCGCGGAGGATTCGTCAACCGCTGGCTGCACTGCCGGGCGGCGGATGCCGTCATTGCCACGAACAGTCTCATGACGCGGCATTTTTCCGAAGCTCTTCATGTGCCTTCCGACAAGCTTTATACCATACTCGGAGGCGTGGACACGGCGCGCTTTCATGCCGACAGGCAGGCAGGCGCCGAAGTGCGCCGACGGTACGGTTTCAGCGAGAACGACGTGGTCATGGGACTTCTCGGACGCATGGACGAGGTCAAGGGCATCCGGGAAACGGTTGCCGCGCTGGCAAAGGCGAGGAAACTGTCGCCCGAGGCGGAAAGAATACGTTTTCTCGTCATCGGATTCGATTCCGAATTCACGACGGAAGACGTCGCCCGCTGGTCCAGGGAACAAGGACTCGGAGAGCTCGACGGAATAGTCACCGTGACCGGCAGGGTGGAGAAGCCGGAAGAAGTGATCAACGCGCTTGATTTCGGCATCCTTGCTTCGCTGGGCTCGGAAGCCATTGCCCGGGCGGCTCTGGAAATCATGGCGTCCGGCGTGCCTCTCATTTCTTCCACTACCGGAGTCATGCCTGACCTTCTGCCTCCGCAGTACTGTTTCGCTCCCGGAGATACGCAGGCCATGGCCGAACGCATGGTTCAGGCGATGGATGAAGATTGGCGTGCCGAACTGGCACAGGTCTGCGTTGACCGTGTTTTCAAGGGCGGTCTGCGCCTTGAAGATTTTCTTGAGGCCTCCCTCAACGTATATGACAGAGCGATTCGCTCGGCGAGCCGGACATCCGTCTTGTAATGTCTGCTCAGAGCTCGGCACGAATGCCTCATGAAAAAGCCCTGCTTTTTAATGGCGGGGCTTTTTCATGAGGCTCTGAGAGGACTTTTCCGCATTCTTCAGAGAGGAATGCTCTTCGAAAGGTCAGAATCCGTACAAGGAACATCACTCCACGGGAACAGAAACAGGTTCGAACGGATGTCCCCATCGGTTGAGGAAGACGAGTTTCGGGTTCCAGCTCTGTTCGTCGAAGAAATCCTGAAGCGGGTATCCGATAAGGATGAGACTGACGGGACGAACCATGCCCGGCAGGGATAAGGCTGAAATAAAGGCCTGTTCCCTGGCTTCCACGGGATGAATGCCGCACCAGAGCGATCCCAGTCCCATGGCACGGGCGGCAAGCATGACGTTCTGAGTGGCGGCGGCGCAGTCCTGAGGCCAGAATACCGTCTGAGGAACGGCGGAAGTGTCGCAACAGATGAGAAAGGCCAGAGAGACTTCCCTGGCTGGCGAGGCCGAGGGATGAAGGGAGGGAAGCTCGTCAAGCGTGTCCCTGTCCGTAATCACTATGATTCGTCTGGTCTGTGCATCTTCTGCCGAAGGCGCGGCAAAGGCTGCGCGAAGCAGGGTTTTCTGCAACCGGTCTTCTACGGGTCTTGGGGAAAATTTACGTATGCTTCGTCTTGTGAAGATGGCGGAAAGAGCGTCGGGCGTTTCCATGCGTTCTCCTTTTTTCCTTACCATACGAAAAAATGGAAAGACGGGAAGAGCATGATGGCATGATACTCATGACACAGGGACGCCAGGGACGGTTCGTGCAAGTGCGTTCGTTCCGGTTGTGGACCGGAGATCCGCGGGAGCAGGACGCAGAACAACAAAGAGGTTTGCGGGGACAGACGGGACGGTTCGTGAGCAGGCGTGCAAGTTCAGATTTCCAGGAGAAAGGTCTTTCGTTTCTGGAATGGGAACTGCGTTGACGCGGGGCCGCGCGGAAGCCGGCAACTCCGCGCGGCATGAATGTTTCAGTCGGAGTTTTCTTCCTGTGGGGAGTCCCACAACGTCAGGGCGCGACATACCTCGCTGCCGTCGGAGAGACGCTGAATGGAATGAAGACGCGCCCCTGATACGGCGTGCCGGAAGATTTCCCTTTCCGCCCCGGATGGAATGACGGAGGGAGCGCACAGACATTCCAGTTCTTCCTGAGGAAAGCACTCAGCCCGGAAGGTAATGTCCACGAGACGGGGCATGGAGCTTTCCCCGTCTTTTTTCTCCAGTGCGGATTCCGAGGGCAGGGGTTCCAGAATCCAGGCAAGATATCTGGTATTGTTGACATGTCCATTGATGTCGAGATCGTCCCGACGCACGCGCAGAAGACTTTTTGACGGCGTATCTGTGCGTAGTCGGGGAATGACACGGCAGGCGAAGGGGGCGCAGGGCCTGGGGGCTGACGGGTATCTGGGCACAAGCTCGTCGGGAAGCTGAGCCATGGAGCGGTCGGCAAGACTCATGACGGACCATGCGCTTCCGCCGCTGACGATGAGCCTGTTCTGTTCGTCGTAGACCTCATAGCCTCGATGACCGAAATGATCGAGCGTGGAAGGCCATGTATGTATGCGCAGATTTTCCCCCTCGCGGGGAAGGCGGTCGATGCGCAACACGAGTCTGGTGAGCACCCATGTCAGATCATGCCGGAGAAGGTCGTTTTCGCCGAACCCCAGAAGATCGGCGTTTCTGCCCGCCGATTCCTGAAGCCAGTTGCCCAGAGAAGAAAGAGTTGCCACGCCGTTTTCGCCGATCTCGCCGTAGCGGACCGAAAAATTGATGTCAAACTCGTACGGCGAAGCTTGAGAATGTTCAGGCATGCTTTTGCCTCTTGAAGCTTGTTCCGGAAGAAGTCCGGGGAGTTTTTTGCTGCAGGTTGTGCAGGATGTCAGTAGTTTTTCTTCCATTCCAGACCGAATTCCGTTCTGTTGGAAGATGCCTTGGCCTGAGCGTCGAGACTTGGCGTCAGTTCTATTTCCACCACGGCATCGGTCTCGCTCTCTCTGCCTATGCCCTGCTCAACGCCGACATAGACATTGTCGAGCACATACGTTCCCATTTCAAGGGACGTCTTGGACATGTCGGAATTGCCGTCTTCCGAAGTCGTGCTCTCCGAATTCAGCTTGAACACGTCCAGTCCCAGAAGTTCCCGGCTGAAGCCCATGACGTCGGGGCCTCCCAGCCCTGCAAGCTGGGCCGCTCCTGCCGCAAGCTGAATGGCCTGCACATGACTCAGCGTGCCTGCCGACTGACCGAACATGATCTGAGAAATGATTTCGTCCTGAGGCATGGTCGGCTGGCTGGACAGAGAAATTTCCGGCTTCGTGGC
>NZ_CAJJIC010000104.1 GCF_905187505.1 uncultured Mailhella sp.
CCACGTTGGGAATGTCGCGGGTGATTTCTTCCGGTCCGAGCTTGGTGTCGCGGGCGGCCACTTCGAATTCCTCGATGTGGATGGACGTGTAGATGTCGTCCTTCACCGCGCGCTCGGAAATGAGCACGGCGTCTTCGTAGTTGTAGCCGCACCAGGGCATGAAGGCCACGACCAGGTTCTTGCCGAGAGCCAGTTCGCCGTTTTCGATGCCGGGACCGTCGGCGAGCACGTCGTTCTTCTTCACGCGCTGACCGGGGTAGCAGGTGGGCTTCTGGCCGAAGCAGGAGTTCTGGTTCGACTTGTGGTACTTCAGAAGGTCGTAGCTGCGCACGCCGCCGCGGTCTTCAAGATACAGGTTGTCGTAGGCCACGATGACGCGTTCGGCGTCGGCGTAGCGGACCACGCCGTCACCTTCGGCAAGAAGGCAGGCGCCGGAGTCGCGGGCCACGTCGTATTCCATGCCGGTGCCCACGAGAGGACGTTCGGAACGCAGAAGCGGAACGGCCTGACGCTGCATGTTCGAGCCCATGAGGGCTCGGTTGGCGTCGTCGTGTTCAAGGAAGGGAATGAGCGCGGCGGAAATGGACACCATCTGGCTCGGAGAAATGTCCTGCAGGGTGACTTCGTCGCGGCTTGCCATGAGCACGTCGCCGCCGGTGGAGCGGACGGTCATGTTCTCTTCGGTGAACCGGCCGTTTTCATCCACGGGCGCGTTGGCCTGAGCGATGATCTGATCCTTTTCGCAGGAAGCGTCGAGGTGCACGATCTCGTCGGTGCGGTAGCCGTTGCGGATCACGCGGTAGGGCGTTTCAATGAAGCCGTACTCGTTCACCTTGGCGTAGGTGGTCAGAGAAACGATAAGACCGATGTTCGGGCCTTCAGGCGTTTCAATGGGGCAGATGCGGCCGTAGTGGGAGGTATGAACGTCTCGCACTTCAAAGCCCGCGCGCTCACGGGTAAGACCGCCGGGGCCCAGAGCGGAAAGACGACGCTTGTGCGTGACTTCCGACAGGGAGTTGGTCTGGTCCATGAACTGGGACAGCTGAGAGGTGCCGAAGAATTCCTTGAGCACGGCTGCCACGGGCTTGGGGTTGATGAGGTCGTGGGGCATGAGCGAGGCCACTTCCTGAATGCTCATGCGCTCCTTGATGGCGCGTTCCATGCGCACAAGGCCGATGCGGTACTGGTTTTCCACCAGTTCGCCCACGAGACGCACGCGACGGTTGCCCAGATGATCGATGTCGTCGGGCGCGCCGTTGGTGTCCTTCATGGTCACGAGCACCTTGATGGCCGTGATGATGTCCTCGTCGGTGAGGGTCAGAACGTCCTTGTCGGTGGTGAGACCGAGGCGCAGATTGAGCTTGTAGCGGCCCACGGCGGACAGGTCGTAGTAATCGGGATTGCGGAACAGGTTGTCGAAGTAGCTGGCCGCGATCTCGGGCGTGGGCGGAGAGCTCGGACGAAGACGACGGTAGATTTCCTCCTGCGCCTTCTCGGTGCTCGTGGTCTTGTCGAGCATGAGGGTATCGCGGATGGAGGAGGAAGTGTCGGCGCCCTTGGTGTGCAGCATGGAAAGGCTGGTCACGCCCGCTTCCTGAATCTGCTCGAACAGGGAAGGCGTCACTTCGTCGGCGGCTTCGGCCATGATTTCGCCGGTGGCGGCGTTCACCACGTCCTCGCCGACGAAGAGGCCGTACAGGGCGTCGGGGGCCACTTCGATGAACTCGATGTTCGCAGAGGCGATCTTGCGCCAGTCGCGCTTGTTCATCTTCTTGCCGGCCTTGACCACGACGTTGCCGTCGGCGTCAAGAATGTCGTTGTAGGCAAGACGGTCCTTGTCGTTGCCGAACAGCTCGGCATCGGCGCGCATGAACAGACGGCCGCCGTCAAGACGATACTCTTCCTTCTTGTAGAAGGTGTCGAGTATCTGGGTCTTGGACATGCCCATGGCCTTGAACAGGATGGTGGCAGGCATCTTGCGGCGACGGTCGATGCGCACGTACAGGATGTCCTTGTGGTCGAAGTCGAAGTCGAGCCACGAACCGCGCATGGGGATGACGCGGCAGGAATAAAGCACCTTGCGGGACGTATGCGTCTTGCCGCCGTCATGCTCGAAGATGATGCCGGGGGAACGCTGCAGCTGATTGACGATGACGCGTTCCGTGCCGTTGACGATGAAGGTGCCCTTTTCGGTCATCAGCGGAAGCGTGCCGAAATAGATGTCCTGTTCCTTGCCGTCACGGTAGGTGCGGGTACCTGTGGCTTCATCGACGTCGTAGATATCGAGACGTACCTTGATGCGCACGGGAGCTTCGTAGGTCAGACCCTTGGAAATGCACTCGGCCTGATCATACTTTGGCTCGCTTATCTCATAGCCCAGATATTCCAGGCTGGCGGTGCGATTAAAATCTTCGATGGGGAACACCGACCGGAAGACTCCTTCGAGTCCCACGTGAGGGTCGCGTTCCGATTCCTTGCGCCCTTCCTGAAGGAAGGCGCTGTAAGAGTCCACCTGAAGATTCAAAAGGTGCGGAATGGGAATGGACACTTTGATTTTGCCGAATTGCTTCGTAAGCTGACCCATTACTTTACCTCAAGAATGGCAGTTGTCCGGCCCTGCGCCGGAAAATTGACGTACGGAAGAAAGCCTTGACACAAAAAGTGCAGACGCGAAAAAACAGGCAACAAAGCCCCCCTTTCCTTGCCTCGGAAGGGGCGTTGCCTGCGGTTTATGGCATCTGGTCATAAGGATCGTTCAATGTGTGATGCCTGCATATCCGTCCGTAGAGATTATCCTAATGAGTCAGTCAGACTAACCCCTTATCAGGCAAATAGCAAGTGTTTTCCCCAGACTATTTTCCATATTTCAGGATAGCCCATTTTTTTGCAAAAAACAATTCCTGTTTCTGTTGACAAGCAGGATTTTTCATTTTTTTTCTTTTTTTTCCAAAAAATCCATGTATCTTTGCCCCTCCTCTCTTCAATGGAGGCGCGGAAAAAATTTCCTGACGGCGTGTTTCCGTCCATCAATGCGCCATGAAGAGAACATCATGCCCCATGACCATGCAATGCGCGTCCTGCGGGAACCAATTTTTCTCACGTCAAAAACAATGCGCCGAAAAAAAGACCTGAACGCATCTCACGACGTTCATTTTCCCCGGATGAGCATGAGGCGATGCCCTGTCATGGAAAACCACGCACGCCGTTCCTGAAATGTCCTTTTCTCCGCACGTCATCGCCAACGGACACAAGAGGCACTCATTTCCGACAATTCCGGCCGGAGAACCGACAGAGCGGGTCCCTCCGGCTTTTGTCCGCCGGCGCTCCCTCCTGATGCCCCATGGACGACAGGCCTCTTCCCGGAGTGATGCGCTTTTCCCTGCAACGAAAAACGACGCGGACGAACAGGTCTTCCTTACCCGTGCGCTGTAGCCCCTGCAAAGGCCCGTCCTGCGACCGACGCTTCGGCCCGTACGGCGTCCGCCCTTCTCCCCGTACGGACAAAACGTCACGATCTGCCAAAGGCAGACACGCGCCCGGCCCTGTTCAGGCTTTCATCTGCCTGCATCACGACAGACCGCCTCCGGGCGGAACACTCCGGCTCATTTTTTCCCCCTGCAAAAAAACTCGCCTCTCCCTCTGCCCGCTGCAACAACAGCAGCCCGTCATCCGATGAACTCTCCGCCCCCCTGACCGACGACACGCCAATCGTGCCGTTTCCTCCCCCTCTGCCTTCTCCTGAAAGCGCCGCAGGCTCAGGCGTTCACGGCCGGGGACTCCCCTGCTCCTTCGAATCGGCAAGACAGAAACATTCCCGCCATCCCAAAACGCGTCGAAAAAACTCCCATAAATTGCCAAGCGGCGCCTGTCTTTTTCCGTCGTCTGCACGTTCCGACATACGAAGATTTAAACAAAAAAAGCCCCCTCGGGCTGAGGGGGCTTCATATTCACATCGCTGTGAAGGGAACTTACTTGATTTCGACGGTAGCGCCGGCTTCGGTGAGTTCCTTCTTGGCAGCTTCGGCGTCTTCCTTGGAGACAGCTTCCTTCAGGGTGGAAGGAGCGTTGTCGACCTTTTCCTTGGCTTCCTTGAGGCCGAGGCCGGTGAGGGCGCGCACGACCTTGATGACGCCGATCTTGTTGGCGCCGACTTCCTTCAGGATAACGTCGAATTCGGTCTTTTCTTCTTCAGCAGGAGCGGCAGCGGCGGGAGCAGCGGCAACGGCAACGGCGGGAGCAGCGGCGGAAACGCCGAACTTCTCTTCGAGTTCCTTGATGAATTCAGCCAGTTCGAGCACGGTCATGTTGGAGATGAACTCAACAACCTGTTCCTTGGTGATATCGGCCATGGTAATGACTCCTTAAAAAAATTCTTTGACTTTGATGGTTTGGGGCGAAATGGCAGCCAAAGGACGCCGTTAGGCGGCCTTCTTCTCTTCGATAGCCTTGAGGGCGTACAGAAGAGGACGAACCATATTGGCCATGAGAGACACAAAATTGGTGGGCACGGCGTTCATGGTCGCCAGAGCCTGAGCAAGCAGCTGTTCCTTGGAAGGCAGCTTGGCGAGATCGGCCACCTGAGCGGGGGTCAGGGCCTTGCCGTCGAGGCTGGCCTGACGGATCTCAAGCTTGTTGTTGGTCTTGGCGAAGTCCGTGAGAGCCTTGGCCACACCGACCGGATCATTGAATCCAAGGGCAATGGCACAGTTATCCTTCAGAGAAGAAGAGATGGAGCTGTGTTCGGTGTCTGCTAAAGCGATGCGGGCAAGAGTGTTCTTGACGACGTGATATTCGCCGCCAGCGGCGCGCAGCGCCACACGGAGCCCGGTCAGCTCTTCCACCGACATACCCTTGAAGTCGGTCACAACCGCAAACGAGGCACGAGAGGCAACTTCCTTGACCTGCTCGATGATTACGGCTTTTTCAGACCTGTTCTTCACGTGATGCTCCTCACGATTGGGTGTTTTGTCTTGTGGAATGCCGAGCCAAAGAATCTGTCTGAGCAGGCTATTAAGACTTTCGTCACCTGCCGTCTTCGACCCGAAATTCCTTCCCTAGCCTAAATATTGGAAAGGCGGAAGGCATCCCTTGCGGGATGCCCTTCACTTAGCCTTCGATGAACTTCTTGCACTGGGCCATGTCGACCTTGAAGCCGGGGCCCATGGTGGTGGAAACGGTCATGGAAAGCATGTACTGGCCCTTGGCGGCGGAAGGCTTCAGGCGCACGACGGCGTCGAGCAGAGCCTTGAGGTTGCCGAGGATCTTTTCAGGTCCGAAGGAAACCTTGCCGAGGGGGGCGTGCAGCACGCCGGCCTTGTCAACCTTGAAGTCCACGCGACCGGCCTTCAGTTCCTGAACGGCCTTGGCAACGTCGAAGGTGACGGTGCCGGTCTTGGCGTTGGGCATCAGGCCGCGGGGGCCGAGCACACGACCGACCTGACCCACGAGAGCCATGACGTCGGGAGCGGCGACGGCGGCGTCGAATTCCAGCCAGCCGCCCTTGATCTGGGCGACGAGGTCTTCGGCACCGACCACGTCGGCACCGGCGGCACGGGCTTCAGCCTGCTTGTCACCCTTGCAGAACACGGCCACGCGGACGGTCTTGCCGAGGCCATGAGGAAGGGAAACAGCACCGCGGACCATCTGGTCGGAGTACTTGGGATCGACGCCCAGACGGAGGGCGACGTCAACCGTTTCATCAAATTTGGCGAAGGAAGCGCCAAGGGACTTGGCAACCGCGTCCTCCACGGAAAAACGCTGGGTCAGATCGATGCCTTCCAGCGAATTGCGATATTTTTTTCCATGCGTAGGCATGATGGTATTCCTTTCTTTGCGCTTGTCGTCTCGAATCTCCTGCCGGCAAAGGCCGGCAGTACGGCCGAATCCAACGAAATAGGCGCGGCGCGATGAACGCGCCCACATATCACACGTACGGACGCCGTCTTGCCACCTGAACGTTGTTACTTAACGTCCAGTCCCATGCTGCGCGCGGTGCCCATGATGTTGCGCACGGCGCCTTCGAGATCCTTGCAGTTCAGGTCGGGCATCTTCAGCTTGGCGATTTCCTCGACCTGAGCCATGGTCACGGAACCAACCTTGGTACGGTTGGGCTCGCCGGATCCCTTTTCAACCTTGGCGGCCTTCATCAGCAGAACGGGAGCCGGAGGCGTCTTGGTCACGAAGGTGAAGGAGCGGTCGGCATACACCGTGATGATCACGGGGATGATCATGCCCTTCTGATCCTGAGTACGAGCATTGAATTCCTTGCAGAAGCCCATGATGTTCACGCCGTGCTGGCCCAGAGCGGGACCAACGGGCGGAGAGGGGTTGGCAGCACCAGCAGGAATCTGCAGTTTGATCTTGGCAACTTCTTTCTTGGCCATTGTCGTTAATCCTTATTTTGCGGTTCAGGCTCAGGCCTGACATCTGTCGATGAAACAATCCGGAGCAGAAATTTCGGGTGAGGGCTCAGCCCTTGGTCACCTGGATGAAATCGAGTTCCACGGGCGTCTGGCGGCCGAAGATGGACACGGACACCTTGAGCTTGCCTTTGTCGTAGTTGACTTCTTCCACCACGCCGTTGAAACCGCCGAAGGGGCCATCAATGACCCTGACCTCATCACCGCGGTCGAAGTTGAACTTGGGACGAGGCTGTTCCTGACGGGTTTCCATCAACGAAAGAATGCGTTCCGCTTCACCAGGACCCATAGGTGCAGGACGATTTTTCCCTCCCACAAAGCCGGTGACTTTGGGGATGTTCTGAACCAGATGCCAGGAGAGGTCGGTCATCGTCATGCGGACCATGACGTATCCGGGATAGAACTTTCTGGTGGTGGTACGCTTCTGACCGCCCTTGCCGAGTTCGATGACTCGTTCGGTGGGCACGACCACATCGTGGATGCAGCCCTTGTCCTGGCCAGTGCGCATCAGTTCCCGGATCATCTGCTCGACTCTCTGCTCGAAGCCGGAGTACGTATGCAGGATGTACCAGTGGCCGGCATCCTGAGCGGCAGATTCAGAATTGACAGGGAATTCGGTGATGCTTTCTTGCTCAGCCATTGTATTTTACCCTTATCGGATGTGGAAAAGAGTGAACGGAATCGACCTCTCAGGCAAGGATCAGACGAACCAGGCTGGAAAGGATGAGATCCACCACTCCGAGAAGGATGGCCATGACGGCAACAAAGCCGAGCACCACCATGCTGGTGGTACGGGTTTCTTTCCAGTTGGGCCAGCTGACCTTGCGCAGCTCGACGCGAGACAGGAGAAGATAATCCCTGAATGCAGCAAAGCGCGCCATCAGGCCGCGATCTTCGCCAGCGGTCTGGCCGGACTTGCTGGAGGCAGTGGCGGGAGCCGCTTTTGCCTGGGAATTAGCTTCCGCGGCGTCACTCTGTTTTTTGCTCATGTTAGCCTCAAAACTGAAAAGACAAAAGAAATGGCAGGCCAGGAGGGATTCGAACCCCCAACGTGCGGTTTTGGAGACCGCCGCTCTGCCGTTGGAGCTACTGGCCTGCGCTATGAAGCACTACTTCGCTTCGCGATGAGTCGTATGTTTCTTGTCCCAGGGGCAGTACTTCATGACCTCAAGACGACCGGTAGTGTTCTTCTTGTTCTTAACCGTGGCGTAGTTGCGGCGCTTGCATTCCGTGCAAGCGAGCAGGATGTTCACGCGCATGGTATTACTCCAGGATTTCAGTCACCACGCCGGAGCCGACGGTGTGGCCGCCTTCGCGGATAGCGAAGCGTTCACCGGGAGCCATGGCGATGGGATGGATGAGTTCAACATTGAAGGTGGCGTTGTCGCCGGGCATGACCATTTCCACGCCTTCAGCCAGCTTGATGACGCCGGTGATGTCGGTGGTGCGGAAATAGAACTGAGGACGGTAGCCGGAGAAGAAGGGAGTGTGGCGGCCGCCTTCGTCCTTGCTCAGAACGTACACTTCAGACTTGAACTTGGTGTGAGGAGTGATGGACTTGGGAGCGGCGAGAACCTGGCCGCGTTCCACGTCTTCACGCTTGATGCCGCGGAGCAGAGCACCGATGTTGTCACCGGCCTGGCCCTGATCGAGCAGCTTGCGGAACATTTCAACGCCGGTCACAGTGGTGGTCTGGGTGGGACGGATGCCCACGATTTCCACGGTGTCACCGACCTTCACCACGCCGCGTTCCACACGACCGGTCACCACGGTGCCACGGCCGGAGATGGAGAACACGTCTTCGATAGGCATAAGGAAGGGCTTATCGGTTTCGCGGACGGGATCAGGAATGTAGGTGTCGCAGGCGTCGAGCAGGTCGAGGATGCACTTGGCATCAGGAGCCTGCCAGTCGTTGCAGTTCAGGGCGTTCAGAGCGGAACCGCGGATGACCGGAACTTCGTCGCCCGGGAAGCCGTTGGCGCTCAGAAGTTCGCGCATTTCCATTTCGACGAGGTCCAGCAGTTCGGGATCGTCGACCTGGTCGCACTTGTTCATGAACACGATGATGTAGGGCACGCCGACCTGACGGGCGAGCAGGATGTGCTCACGGGTCTGGGGCATGGGAC
>NZ_CAJJIC010000105.1 GCF_905187505.1 uncultured Mailhella sp.
GATGCATACAAAGAGTTTTTGATATGATGGCGAATATTAAAAATGACTTTTGTATGTATTGTATAATCCCTATCTGATGTAGATACTTACAGATGGCATATGTCAGATGGGTGATAACATTATAACAATAGGAGTTTTCTTTCAGGTTTACTTGGTCGAGGCTGTTTTTGTTTTTCTCTCTAATGCGTGAGGAGAATCTTCATGAGCGTAAAAAAGATTGAAGCGGATGTTATCATTATGGGTGGCGGCAGCGCCGGTACTTTCGCTGCTATCAAAGCCAAGGAGACCAATCCTGACTGCCGCGTGGTAGTCGTTGATAAAGGCCCGATCGAAACCTCTGGTGCTATCGGTCGCGGCATGGATGCCCTCAACATCGTGGCCGTTCCCGGCTACGGCACCCCTGAAGACGTTGTTGAAGCCCTGACCAAGGTAACGGAAGGTATCATCGACCAGGAATGCGCGTATGTGCTGGGTCGTGACTCCCTTGCCATCATCAAGGACCTGGAAAAGTATACGGACCGCAAGCCCGGCGACCTCTTCCCGCTGGACAAGAACGGCAACTACAAGGCCAGCTACCTGCATCCCACCAACAAGGCCCTCTATCTCGCCATGGACGGCGAAGACATCAAGCGTGGTCTTGCTCGCGAAGTTCGCAGACTCGGCTGCATCGTTCTTGACCGTACTCCCGCCTGCCGTCTGCTGACCGACGACAACGGCAAGATCGCCGGCGTGTTCGCCTTCAACATGCGCAGCGGCGACTACTATCAGATTGAAGCTCCCGCCGTCGTTCTTACCGCCGGCTGCGTCGGCAAGTTCGGCATGCCTCGTGACGGCTATCTGAGCGGCATTTATGAATTCCCCGGCAACACCGGTGACGGTTTCGCCATGGCGTACCATGCCGGCGCCGAAATGGTGAACATGGAATGCTTCCAGACCAACCTTCTCATGAAGGACTTCAACGGTCCTGCCTGCGGTTACGTGGTCATTCCCCGCGGCGGTTACGGCGTCAACGCCCTCGGTCAGAAGTACTGGTCTCACGGCTACTGGTCCGGCGACATGTTCCTGGCCGTCTGGCGTGAATTCATGGAAGGCCGTGGTCCCGTGTATCTTAAGCTCGACCATCTGCCTGAAGAAACCCTCAAGGGTCTGGAAAAGGTTCTGTGGGGCACGGAACGTACCGTTCGCGGCCAGTTCCACAAGCAGCGCAACGAAGACTACCATTGCTGGGACTCCGTGGAACAGGGCATGGAAGAAATCACCCTGTGCTCCGGCCACAGCGACTCCGGCATTCTCGTCAATGCCGATACCGAAACCACGGTTCCCGGCCTCTTTGCTGCCGGTGACTGCGCCGCCGTTCCTCAGCAGTATCTTACCGGCGCCTTCGTCTTCGGCGCCATCGCCGGCCGCATGGCTGCCGATTACGCGGCCAAGCACGGTCGTCCCGGCAAGCTGCCCGATCCGGAACAGACCTGGGCTGAAGTCAGCGCGCCTCTGAAGGTCGACGAGAAGGAAGGCCTGCCCGTCGAACTCGTGGAAACCAAGATTCGTACCAAGGTCAGCCAGTACCTGACTCCGCCCAAGAGCGATCCTCTCATGAACAAGATGCTGTGGTGGGTTGAACGCATTCGTCGTGAAGATCTGCCTCACGTCAAGGTGTGCGACTATCACGATCTCATCCGTGCCACCGAAGTGCAGAGCATCACCGACTGCGCCGAAATGGCTGCCAAAGCCTCCCTGTTCCGTACCGAAAGCCGCTGGGGCCTCAGCCACTATCGTCTGGCCTGCCCCGAACGCAAGGCCGAATGGGATCGTCAGTATGTTGTCGTGAAGAAGAACATGAGCACTGGCGAAATGGAATGCGAGAAGCGCGAAGTTCCCGCGTACAAGTGGGACTTCCCGACCCGTCTGGAATACGAATATCCCAAGATGGATCTCAACATCGGCCAGGGCTTTGTCCATCCTGCCAATGACAACACTGACCCGTGGATCGTTGAAAAGTACAATCGCGAAGGCATGGAAATTCCCAAGCGTATCTTCCCCAAGATGCACAAGAAGGCGTAAGGAGGCAAGTCATGGAAAGAACTGATTGCGGCAAATATGAATGGGTTAAGGTAGATCCCGACAAGTGCGTAGGATGCGGCTACTGCGTGGAATACTGCCCTCGCGACGTGCTCAGAATGGACGAAGAGACGCATATGCCGTATATGAAGTATCGCGATGACTGCTGGTACTGCGACGTCTGCCGTTTCGTCTGCCGTACGAATGCTCTCGAACTTGAAACCGTTCCTTATCTGATTCGTTAGACAAGGTTGTGCAAAGGGGCGGCTTCGGCCGCCCCTTGTTTGTTAATCCGCTTCCGGGAAGTGCGGCGAACGTGACTCATGGAGTGTTTATGAAGGATTTTTTTGAACAGCCTATGGGCTTCGGACGCTGGCCTGAACTGACGAGAAGACAGATTTTCAATAATGATCGCAAGTATTTTGATCAGGTTCTATACAAAAATCATAAATTCAGGCATGAATATGCCGAAGCCTACGAGCAGTGGGCGGAAGTAAATGGCGCCGATCGGGCATCGCGTTCAAAGCTGCTGGTGCCGCGGATCAAGTTTGCTATTGAGCTTATGGGGGAAGAGCAGGTCCGCTCCCTGTTTTCGGCGGTTCTCAACATGATTCGCTCCGAGAATGCTGTTCCTGACGGGGTGGACATGTATGATACCCTGCCGGGAGGGCGTTGCGACGTTGATCCTTCCTGCGCCGGAATGATGGAAACGCTGAGGCGCTTCTGGCTGCGCCTTGCCCTTCCCGACGTATGGGAAGAGGATGAGATGTGACGCATCCCCGGTTTGATTTTTTACCGTAAACTGTGAAACTTGCGATTGCGCTTGAAGAAGGAAAGGCGACATGGGATACTTTCTTGACGACGTGGAGAACACGGAAACCCCCGAGGAAACCAAGGCTCGTGAACGTGTGCGTATGGTGAACTGGATGCGGAGTATCCTGAAGGAAAAGGACACTCCGGCCGAGCGCAAGGCTTTTATGGCAAAAGTTCATGCCTCCGCCAGATATCATGGCATTACTCTGGAAGAACTGATGGAAGGTATGGACGAAAAGAAGTAGTTCGTTTCTTTTTTCCGTGTCTTGCTTTTCCTTCGGGAAACATGGTTGCGCGCTGCTCGTGACCGATGTTTTTCGAAGGAATTTTTTTTGTCCGAGGGGAAGCGTCGCCGCCGGAGAACGGCCGGGAAGGGGATATTCCTCCTCTCCGGGATTTGAATATTTCCCTGAAATAGGGTACACTGATTCCTTCTGCTGCTCCGGCATGGAGCTAACAAATACCCCCTCAGGAATTCTCATGACCCAAGAAAATCTTCGGTCCGGCAAGACCGCTTATGACGCGTCCGCAATTACGGTTCTGGAAGGTCTTATGGCGGTCCGCAAGCGGCCGGCCATGTATATAGGCAGCACGGACATCCATGGTCTTCATCATCTTGTCTACGAAGTGGTCGACAACTCCATAGATGAAGCCATGGCCGGCTTCTGCAACAAGGTTGAAGTCATCCTGCACATGGACAACAGCGTTACGGTGCGGGATAACGGTCGCGGCATTCCCGTGGACATACATCCCAAGCTGGGAATTCCGGCCGTTCAGGTAGTCATGACCAAACTGCACGCGGGCGGCAAGTTCGACAACAATGCCTACAAGGTTTCCGGCGGTCTGCACGGCGTGGGCGTCTCCTGCGTGAATGCTCTTTCTTCCCGTCTCGAAGTCATTGTCCGTCGCGACGGCAAGCGCTGGCGTCAGCGTTACGAGCGCGGCGTTCCGGTGACCGATCTGGAATGCCTCGGCAATGCGGAAGGTCACGGCACCACGGTCCGCTTCCTGCCCGACGAGGAAATTTTCGAGACCACCGTCTTTTCATTTGATATTCTGAAGAAGCGCTTTGAAGAGCTGGCCTACCTCAACAAGGGGCTGACCATCATCTGCAATGACGAGCGCACCAACGAAACGCACACCTACCACGCCGAAGGCGGTCTTGAGCAGTTCGTGAAGGATCTGAACAGCAACGAGACCGGACTGCATCCCATCATCAGCGGCGAGGGCATTCAGGACAACGTGACGGTGGACTTCGCCCTGCAGTACAACTCCGGGTTCAGCGAAAAGACGCTCACCTTCGCCAACAACATCCGCACGCATGAAGGCGGAACGCATCTTGCCGGCTTCAAGACGGCGCTCACCCGCGCCATCAACAACTACGTGAAGAGCCAGCCCGATCTTCAGAAGAAGCTCAAGGGCGACAGCCTTTCCGGCGACGACGTGCGCGAAGGCCTTACGGCCATTATCAGCGTGAAGCTTCCCCAGCCTCAGTTTGAAGGGCAGACCAAGACCAAGCTCGGCAACAGCGAAGTGGTGGGCATCGTGAACGGCGTGGTCTACAACGTGCTCGATCAGTATTTTCAGGAGCACCCCAAGGACGTCCGCGTCATCATCGAAAAGGCCACGGAAGCTTCCCGCGCCCGCGAGGCCGCGCGCAGAGCCCGCGAGCTCGTCCGCCGCAAGGGAGCCCTTTCCGACAATTCCCTGCCCGGCAAGCTGGCCGACTGTCAGAGCAAGGATCCTTCGGAATGTGAAGTGTTCATCGTGGAAGGCGATTCGGCAGGCGGTTCCGCCAAGCAGGGCCGCAACCCCATGACGCAGGCCATTCTTCCGCTGCGCGGCAAGATTCTGAACGTGGAACGCGCCCGCTTCGACCGCATGCTCGCCAGCGAGGAAATCAAGAACATGATCACGGCCATGGGCGTGGGCATCGGCGACAACATGGATTACTCCAAGCTGCGCTATCACAAGATCATCATCATGACCGATGCCGACGTCGACGGCGCGCACATCTGCACGCTCATGCTCACCTTCTTTTTCCGCTACTATCCCAAGCTCATTGAGGAAGGGCACATCTACATTGCCCAGCCTCCGCTTTACGGCATCAAGAAGGGCAGCAATACCATCAAGTTCCTGAAGGACGACAACGAGCTCGACGAATTTCTGCTTCAGCGTCTGTCCGAAGGCGTGTCCGTGACCACCTCGGACGGCAAGACCTATCGCGGCGGCGAGCTCATCTCGCTGCTCAAGAGCATCGACGAGCTGGAAAAGTCCGTGAAGGAAGCGGAAAATTCCGCCATTTCCCGCGAGCTTTTTCTTTCCTTCCTTCGCTTCGACGAAGACCTCACTCCCGCCATGGCCGAAACCGGCCTTTCCGAAAAGTTCCGCCTCTGGATGGAGGAACAGGGCTATGCGGCCCGTCTCGAAGTGGAAAGTCAGGAAGACGACGAACGTGCCTTCCTCATCTTTGAAAACAAGAGCGGACACCGCACGCGTCTTGCCGTGGAGTTCTTCCACTCCCGCATGTATCGTCAGGCCCGCCAGGTCTGGACTTCCCTTCAGAATGCCTGCGGCACCTTCCCCGTGACGCTTTCAAGCTCCGAGTCCAGCCGTGAGGTGAAGGACTACTTCGATCTGCGTGAATCCGCCTATGCCGAGGCCCGCAAGGGCTTCAACATCCAGCGCTACAAAGGTCTCGGTGAAATGAATCCCGAACAGCTGGAAATGACCACCATGAACCCTGAAAAGAGAGCGCTTCTGCAGGTTTCCATCGAGGATGCGCAGGCCGCGTCCGATACCATTGAGGAACTCATGGGCGACCGCGCCGACCTGCGTCGCGATTTCATCATTCGCAACGCGCTTTCCATGGAAGACCTCGACATCTGATGAAAGGGACGCTCCTGTCTTCGGAGCGTCGCCTTCCTTTCAGGGAACGTTACGTAAAACATCGCCCAAAGGATCCCTACCGTGGCAGAATTTAAAGTCGACATAGAAAAAGAGCTGCGCCAGTCCTATCTGGCCTATTCGCTCAGCGTCATCATAGGCCGCGCCATTCCCGATGCCCGCGACGGTCTCAAGCCCGTGCATCGCCGCATTCTCTTTGCGCAGTCGCAGATGGCCAATACCTACAACCGGCCTACCAAGAAGAGCGCCCGCGTGGTCGGCGACGTCATAGGCAAGTACCATCCTCACGGCGATTTCGCCGTGTATGGTGCCCTTGTGCGCATGGCTCAGGACTTCAACATGCGCGATCCTCTGGAAGACGGTCAGGGAAACTTCGGTTCCATCGACGGCGACTCCGCCGCCGCCATGCGATACACCGAAGTGCGCATGTCCCGTCTCGCGTCCGAGTTCCTGGACGACATCGAGAAGAAGACCGTGGATTTTCGTCCCAACTACGACGGTTCGGAGCAGGAGCCCGAAGTCCTGCCCACCAAGGTGCCCAACCTTCTGCTCAACGGCTCTTCAGGCATCGCCGTGGGCATGGCCACCAACATTCCTCCCCACAACCTCGGGGAACTGTGCGACGCGCTGCTTCGTCTCATCGACGAGCCCGACTGCACGGTGGACGATCTCATTGATCTCGTGCACGGCCCTGACTTCCCTACCGCCGGTTTCGTCTATGCCGGTCAGGGGCTGCTCGACGCCTACCGCACGGGCCGCGGCGTGGTGAAGGTGCGCGGTCGCGTGGAAGTGGAGGAACGCAAGAAGGGCCAGCAGTCCGTGGTCATCCGCGAGATTCCCTATGCGCTCAACAAGTCCGTGCTTGTCACCAAGATTGCGGCCCTCGTCAACGACCGCAAGCTCGACGGCGTGACCGATCTGCGCGACCTGTCCGACAAGAAGGGCATCCGCATCATTCTCGACCTGCGTCGGGGAACCATTCCCGAACTCGTCATCAACGCCCTGTATAAGTATACGCCGCTGGAAACTTCCTTCGGCATCAACATGCTGGCCGTGGTGGACAACAAGCCTCAGCAGCTCAATCTGCGCACGGCTCTCACCTGCTTCCTTGATCATCGCCGGGAAGTCGTCATAAGGCGCACCCGTTTCGATCTGGAAAAGGCGCAGGCCCGTGCCCACATCGTGGAAGGTCTGCTCAAGGCGCTCGACATCATCGACGAGATCGTCGAGCTCATCCGCGGTTCGGCAACGCCGCAGGAGGCCAAGTCCGGCCTTGTGGATCGTTTCGGCTTTACGGAAATTCAGGCTCAGAGCATTCTGGACATGCGTCTGCAGCGTCTTACCGGTCTGGAACGCGACAAGCTTCTGGATGAATTCCGTGAACTGCAGAAGCTCATCGCCTACCTGACCTCCATTCTCGAGGACCCCGAAGTGCTGCGCGGCGTGCTGCGCGAGGAAACCCAGTACATCAAGACCACCTATGCCACGCCCCGCCGCACGGAAGTGGTCATGGACGAGCTTTCCGGCATCGACATTGAAGACCTCATTCCCGACGAAGATGTGGTCATCACCTTGTCGCGTCGAGGCTACATCAAGCGCACCACGCTGACCAACTATCAGCAGCAGAAGAGGGGCGGCAAGGGAATAGCCGGTCTGCATACCTCCGAAGACGATTTCGTGCAGGAATTTCTCACCACGACCAATCATCAGTATCTGCTGCTTTTCACCAACAAGGGCCGCATGCATCAGCTCAAGGTGCATCAGGTGCCGGAAGGAAGCCGCACCGCCAAGGGAATGCACATCGCCAACCTGCTTCCCCTGGAAAAGGATGAATGGGTCGCCAACGCCCTTACCGTGCGTGAATTTGCCGAAAACAGCTATTTCCTGTTCACCACCAAGCACGGTATGGTCAAGCGCTCCAGCGCGTCTCTCTATGCCCGCTGCCGCAAGAGCGGTCTCATCGCTCTCGGTCTTAAGGAAGGCGATGAGCTCATCGCCGTGCGGGAAGTGACGGATTCCGACCACGTGGTGCTCGCCACGGCCCACGGCATGGCCATACGCTTCGCCATGCCGGACGTGCGTCCCATGGGACGCAGCGCCTCCGGCGTGAAGGGCATAGGACTGCGCCGCGGCGATTCCGTGGTGGCCTGCGTCACCGTGAAGGACGGCGACAATTCCACCATGATCATGACGGTTTCCGCCCTGGGCTACGGCAAGCGCACCAAGATAGACCTCTACCGAATGCAGAGCCGCGGCGGCATAGGCCTCATCAACTTCAAGGTGTCCCCCAAGACCGGCAACGTCATCGGAGCCATGCCCGTTGCCGATACCGATTCCCTCATTCTGCTTACCTCCACCAACAAGATCATCCGCCTCGGCGTGGATGAAGTCCGCTCCGTCGGTCGTGCCACCATGGGCGTGCGCCTCGTCAAGCTCGACGAGGGCGCCAGCGTCGCCGGCTTCGACACCGTTGCCGACAACGGAGACAATACGGAAGAATAGAGCGTGTGTGCGGGGAGGGAAGAGAACTTTCTGAAGAAAGCTTCCCTCCCCGCGCCCCTTCCATTCTTCCAATACTTTTTAATTGTTATGTGTCGGCCCTGCCGCTGAAGAAAGAAAAGCCCCGACTCTCTGTTGTGAGAGTCGGGGCTTTTTTGATGCATGCGTACTGAATGATGCGGAAAAAGGAAAAGAGCGTTACGGAGGCTTC
>NZ_CAJJIC010000106.1 GCF_905187505.1 uncultured Mailhella sp.
TTCGCCGCGCGGCGGGCGTCGTGCGGATGCCGGGAATCCGGAGTTGAAAAGGTGGGCAGGGCAGGGGAGGACGCGACGCCGAGGCCGAAAGTGCCGGCAAGGCGCGTTTCGGACTGTCCAGTCAGTGCTGGCGTGCGTTGCCGCACCCGCCTGCGGTGGCCGACCGATGTTTCCGCTTCGCGGCAGCGTCGGTGTGGTTGGAAGGGCAGATTTTTAAGGCAGAACGCTGGTTCAACGCTCCGGGAAGCGTTTGTTTGCCTGAACTGCCGTTTCTCAACGCTCGGGCAGGACTTCGTTTGCCGCGGAAAGCCGTCTTTCAACGCTCCGGGGCCCTTCCACCATCCCTTTCAGCCTTTTTTCAACGCTCTGGGGCCCCGGGCGACGTCAGGAGCCCGGCCGACGGCCGCAAGCAGGCGGGATTCACTCCCGCCGTTAAGCGCAGCGGGCGTCGTGCAAGCCCCGCGTCCGTACAGCGTGTCAGGGACAGACGGGCAGTTGCGTCACGGATGCGTCTATAAAAGGAAGGTGGTCGCGAGGCCGAGGAAGATGAAGAAGCCTCCGGAGTCGGTGAGGGCCGTGAGGAATATGCTGGAGGCCTGGGCGGGGTCTCGGCCGAGGGCGCGCAAAACGAGCGGAATCGCACCGCCTGCCACGGCGCCGAGCAGCATGTCGAGCAGAAGCGCTATGCCCATGACCGTGGCGAGCATGCTGTTGTGGCTGAGAAACATGACGCCGATGTAGGCTAAGAGCGCCATGAAAATGCCGGTGCCGAGCCCTATTTTGCTTTCACGGAACACCGCGCCCCATGAGCGCTTGGCATCGAAACTCTCCGTGGCGAGCTGGCGGATCATGACGGCAAGAGCCTGCTGTCCCGTATTGCCCGCCTGATTGGCCACCATGGGCATGAGCACGGCAAGAAGCGCCATCTGCGCGATGGACCCCTCGAACATGGACACGATGAAGGCCGACAGCGAGGACGTGCACATGTTGATGACAAGCCACGGCAGACGTATCCGCACCGAACGCGTCCACGGCGTGTCCACGTTTTCATCCTGACCGGCACCCACCATGCCCAGCATGTCGGAACTTGCCTCATCCTGAATGATATCGAGAACGTCGTCGTGCGTGACCACGCCCATGAGGTGTTCTTCCCTGTCCACCACGGGCAGACAGAGAAAGTTGTAGTGGCCGAGAAGACGCGCCACTTCCGATTTGTCGGTGTCGTACTGTACGGAAATGACGTCCTGCTTGTTGACCATGCTCGCAAGCAGCGTGCCCGGTCGCGCAAGCATGAGGTCGCGCAGGGAAATGACGCCTTCCAGCGTTTCCTGACTGTCCACCACGTACACGTAGTAGGGCATTTCCTTTTCTTCCAGCTCGCTGCGTATGAGCAGAATGGCTTCGTCCACCGTGGAGCTTGAGGCCACCATGATGATGTCCGTATTCATCACGCCCGCGGCGGTGTCGGGGTCGAAGCTGAGCAGCATGCGCAGCTCTTCGGCGTCGTCGGCGGGCAGGTTGCTCAGAAGAATGTCTCGATGCCCCTCTTCCACCTCGTCGAGAATGTCCACCGCGTCGTCGGGGTCCATTTCCGCAATGAGGCGGGCGGCGTCGTCGGCGTCCATGTTTTCCAGAACGTCGCCGGCCACTTCCTCGTCGAGTTCGGCAAGCGCTTCGGCCGCCTCTTCGGTGGGAAGATGCGTGAGCACGCACAGCTGCTTGTTGAGCGGAAGCTGCTCAAGATGCTCGGCTCGGTCGGCGGGATGCACGAAGTCGTCGCTGTTGATGTCGCTGCCGCAAAGCTCGAGTCCCGCTTCCTGAGCGCTTGTTTCATAAAGGGACAGATCTTCCTCCTCGCCGCCGTCTCCGCGCTCTTTTTCTCCCGAGGCAGAGCCCGCCACGTCGTGCGCGGCCGAGGCGCTCTTCGTGTCCGGGGATAAGCGGGACGCGTCCTTTTCCGTCGTGCCGGAGGCGCCGTGCTCTTGGACGCCGGTCTGTAATTTTGAGGAATCAGCTGTCTTTTCAACTGCTTTGGAAGAACTTTCGCTCCCCGGGGACATCGTTTCCCCGGAAAACTCCGCAACAGGGGAGACGTCCGTCTTTTTTTCAAGGGATGAACGTTCGGCAGAAGAGGAGATGGAGGGGGAGTCAGCTTTCATATCCGCTTGTGATTGTGTTTTTTTACTCATATCATGTATTCTCCCCAAACACTCTTGACGAATCGCGAGAGGTCGCCTAGCCTGTTACTTCACTCCATTGTGTGGAAAATATCTGCTTCGGGAAACATCCCGTAACGGAAGAAGTAAAGAGGCGGACATGTCCAAAGACGATATTGAATATCACGCTCAGGCCGCAGGAGCAAGCTCCAATATGGCCGTGAACGGCTTTCCCGAGCTTCATGTTGATCCCCCCTTCGTCATTCCTGCCGACACCGCGGCGGCTTTTTCCGGCACGGCCTGCGACTTTGCCTCAAGGCTCATATGCATGGCGCTGGAGGAGGACGGGCCCGATCTGACGAGTCTCGGCATATTCCCTCCCGAGGAAGAGGCGAAGGCCTACATCGTGGCCAAGGAACGCACGCTGGTCGTGGGGCTGCCGCTCATCAGTCTGGTCCTTTCCATCACAGGCATGCCGCCCGACGCCTGGAACGCCGAGGTGAAGGAAGGCAGTCTCGTGGAAAAGGGCACCGTGGTGGCGCATCTGCACGGACGCACCATTCAGCTGCTCAAGGCCGAGCGCGTCATTCTCAATCTCATGACCCATCTTTCCGGCGTGGCCAATCTCACCCGCGCCTATGCGGATCGTCTGGAAGGCACCGGCGTGCGGCTGCTCGACACCCGCAAGACCCTTCCGGGACACCGTTATCTGGAAAAATACGCCGTCCGTGTGGCGGGAGGCGTGAATCATCGCATGAACCTTGCGGACATGCTGATGATCAAGGACAATCACATCGATGCGGCCGGTTCCATCACGAAGGCCGTGGAGGCCCTGCGCAGCCGCTACCGGCCCTGTCCGCCCATCGAGGTGGAGTGCCGCAACGCCGACGAGGTGCGCGAGGCCGTGGCCTGCCGCCCTGAACGCATCATGCTCGACAACATGGGACCGCAGCAGCTTGCCGAGGTCCTTCCCCTGATTCCCCGCGACATCGAGGCCGAAATAAGCGGCGGCGTGACGCTCGAGACCATTCGGGATCTCGCGCTTGCAAGTCCCCTTCGTCCGGCCGACTTCATTTCCGTGGGGCGCATCACGCATTCCGCGCCTTCCGCCGACTTCAGCATGAAGATGGAGCGCGGTTAATCTGTATTCTCCCGGGGCGGAAGGCTCTGGAAACGTCTGAGGTTTGCTTATGGATATCAAGACCTGTGCGTCCGGTTCGACGGAAGCTCGCATCGAGGAGCTCAGAAGGCGCTTCGGCAGCGATCTCGTCATTCTCGGGCATCACTATCAGTCCGACGACATCGTCCGCCACGTGGACATCGTGGGTGATTCTCTGGAACTCGCCCGCCGCATACCGGACATCGAGGCCCGCAACATCGTGTTCTGCGGCGTGTATTTCATGGCGGAATCCGCCTGCCTGCTGGCCCGTCCCGGACAGCGGGTGTTCCTGCCCGATCACGAGGCCGACTGCGCCATGGCGCGCATGGCCCGCGCTGAGGACGTGGAACGCGTTCTGGAAAGGCTGAGCGCCTCCGGCCGCAAGGTCGTGCCCCTTGCCTATGTGAATTCCTCGCTGGCCGTGAAGGCCGTGGTGGGCCGCTTCGGCGGTGCCGTGTGCACGTCTTCGAACGCGAAGGTCATGCTGGAGTGGGCGCTTGCTCAGGGAGAGTCCGTGCTTTTTCTGCCCGACCGCAATCTCGGCCGCAACACGGCAAGAATTCTCGGCATTCCCGAAGACAAGCAGGTCGTGCTCGACATCGCCCGCGACAATCTGGACACGCCTGAGGTGCAGGGGGCACGGCTTCTGCTCTGGCCCGGCTGCTGCCCCATCCATGAATCCTTCATGAAGCCCGACATGGTCGACGCCTTCCACCGCCATTTCCCCGGCTGCCGCGTGCTCGTGCATCCCGAATGCAGCCCCGAAGTGGTGGAACGCTGCGACGGAGCCGGGTCCACCGCCTATCTCATCAAGGAAGCGGAAAAGGCGGCCGCCGAAGGAAAGGAAGCCGCGCTGTGCATCGGCACGGAATTTCATCTGGTGCGCCGCCTCATGGAGCGGCATGCCGGACGCATCAACATCATTCCTCTGGCGCAGGCTACCTGCGCCGACATGGAAAAGGTGACCGCCGAAAGACTGCTGGCCACCCTGGAAGGGCTGGAGGAAGGTCGGGGCGAGGTCCATGTGGACGAAGCCCTCAAGGCTCCCGCCCGCGAGTCACTGGTTCGCATGCTCGAAAACTGCCGTTAGTTTCTCTCCGGCGGCCCGCGCGTGCGTCTTTTTGCACGCCGTCCGGCGCTCCCGCTTCGGACCGGCCGCCGCATTCGGGCTTGAAAGAGGCGCTTTCTGCCGTGCCGCATGGCGCCGGAGCCGCAGCGGCGGTTCCGGCCCGGCAGAAGGACGTTCTTGAAAACGGATACGTCTCGTATCCATTCGCTGCTGCGGGCTTGCCGCAGTTCAGGCGTCGCTGTATGAATTCATTACGTTATCGTTCTCAGGTTCTTGTCATCGGCTCGGGCCTTGCCGGCTGTGCGGCCGCGCTCACCATGGCCGACAAGGGGTTCGACGTTCATCTTCTCATGCCCACCGAAGAGCTGGACGGCGGCAATTCCATCATGGCTCAGGGCGGCATCGTGTTTTCCACCGATCCGGAAGACCAGAAGTCCCTTCAGCACGACATGTTCGTGGCCGGCCATGACTACAACTACGACGAGGCCGTGCGCTTTCTTGCCGAACACGGCGGCGAGGCCGTGCAGAGCATGCTCATCGACAAGCTGCACGTTCCCTTCGACCGCAATGCATCCGGCAAGTGGGACATGACGCTCGAAGGCGGACATGCCGTCCCCCGCATCGCGCACTGCGCGGA
Source organism: uncultured Mailhella sp. (assembly GCF_905187505.1). Taxonomy (GTDB): domain Bacteria; phylum Desulfobacterota; class Desulfovibrionia; order Desulfovibrionales; family Desulfovibrionaceae; genus Mailhella. The sequence continues at coordinate 5,022 of NZ_CAJJIC010000106.1, forward strand.
CTACACGGGCAGAAGCATCATCGAACACATCCATGCGGCCGTGGCAAAGCATCCGAACATCACCGTGCTCGGCGGCCGTTCCGCCGTGGATCTCGTGACCTCCGAGCACCATGCCCGGTCCACGGCCTGGCATTACCAGCTCACCAATCAGTGCCTCGGCGTGTACGCCTTCAACGAAGCCACGCAGGAGGTGGAGCTTCATCTTGCCGAGCATACCGTGCTCGCCACGGGCGGCGTGGGGCAGGTGTACCTGTATTCCACCAACAATCCCTGGGCCACGGGCTCCGGCATCAGCATGGCGCACCGCGCGGGCGTGCGTCTGGCCAACATGGAGTTCATGCAGTTCCATCCCACGGGACTTTTCAATCACGCTCAGCAGATTCCGCTGCTCACCGAGGCCCTGCGCGGCGAGGGGGCGCACGTGGTCAACAGCCACGGCGAACGTTTCGTGAGCCGCTACGATCCCAGAGGCGATCTTGCGCCCCGCGACATCGTGTCGCAGGCCATTGTGAGCGAAATGCTGGCTACCGGTGAAAATCACATGCTGCTCGACTGTTCCACGCTGGAGTGCGACGTGACCCGCCGTTTCCCCACCGTGTTTGAGAGCTGCCGGAAAATCGGCATCGACATGCGCACGCAGCCTCTGCCCATCGTGCCCGTGGCGCATTACTTCTGCGGCGGCATTCTTGTGGATCTGCGCGGCAGAACCACCCTAGACAGACTCTATGCCGTGGGCGAATGCAGCTGCACGGGCATACACGGCGCGAATCGTCTGGCGAGCACCTCGCTTCTGGAAGCGCTCCTCTGGGGCATCTCCGCAGGCAGGGACATTTCCGGACGCATCGCCTCGGAAAGCTTCGACGCCCGCATCTTCTCCGAAATCGCGGACTGGAAGCATCCCGGCAACGAGCATAACGACGATCCCGCCCTCATCGCGCAGGACTGGGCCACCATACGTCACATCATGTGGAACTATGTGGGCATCATACGCACGGAAAGCCGGCTGCGCCGCGCCTTTGCCGATCTGCGCGATCTGGCCAGCCATCTGCATGACTTCTACAAGCACACGCCGCTCACGCAGTCTCTCGTGCATCTTTTCCACGGCTGTCAGACGGCCTATCTCATCACGCAGGCCGCTTTGCGGAACAAGCAGAGCCTCGGCTGCCATTACCGCAAGGACTAGGTTTTGCGGAGAGAGAGAAGAGAACGGCCGCTTTCCGGCAGTTTTCTTCTTCGCGGCACAGCATAAGCGGGAAAGTCTCCCGATCGGAAACGACGTGTTCGTTGCGCCAGAGCGCGACGGGCGCGTCGTTTTTGTCAGTGGCCGGGGAGGTCGGTCCGGGAGCTTGTCCGACGCCGCTTTTTGCGCATGAAAAAGCCGCGTTTCCCATCGGTCGGGAAGCGCGGCCTTTCGCGAAGGAACTGCCGGGATTTTTGCAAAGACGCGCTGAACGAGGTTCGGCTTTTTTCGCCGGAAGCGCGGCGCTGCGCTAGCGGGAGAGATAGGGCATGACGCGCATGAACAGCGACACCGCAGCCACGCCCAGAAGGATGAGCAGAGCGTTGTGGAAGGTTCCCTGCCGGATGCGCTTAGCCAGCGGCCAGGCACAGAGAAAGCCTGCCGCGGCGGCTGGAGCGATGAAGGAGACGCTCTGGAGGACTTCCTCCGTGATGAGGCCGTGGATGATGATGACGCCGAGACTGATGATCGATGCCGGGGTGGAGCTGGTGAAGAATCCTCTGGCCTGGTTTTTCTCCATGCAGATGAGCGAGGCGTACATGGCCATGACGGGACCGTTGATGCCGATGGAACCGCCGAAGAATCCGGCAAAGAATCCGCATCCCCATTTCATGATGGCGCGGGGAGCCATGCAGGTGCCGAGCCAGTCCTGCATGAGCTGCACGACGATGTGCAGCACGATGATGATGCACAGCAGCAGTTCCAGTATTTCCACGTCCACGATTTTCAGCGTCCACACGCCGATGAGAATGCCCGGAACGGCCGGAAGCCAGAAGCCTATGACTTCCCGCACATTGATGTAGCGCCAGTAGAGCGCGAAGGACATGAGACCGACCATGACCGAGGTGATGATGCTGATGAGGATGACCGTCTTGGACGATACGAACAGCGTGATGAGCGGAAGGGCGATGAGCATGCCGCCCATGCCCGTAAGTCCGTTGATGAATGCGCCTATGAACCACGCCGCGCCGATGATGAACAGATCGTTGACCATGAAATTCTCAGAAGAAAGGTGAAACGGGGAAATGCAGCCCGGGCGTGGCGTTGCCCGCGGCGGAAAAAGGGACGAAAGCTCCGCCGCGCCGTGACGTGAGGGAACGGTCGGCGGAAAAGATCCGGAGTCGGAGGGCGCTTTGCCGAGGCGCTATCTTGTGAAGTAGGGCAGAAGCTGGAAGAACAGCGACAGCGCGGCCACGCCCAGAAGAATGAGCAGGGCGTAATGGAAGGTTTCCTGACGGATGCGCTTTGCCAGCGGCCAGGCGCAGAGGAAGCCGGTTACGGCGGCAGGCGCCACAAACGACACGGCATGAACGACGTGTTCCGTCACGAGTCCGTTGACCATGAGCACGGACAGGCTCACGAACGAGGCGGCCGTGGCGCTGGTGAAGAATCCGCGGGCCCTGTTCTTTTCCATGCACATGAGCGAGGCGTATATGGCCATGACGGGCCCGTTCACGCCGAGCGAGCCGCTGAAGAAGCCCGCGCCGAAGCCGCACACGTATTTCATGACGGCGCGCGGCGCCATGCACGTGCCGAGCCAGTCCTGGATGAGCTGCACGACGATGTGCATGACAAGAAGAATGCAGAGAAAAAGTTCCAGCCAGGCGATGTTGACGATTTTCAGAGTCCACACGCCGAGCAGAATGCCGGGTACGGCCGACAGCCAGAATCCCGCGACGTCGCGCACGTTGATGTGACGCCAGTAAAGCAGAAGGCTCATGAGCCCGACCATGAAGCCGGACAGCATGCTGACCACGATGGCGTCCTTGGAAGACGCGAAGAGCGATATCAGAGGAAGAGCGATGAGCGCGCCGCCTATGCCGGTAAGCCCGTTGATGAACGCGCCTATGAACCAGGCCGCTGCCGTGATGAGAATGTCGGTGTCCATGACTGCCTCGAAAGAAAGCGTGAGTCATGATTGTTATGCTTCTGCGGGGCATTTGTAAATGAAAAAAGGGAGCGCCCGACGGTCGGAAGGGGCGTGGAGACGCGGCGGCTTCGTTCGGCCGTTGATGGGACGTGCGCGAGGTGCGGACGGAAGAACGCAAAAGGGCCGCCGGAAATCCGGCGGCCCAAAAGGAGCGCTGCCTGCGCAGCAGGGGG
>NZ_CAJJIC010000107.1 GCF_905187505.1 uncultured Mailhella sp.
TATGTTTGACAGATAAGGCTGTCGAGACATCGACCAAGGTACTTTTCCATGTTATAGACATGAACGATAACTGATATCTTATTGTTCATTGTAGTATTGTTCCTTGAAGTTAAAGATTGTTATTGAAAAATTTTTTTATAATCGGGAAATACGCTATGCAGAATAACTGTCTTCTTTCTTTTTTTGTAAATCTTTTCCATTTTAGTTGCTTTCTTTTTATGTATTTCTTCAATTCTTTATGCAATACAAGAATGAAAGGATAACGATCTTCTTTTTGCAATCTGTTATAATTCCATCTGTAATTTCCAAGTTGTACGGCAGGAACAATATATTTTACTTTTTCATATATGTCTTTATGTGAGTCAAGGAAACTATTTATTTCATTCCATTCATCGCATATGCAGAAAACTTTTCCCTTGCTGTTGATTGAAGATTCTGCATTATCCACACGATAGTGCAGATAGGCAGTATCCAGCATCATGAATCTCTTCGCCAGACTGTAGACTTTGAAACTGAAGGAAGTATCCTGATAGGAGGCTCCGGGAGTTTCGAGAAATTTAATGTTGTTCTCTTCAAGCCATGCCCTGCGGTACAGATTGATCCATATCGTAGGCTGCTGCCAGAACGGGGCAAGGTCATCATTCAATGGACAAAAAACGGTATTCTTGGGAACCCAGGGGAAGTCTCTCTTAATATTGCTGTTGTCTGCCGTATGATATTCATAGTAGCAGCATCGAGCGACATCAAGATTTTGAAACTCTGCGGCACGATACAGTTCTTCATACATTTTCGGCTCGATAAAGTCGTCAGATTCGACAATGCCGATATATTTTCCCTGAGCCTTTGCCATACCCATATTAACGGAGTTTCCATATCCGGTATTTTTTTTATCAATAATTTTTATTCTATTATCTTTATTTTGAAAATCATGAAGTATCGAAAGGGTATTATCTTTTGAGCCGTCATTGATGCATATGATTTCTATATCTTTTAATGTTTGATTGCATATGCTTTCAATGCATTGCGAAACATATTTTTCGACATTATAGCACGGAACGACAATTGATACCTTTATGGAGTTTTCTGACATATTCTTCATACCATCCTGTGTGACGATGATTGTAGGTTTCCATTATCCGCTTGAAAAAATTAAAAAATCAAATGATATATGTGTGCTTATGAATATTATATGTTATATGAGGATATTGATGCATGGTTATAATGTATTGTTAAAATTATGTCGGCTTTGCTCATGAAGGAGCCAGAGGCATTCCTAAGTGATTCTGGAAGAAGGCCGCCGTCTGATTTTACAATGCCCATGTATTTGCCGGGATGTGCAGAGAACACAGTTGATACGAGCATCATTATCGGAGTATGTTATATTCATGACCTTCAGCGTCCGACCAGTGACGGAGTCCAGATGCTGACGAACATGGTCGTTCACGTTGCCGCACGGCACGAGAACGGATACGGCAGGCACTACAGGTTCTCCATGAGCTTGAGGGTACGGGCAACGGCCTTGTCCATGTCGTAATACCGGTAGTCGCCGAGGCGTCCGAGAAAATGGATGTCGGGATATTCGGCGTGGGCGGCGGCAAGATACTTTTCATGCAGAGCCGCATTTTCTTCCCCGGCAATGGGGTAGTACGGTTCGTTCACGCCGCGGCGGTAGGCCGAGGGGTACTCGAACGACACCACCGTGCGGGGGGATATGTCGTTGAGAAAGTACTTGTATTCTCCTATGCGGGTGAAATCGTAGTTTTCCGGGTAGTTGACCACGGAATGAGACTGGAAGAACTCGCGATCGTATTCACGGAACTCGAGCGTGATGCTGCGGTAGGGCAGATCGCCGAAGCGCCAGTCCATGAGTTCGTCCACCGGGCCGGTGTAGAAAATGCGGCAGTCTCGGCATTCCTGCTTTATGTCGTTCCAGGAGGTGTCGAGCTTCACGGTGATGTTCCTGTGGGCGAGCATCTTTTCCAGCATGGCGGTGTAGCCTTTTTGCGGGATGCCCTGCCAGCGGTTCTGAAAATAGCGGTCGTCGCGGCTCACGTAGACGGGCACGCGACCGGTGACCGCAGGATCGAGCTCTTCCGGCTTCACGCCCCACTGCTTCATGGTGTAGAAGAGAAAAACTTTCTGGTAGACGTACTCGGCAAGGAAGTTGAGATCGTCGTCGTCGGTCTTGCGCAGTTCGAGAATGGGGACCTTTTTATTGAAGCCGAAACGGGCGATGAGCTTGTCTTCGAGGCGGGCGGCCAGAGCTTCCGGGAACACCTGACGCATGGAGTTCAGATTGAAGGGGATGGGTACGAGCTGGCCGTCTATGAGGCCCACGACCTTGTGCATGTACGGATGCCATTCCGTGAAGCGGGAGACGAAATCCCAGGCGGGCTTCACGTCCGTATGAAAGATGTGCGTGCCGTACTTGTGGATGCAGATGCCGTTTCTGTCGTAATAATCGTAGCAGTTGCCCCCTATGTGCGGTTTCTTGTCCACCACGAGTGCCTGTTCGCCCCGGTCGGCAAGAACCCGGGCTACGGTTGCGCCGGAAATGCCGGCTCCCACGATGATGTTCTTCACAGTCACTGCTGTTCCCCTTTTCCCCTGAATGTTTCAGTTTTTGGGGCCTGTATGCCCATGATGTCCTGAACGACGCCAAAGATCAGTGCCCGGCAAAGGGACGTTCCGCGCAAGGTCGTGTCGAAGATTCTTGCGTCAAGGTGTCGTTCATCCGGATTTGCGGCGGATCGGTTTTGACGGCGCTGAGCGCCGCTGCGGGACGTCTGCCGGACGACGATGAAAACGTCAGTCGTTTTCAGATTGTTTTTCTGGTGGATTATTTTTCTCCGGGCATCGTTTTGTCGGCGGGACTCGAGAACCGGAATATTGCTGTCCGGCGACGCGTCGTTGAAGCAGAGGACTTCTTTGTCCTTCGATGCCGGGGCTGGCACGGATGAGAGCGCTCCCGGGCGGGAGCGCTCTGTTCGGCTGTCGGGAAGGATGACGGGAAATTGCGTACAGCAGGGCATGGCGTTTTCAATGGTTCTGATGTTTTTTCCAGCTGAACAGGATGAAGCCCAGAAGACAGAAAACCTTTCTGCCGTGAACGTTGCCGATGTACAGAAGCCGCTGCAGCGGCTTCAGATGAAGAAGGGAAAGATCTCTGCCCACGAAGGAGCCGAGACGTATGCTCACCTTTCCGTCGGCAATGTCCCGCAGAAAGGGGTCGTCCGGCCTGAGATGCCACTTGTGAAGGCGTTCGGCCACGGCGTAGGTGATGCCCGGCTGTTCCCACGGCAGGCATATCTCGAGAGCGAAGTGCAGCCGTTCAAAGCAGATGCGCTCAAAGATCGTCTTTTTCTGCGGCAGAAGCGCGTGTCGCGTCCAGAAGTCGTGGATGGGATCGAGTATCCTGACAAGATCGAAGGCCTGTCCCGGCTTCTTGCGGAACGCCGCGTCCATGATGGAGCCCTCGTGTCTGATGTAGCGGTACAGTCTGCGCGGCTCAAAATGCACGTTCCTGTTCAGGGCGAAGAAGTTCAGCACGAACACGTTGTCTTCAAAGTGCACTCCTTCAGGAAAGCGCAGGGCGCACTCTTCAACTTTCGCGCGGCGAAACAGTTTGTCCCACACCGTCATGGAAAGCCTGATCAGATCCTGGTCGGTCAGCGTCTGCGGCCCCTGAAAGGGCACGTCGAAATAGCCCGAGTCCACGCTTGTGCGCCGTCCGTTTTCCTCGCGCAGTTCCTCGGCGCTGAAGCATACGGCGTCCGCGTCTCCGGCGTCTTCAAGAATCGTGGTCCAGATGTCGGGCAGTACTTCGTCGTCGCTGTCCACGAAGGCTATCCATGTGCCTTTTGCCGCCTCAAGTCCGGCGTTGCGCGCTGCGGAAACGCCGCGGTTTTCCTGTTCCAGCACGCGGATGCGGGAGTCTTTTGCGGCGTACTCGCGAAGCAGGGACAAAGAGCCGTCCGTGGAGCCGTCGTCTATGCAGAGAATTTCCACGTCGGGGAAGCGCTGGGCAAGCACGCTGTCCAGACAGCGGGCAAGATACTTTTCGACGTTGTAGACGGGAATGATGACGGAAATTCTTGGTCCGGACGCAGAACTCATGACAGCTCCTTTTTCAAGAGTGCCGGCGTGTGCGTCAGTGAGAGCGTTTCCGGCTGGTAGTGTCCCATGATGTTGCGAACCTCGCCGGCGCACAGACCTCTGCGGAGCATGGCGTCGGCAAAGCTGTGTCGAAGATCCTGAAGGCGAAGTTCCGGTCTGCCGAGGCCGGTGCGGATCAGATTCCACGCGTAGAACAGCGACGTGAGGCGTCCGCCCGACGGCGACGAGAACAGCCACGGCACGCCTTCCTTGCGGGGAAGGCTGCGGATGAGTTCCAGCGCTTCGCTGCTCAGTGGAATGCGTCGCGTGCGTCCCCCAGACGCGGTCACGAGCACGCCTTCATCCTCCAGCACGTCTTCCCAGCGGGCGGACAGAATTTCCGCCTTGCCTGCTCCGGTGAGCAGAAGAAGATGCACGGCCCGTGCGCCGGGAAGACCGGAATGCTCCTTGAGCAGCGCAATGAGACGTCGCAGCTCGTCCTGCGACAATACGTGCGGGGAACGGCGAGAAGGCGCGCGCGGACATTCGGCATCGCGGAAGGCGGCGTCGCTTTCGAGCTCTTTCCAGCGGACGGCGCAGTTCAGAACGTATTTCAGAAGCCAGAACACTCGATAGCAGGAGCTCTCCGACAGACCCGACTTTTTTAACGACAAAAGCCACTCGTTGATGCTTGAGGCTGCGATGGATTCAAGAGCACGCGCGCCGAGATAGGGAAGAACGTACTTCACCAGATAGCGCTCGTCCGTCTGCCAGCTGCGCTTGTTCTCCCGGATGAACGGAAGATAGCGAAAGTCGACAAATTCCCGCAGACTGAAATGACGTTCCTTCTGACGGGAGGATTTCGGCGTTGTGTCGGTGGTCATGCTGTCCCTCTGACCGGCGTTAAAAAAGTGTACTTTTTCGGCAAGGCGAAATAGCTTTTGAGGCAAAATTTTTTTGCTGGTTTTTTGTGTGGTTATTTGATAATGATTTTTTTGCTGGCAAATGGATTGTAAATGCCGAAAAAGTACACTTTTCCGCTATGTTATCAAAGCATGACGGGGTAGGGGAACTTTTGGTGAACGTCGCTTTTGCGGGGAAGAATTACATAGCATTATGTAAAAAATATGGTAAAAATGATGCTGTCAGTTTTCTTTTTGCGACGGACTGGTAAAACAGGTGTTGAATCCTGCTTTTGAAGAATGAGGAATTTAAAGAGATTGTATCAATAGTTCTGGGGTGTTGAATGAAAACGGACGCCGTGCCTCCCCCGGAAGGTGTCCCGAAGACCTCGACGCCCGGAAAAAGCTCGGACGGAGGCGTTTCCATCGGCCCGTCCAGCGTTTCAGAAGCGCATTCCCTTCAGAAGCGTCATCCTTCCCCGTGCGGCGGGACGGGGCCTTCTTTGCGTGCCGCGGACGGAAAGGTACGGCGGATCGCGGAGGAGGACGTTCCGTCGCCGGGCGGGGAGAAGCTCGTTCCGGCAGAAGGGAAAAGGGGCCGGCGGAAAACTTCAAGCATCGCTTGAAGGGTTTGCCGTCTTCCGCCCTGCCGAGCCTTGAAAAAAAGAAGCCCGGCGGACAGAACTGCGGGGTTCTGCGCTCCGGGCTTCGTGGGGTCACGCGTTCAGGGGAACGTCAGGGCTGAGGGACTTTTGCGGGAGCTCCTTCCTTTTTCGTCTTCTTCGTGGGCGTTTCGCCGTTCGGCGCACTGGTCGGCTGGCCGTCGTCCCCGCCTTCGGCGTTTTTCGCTTCCGTCATGCGCGCCTTTTCCTTGCCCGACTGCGTTGTCGTCGCGGCGGCATCGTGTTCGCTCCGCATGGTCCTGTTCCGGGCGGCGTCGTTTGGCGGGCTTGCGTCCTCCCCGGGACAGGTCGTTTCCGGCGTCGCGGGGATGGCTTTCCTGCCTGCCGGCAGCGTCGTTTTCCCCGCACAGGACTGCGCCGCCTCGCGGCTGCGTTTCGCCTGACGCGCGATTTCTTCAAGCGTCACCTTCGCGCGCGGCGCGTTCCCGCCGCGGTCGGCAGAGGCGCGCGGCGCGGGGCGCTCCTCATCCCCGTCACAGGCATGGTGCGACAGCCCCGGGAACAGGTCGGGCGCGTACAGGCGGCAGAACCGCAGAAGCGCCCGGCGGCGCAGCGCAAGCGCCGTCTGTTCCCTCTCCTCGGGCTCATCGGTCGGCGTTTCCCCCTCGGGGCGGGGCAGCATGGCCGAGACGCTCAGCTCCCGCCCCGTCGCCTTCTCCAGCGCGCGCACCGTGCATCTCAGCTCGTGCCGGCTGTCCGTCGCCGCCTTGTCCGAACGCCCGGCGTCCGCGGTCCTTGCATGCACGGGGCCATCCTGTCCCGCTCCCCCGTTCATCGCAAGGGGCGCGCCTTCCTGCGCGTTGTCTGCATCAATCCGCGCCCCGGCGGTCGCGTCCGGGTTGTCTCCTTCGTCGTTCCCGCGGCGTCCGTTTCTGCCGGAGCCGTCACCTTTGCCGTGTCCCAACGCCTCGGGGCTGCGGTCATCGCTTGTCCTGCCCCGTCGTTCGTTTTCCCCGCGTTCGTCGGGTGTCCTGTCACATCGTCCGGCCTGCTCACCGCGTGCCGCAGGGGCGTGTTCCGCAATCGCCGCTTCGTCCGTAAGCCCGATGCACGGCATCGTGAACCGCCCGCAGCCCTGAAGCCCCGCAAGCAGCAGGCCGTCGCTCCACGTCGGTCCTCCGTCCGTCACGCGCAGCCCCTGCATCACCGAAAACGGATCAAGATTCAGCCGTCGCGCCGCACAAAGCGCCATCATGCAGTTGGAAACCGCCGCGGGATTCTTCATCACGCGTCCATCTTCCCGCACCTCGGCGCGGTACTCCTCCGGCACCAGGCCGGAACCCGCCAGCGCCGCCGCCATGCGTTCCATGAGCGCAAAGCCCTCGCCGTGCACGAAGTCCGCGTCCGCCGTCGGGCGCGGAGCCTGTCTGAGTTCGGAAAGCGTCATCGAGGCCATGTTACCTCCTGAACCGGCAGCTCTCATAGGCCGGGCAATACTTCTGATGGCACAGCGTGGAACGCGGATTGCCGAAAAATATCCCGGAACGCAGCATGGCCGCCGCCGCTTCCAGCAGTCCCGGCGCGCCTTCCCGCCCCGCGAGCAGCTCACGCGCTCCGGTCACGCTGCCCGTGCCCGCGCGTCGTCCCGCGTCCGTCTTCGCCGTCTGAAGCCCGATGATCACCGCCGGCGCGTCCATGGCCCGGCCCGTGGCTTCCTCGGCAAGCAGTTCGTACACCGCCACCTGCGCCGCGTGACCCGCCGTGCGTACCGTGCCGTCCACGCCCACCGCGCTTTTTCCCGTCTTGATGTCCGCTATCCCGAAGCGCCCGCGCTCGTCACGATACACCCGGTCCGTCGTGCCCGTGAGCTCTATGCCGAGCTCCGCTATCTCCAGCCCGCGGCACTCCGCTTCCACGTCCACAAAATCGAAGCCCGGCGCTATCTCCGCACAGTACTTCCGATGCAGCGCCAGCGCGATCCCTTCCATGACCGCAGGGCTCGAATCCCCCCAGTCCACCTCTTCCCGCGGATGCCGCATGGTCTTCACCACCTCGGTCGCGCAGTCCTCCGCGCTGAGTCCCGCGCCCCGTATCCGGCCAAGATCAAAAAGCGCCGTGCCCGCATGCACCGCGCGCCCAAGCTGCGCCGCACCCGTGCTCGGCAGACGCATCCCCTTGATGTTCTTCGCCTCCCACCTCGCCGGACAGTCGAAAAGCTCCGGCAGACTCGACGCCCGTATCCGTATCAGCTCCGTCATGCTCCCTCCTTGACGCTCCGTTCGTGCCCGGACGGAACTTCGTTTTGCATTGTTGTCTTCGCCTAAAATATGCTCAAACGAATATTACAAGTCAAGAACGTGCATATTCAATCGAATGTCAAAAAACACAGGGCAGGCAGGAGGGAGAGGCTGGAAAGGCAGGAAAGAGGAAAGGGACAGGCTGGAGCAGCCGGGGCGCCGCCCCGGACCCCGGAAAGGCAGGAAAGGCAGCGGGGGAAATAATTCCCCCCGCGCCCCCCTGGTTCGCCTTGCGGCTTCGCCGCGCGGCGGGCTTGTGCGGATGCCGAATGTCGTGCCTTGAAAAGGCGGCAGAGCAGGGGGCGTGACGCAAAGGCCGGTATGCTTGGCGAACGCGTTTCGGGCCGCAAACTCAGTGCAGGCGTGTGCTGCCGCACCCGCCTGCCGTGGCCGACCGATGTTCCCG
>NZ_CAJJIC010000108.1 GCF_905187505.1 uncultured Mailhella sp.
ATATAATTGTATGTGTGAACTCATATATGTAATTTACATATATTTTATATAATTCGAATAATATTACATAAAGCATTGTGTCCACTTAAACATATAATTTTTAATTTGTATAGCAGTAAACTACATTGTCATTAAATAGCTGTTCATGAGCTTTACGGTGGATTTGAATTTCATTGAAACGTATGCAGGAGAACGAGTTGCAGGCGGAGCAAGTCGGAAAAGATTCTTTACGGCAAGGCAAAAAAATGTTTTCGGGGGAGGGAAAACGAAGAGGGAAAAGTGGTGCACTCAGCGCATCTTTTTCTTGATTGAAGGGCGGGATCATGCCCGCAGAAGGAAAGGGACTGTTCGGACCAGAGGATAACAACAGGAGGGGCGTCGTTGCCGAGAGACGTCTCGTTTGCGGGGGGGCGTGAGAACGGCAAAATGGGGGCGTTCCATGGCGTGCAGAAGCGCGGTTTGCCTGGCAGGATCTCCACGCTGCATCTTGCCATGATGTTCGGGAGTTGTTTCGGAGAGAGGGCAGAACTGCCGGTCATGGGAGCGGCAGTCTTTCGAAAGACGAGGAGGAGACGGGAATGATGAGCTTGGAAAGAGAAAAGGAGAAGAGCTAAGAGGGAGTGCGGAAAAGTTTTTCGGCTGGATCAGAGCAAGACCGTATTTTCGTGGTCATGCAGTCGCATGAATTAAATCAGAAAAGGGCCGTCCTTTCGGGCGGCCCTTGGTTTCGGTCCTGCGCGGCGGAGGGAGAAGCCGTCGCGCGGACTCAGCGTTTATTCATAGCGGGGTCTTCTGGTCAGCTTCTTGCGGAACCATGCGGTGAGCGAGCAGATGACCACGAAGAAGGTGGGGATGAAGAAGATGCCGAGCGAGGTGGCGCACACGGTGCCCCAGAACACGGCCGTGCCCACGGCGTGCTGGCTGGCCGCGCCCGCGCCCGAGGCCGACATCATGGGCAGCACGCCCAGACCGAAGGCCAGAGAGGTCATGAGAATGGGGCGCAGACGGATGCGGCAGGCTTCCACGGTGGCGTCGATGAGGCTTCGTCCTTCCGCCTGAAGGTTTCGTGCGAATTCCACGATAAGAATGGCGTTCTTGGACGAGAGGCCCATGACGGCCAGAATGCCGACCTGGAAGTACACGTCGTTGGTCAGGTCCTTGAAGTAGGTGCCGAGCACGGCGCCGAGGATGCCGAGCGGTATGACGAGCAGCACGGCGAACGGGATGGACCAGCTTTCGTACAGGGCGGCCAGAGCAAGGAACACGACGAGCACGGAGAGCGCGTACAGCATGGTGGTCTGGGAACCGGCCATTTTTTCCTGATAGGAAAGGCCCGTCCATTCCATGCCGAAGTCCTTGCCGAGGTTCTTCACTTCCTCTTCCATGATGCCCATGGCGATGCCGGAGGCCACGCCGGGGATGGGTTCGCCCTGATATTCGAGGGCGGGCATGGCGTTGTAGCGCTGCAGCACGGCGGGACCGAAGGTCCAGTCGGTGGAGTACACGGCATTGAAGGGCACCATCTGTCCCGCGGCGTTGCGGAAGTGGATGCGGTTGAGGTTTTCGGGGTTCTTGCGCACCTCGGCGTCGCCCTGCACGTACACCTTCTTCACGCGTTCGTTGTGCACGAAGTCGTTGACGTAGGTGCCGCCGAGCATGGTGGACACGTCGGAGTTCACGCTGGAGAGCGAAAGGCCCATGCTGGTGGCCTTGGCGTTGTCCAGATGGATGTTGAACTGCGTGATGTCGTCCATGCCGGTGGGACGGATGTAGGCGATCTGGGGGTTGGCGAAGGCCGCGCCCATGAGCTTCTTGCCGGCTTCCACCAGCTTTTCATGACCCACGCCGCCTCTGTCCTGCAGTTCCATGGTGAAACCGTTGGTCATGCCGAGGGAGATGATGGCCGGAGGAATGGCGGCGATGAACTGACCGTCGAGAATGCCCGCGAACTTCTGACGGATGCGGGCGGCCACGGAGGCGGCGTCCTGACCGGGCTTGGTGCGGTCGGCGTAGTCCCTGAGCTTCACGAAGCCCATGCCGGTGTTTTCGGCCACGCCGCCCATGCCGTAGCCGGCCACGAACATGTAGGAAACGACGTTGTCCTTTTCTTCATTAAGGATGTAGTCCGAAACCTGCTGGAACTGAGCCGTGGTCTGAGCCAGCGTGGCGTTCGGGGGCATCTGGAGCATGGTGATGATGGCGCCCTGGTCTTCCGAGGGAAGGAAGGAGGTGGGCAGCTGCTTGTACACGAGGCCGAGACCGCACACGAGGGCGGCGTAGATGATCATGAGCCTGCCGCCGCGCTGCACGAGGGCGTGCACGCCGCCGGCATAGCGGTGCTGGTTCTTGGTGAACATGCGGTTGAACCAGCCGAAGAATCCGTGCTGTGCGCCCTGGGAATGGGGCTTGAGCAGGCTTGCGCAGAGCGAGGGGGTAAGAATGAGGGCCACGAGCACCGACAGCGTCATGGCGGACACGATGGTCACGGAGAACTGCCGGTAGATCACGCCGGTGGAGCCGCTCATGAAGGCCATGGGCAGGAACACGGCGGAGAGCACCACGCCGATGCCGATCAGCGAGGAGCTGATTTCGTCCATGGACTTTTCCGTGGCGGGCACGGGATCGAGATGTTCTTCCTGAATCACGCGTTCCACGTTTTCGACGACCACGATGGCGTCGTCGACGAGCAGACCGATGGCCAGAACCATGGCGAACAGCGTCAGGGTGTTGATGCTGTAGCCGAAGGCGAGCAGCACGCCCATGGTGCCCAGAAGAACGACGGGCACGGCGATGGTGGGAATGATGGTGGCCCGGAAGCTCTGAAGGAAGAGCCACATGACGAGGAACACCAGAATGATGGCTTCCACGAGGGTCTTGACCACTTCATGGATGGAGGCGAGCACGGGGGGCGTGGTGTCGAAGGCCAGTTCGTAGGCCATGCCGTCCGGGAAGTAGTGGGAGAGTTCCTCGATCTTGGCCTTCACCAGATTGGCGGTTTCAAGGCCGTTGGCGCCGGGGGCGAGGGTGACGCCTATGCCCGAGGCGGGATGGTTGTTGTAGTAGGTGGTGATGCCGTCAAGTTCGGTGCCCATGGCCACGCGTGCCACGTCGCGGATGAACACGCGCTGACCGTCTTCGGTCACCTTGAGCAGCACGTTTTCGAATTCGGTGGTGTTGCGCAGAAGGCTCTGGGCCTTGATGATGACGTTGAGGGCCTGATCGTTCTTGCCGCCGATGATGTTGGCGCCGAGCTGACCGGCGGTGACTTCCATGTTCTGGGCGGTGATGGCGTTGCGCACGTCCGAAGGCGTGAGCTCGTACTTGGTGAGCTTGTCGGGATCGAGCCAGATGCGCATGACGTACTTGCCGCCGAACACCTGCACCGTGCCCACGCCCTGCGTGCGGCTGATTTCATCCTTGATGTTGGTGCTGATGTAGTCGGCAAGGTCGATGTTCTCCTGACTGTTGTCAGGCGAGTACAGGGTGATGACCATGAACATGTTGTCGTTGCCCTTGGACACCGACACGCCGTAGCTCTGCACGGCGGAAGGCAGCTGCGACTGCACCTGCTGCACCTTGTTCTGCACCTGCATGTGGGCGACGTCGGGGTCGGTGCCCACCTCGAAGGTGAGGGTGATGGTGGACATGCCGGAGGAGTCGGAGTTCGACTGCATGTAGATCAGGTTGTCGATGCCGGTCATGTTCTGTTCGATGACCTGCGTCACGGTCTGGTCCACGGTGGTGGGGGAAGCGCCCGAGTAACGCGTGTTGATGAGTATGGAAGGCGAGGCCACTTCCGGGTACTGCGATATGGGCATGGTGAAGATGGCCAGCACACCGAAAAGCATGGTGACGATGGCCAGCACCCATGCGAATATGGGGTGATGGATGAAAAAGCGGGAAAGCATTACTTGCTGCCTCCGGCGGCCTCATCAGCCTTCATTTGCTCTTCGGTGACCACCTGCACGGGCTGTCCGCCGCGGGTGTTGTGAACGCCGTTGAGCACGATTTCCTCGCCGAGCTTGAGGCCGTCCGTCACGTACCAGTCGTTGCCTATGGCGTGGCTGATGGTGATGTTGCGGCGCTCGGCCATGCCGTCCTTGACCACATAGACGTAGGGCAGGCCCTTCAGATCGCGCAGAACGGCCTTCTGCGGGGCGAGAATGGCCTGATCGTCCTGCCCCATGACCACGTTGACGCGCACGAACAGGCCGGGCAGCAGCACGTTGGCGGCGTTGGGGAATTCGGCGCGCAGGGTGACGGTGTTGGTGGTCTGATCCACGTTCACGCCGGTGAAGTTGAGGTGACCGGCGGCGGGGTAGAAGGAGCCGTCGTGCATGGTGAGCGTGGCCTTGATGTCGGAGGGAGTCACGTCCTTGAGGTCGCCGCGTTCGCCGAGCTGCTTCTGCAGGGAATACAGGTCGTCGGAAGACTGCGACACTTCCACGTACATGGGGTCGGTCTGGTAGATGGTGGCAAGCGGCGAGGCCTGGCTTGCGGTGAGCAGCGCGCCCACGGTGAAGTTGCTGAGGGTGATGCGGCCGCTTATGGGGGCGCGCACCTCGGTACGGCGGTAGTTGATTTCCGCGGAGTCCACGGCGGCCTTGCACGACTGCACGGAGGCCTGGGCCTGACGCAGGGTGGCCTTCACGTCGTCGTAGTCCTGCTGGCTTACCGACTTGGTCTTCAGCATGCTGGCCGTGCGGCGTTCGCGAAGCTTCGTCACGTTGAGGTTGGCCTCGGCGCTCGCGAGATCGGCGCGGGCCTTGTCGAGGGCGGCCTTGTAGGTGTCGGGTTCGATGCGGTAGAGCACGTCGCCTTCCTTGACCATGGCGCCTTCGGTGAAGCAGCGTTCCTTGAGGATGCCGCCCACTTCGGGACGCACTTCGGCCCAGCGGTAGGCCACGGTGCGGCCCGTGAGCTCACGCTGAATGTCCACCTTGTGCGGAGTCATTTTAACGGTGGTCACGCGCGTCACGCGGGCCTGAGGCGCCTGAGCGGCGTTGTCCTTCTTGGAAATGAGGCCGCTCAGCTGATCGCAGCCGACAAGGAGGAAGGGAAGCGCCAGCAAAGCGGGCGCAAGCTTAAAAAGTCTGGCCATTATGGTATGCTCCTTGAATAAGGATGGAGTAGCGGGTTATTCCTGCCAGCCGCCGCCGAGGGCGAGGCACACTTCGGCTATGCTGACAAGATGGTTGGCGTGAGCCACGGCAAGGGACTGCTGCGCGGTGAACAGATTGCTTTCCGCGGTGAGCAGGTCGAGATAGGAGGCAAATCCGTTGTCGTAGCGGGTGCGGGCGTGCATGACCGCGCGGGAGAGGTAGTCCACCTGACGGGTGAGGGCGCCCACGGAGTTGGCGTATTCCGTCTGGGAGACGAGGGCGTCGCGCACGTCCTTGAACGCGTTCTGCACGGTGAGTTCATAGGTGGCCACGGCGGCCCGCTTGGCGGCTTCCGCGCTGTCCACGGTGCGCTTGATGGTCCAGAAGTTGAGCGGCAGGCTCAGGCTGCCGCCCACGCTCGCGTACTGGTTGGAGCTTCTGAGCAGTTCGTTGAGCTCAAGGCTCGCGCCGCCGAGCAGTCCCGTGAGCGAGAAGGACGGGAAGAACGAGGCCCGTGCCGTTCCGATGTCGTAGTTGGTGGCCTGAAGGTTGGCTTCGGCCTGACGGATGTCGGGACGATGCTCCAGAATCTGGGAAGGAATGCCGGAAGGCAGAGCCGGGGTCTTGTCCAGCGACGTCATGAGCGAGGAGGGCGCCTTGAGACCGTCCATCTTCATGATCTCCGCAGGAGAGCGGCCGAGCAGCACGGCAAGGGAGGTTTCGGCGGCATTCTTGGCGATTCTTGCGGAAGCCAGAGCGTTGCGCGCCGTTTCCACGTTGGCGCGGATGCTCAGAATGTCGAGGTCGCTTATCTGTCCGTTGTCGAAGCGGTTCTGGTAGATCTTGAGGGAGTCTTCGCGGTTCTTCAGAACGTCGCGGGCGATTTCCTCCTGCCAGGTGTAGGCGCTCAGCCAGAAATACGATTCCACCGTGCTTGCCGCCACGGTGAGGATCACGTTGTCGCGCGCGGCTTCGGTGGCCACCAGAGAGGCGCGGGCGGATTCGGCGGCGTTCCAGTACTTGCCCCAGAAGTCGAGGGTCCAGCTTGCGGCGAGCGCGCCGGAGAAGGTGTGCGTGTTCTTGCCGTTGTTCTGCATGGCGGCGGGCGACGTGGCGGAACGCGCCATGGTGCGCGTGCCGTCGGCCGAGGCGGAAGGCACGGGCAGAAGCGCGTCGCGCGCTATGCCGAGTCCGGCCTGAGCCTGATCCACGTTGGCCATGGCCTGATCGATGTTCTTATTGTGCGCGAGCGCCTCTTCCACCAGGGCGTTCAGCGTTTCGTCGTGGAAGCGTTCCCACCACTTGGTCTGGAGGGCCTGCGACTGCGAGGCTTCCCAGGTTTGAGGGATATCCATTTCCGGACGCTGATAGTCGGGCGCAAGATTGCAGCCCGCAAGAAGCAGCATGAATGCCGGAGCAAGAATCGACAGCATTTTGACCATATCAAGGCTCCTGTATCCTTAAGGAATGAGCAACATGCCGGAATGCAACGAGAATGCTTCTGGAAACGATGTGGAGAGCGTTGCCCGCGCGAGTCTCGTCAGAACCGGCATCTCCCTTTTTTTCGAGGGGGGCGTCATTTTGATTGAGTGGACATACCTTATCTTTCTTGTTATAAAAAATCAAGAAGCATCAATATTTTGATAGAAAAAAGAAACAGTATGTCAGACGGGGGAAAACCTTGAACTGGACTATAGAACAGTTGCGCGCCTTTGTCACGGCGGCGGAAAAAGGTTCGTTTTCCGCCGCGGGCCGGGCCATGGGCAAGGCACAGTCCGTGGTGAGCACGCACATCGCCATGCTGGAAGACAGTCTCGGCGTGGAACTTTTTGATCGTTCATCCCGCTCTCCTGTGCTTACGGAAGCGGGGCGTGCGCTTCTGCCCGAGGCACACGCCGTGCTCAGGCAGAGTCACCGCTTCGACTCCTGCGCCATTGCGCAGTACAGCGGCGAGGCCGTGCAGCTCAACATCGTGGTGAGTCACGGCGTGCCGTTTCAGGGCATAAGCGAAGGCATGGCCTCGCTTTCGGCAAAGTATCCGTTTTTGAGCGGCAGCTTTCACATCATTTCTCTGGATGACGTGTGGAAGCAGGTGAGCGAGGGAAGCGCGCAGATAGGCATCGTGGGCGGCCAGCTTCCGGAAATCAAGAACAACTGCGAAATGGTGTGCCTCGGGCAGATGCGCTACTGTCTCGTGGCCTCGCGGGAATCCTCCCTCGGTCAGATGAAGAGCGTGAAGCTGGAAGATCTTGCGCAGTACCGGCAGATCGTGTTCAACCGCACGCGGGCCGAACGGTATCTGCTCAGCTCCCAGTACTGGGAGGTGAACGACGTGGTGGCCGCCATGTACTGGGCCTCGCTCGGCATAGGCTGGGCCGTGGTGCCGCTGGGACTGGCCAAGCGCATAGCGCGCGACGAGTCCATGAAGAACCTCGTCATCCTCGACATGGACAACATGGCGCTCATGGCGCACAACATCTACCTCATCTGGAACAACGCCTTCAGCCGCAGGGACATTCTCGAAGACCTCTGCCGGGATTTGAAGACCTATTATCAGCAGGCCTTCGAGCAGGGGGACACGCTGTTCTAGCCTGCCGGACGGGGCACGGATGAAAAGATGCCGGGAAGAGTGCCCGGCGCGGCGTGATTTCTGAAGCGGAAGCCAGGAAGTCACGCTTTTTTTGTGCCGTTTTCCTCCCTGCGCTCGGCGGCGTCGTGCGGCGCGTTCCTCAGGCCTCCTATTTAAAGGATGAGGCGACGGCGCGGGCCGGGGGCGTCCGGACGTTTCAGGACGGGAAGGGCGGCGTGAGGGCTGCACGAGGCAGCGGAGAAGAGCCTCGGGGACGGCGTTTTTCGGGACGTCGTCATGACGGGAAAGATCGTGGAACAGGGCCCCCATGCCGGAAGACGCCCGGGCAAGGCCTTGTGCTTTCGTGGGGCCGGAAGGAGCTGAACGGTTCATGTCCGTCAACGTCAGCGGAAGGAACGAAACAAAGATAAGACAACAGATGTCCTGAATGCGTCTTGCGTCCGGCGCAGGCCCTTGTGCGACGCCGACACGGGGCGGAAACATGGTTGCCCGTTCCCGGGAACGGACATTTTTCTGAGCATGATGGATGAAAAATTTTCAGACATGGCTTTTTTGAGTGGAAAAACTATATATTACAGTATGATAAAATATTTTATTTTTATAATTTACAATACGTTTTGAA
>NZ_CAJJIC010000109.1 GCF_905187505.1 uncultured Mailhella sp.
GTTGGAAAATAGAGGAGAGTATGGCGAAGAGAATCAAGGTCGATAAATATCCCGGAGTATATTATCGTGAGGAAGCACGAATCTCCGGGAAGGGAATCGAAAAGGTATACTATATTGTTTTCAAAAAAGAAGGCGTAACCCGGGAGGAGAAGGTCGGAAGGCAATATGCAGACAACATGACGCCTGCGAAGGCCTCTCACATCCGCAGCGAGAGAATTGAGAATAAGCGAAAGTCTCCCAAGGAAATCAGGCTGGAAAGAAAGCAGCAAAAAGCGAACAGTCGGGTCACTCTGGAATTTCTATACGAAGAGTACAAGAAGATGTTTCCTGAGAAAAAGAATCTGGGAACGCTAGATGGCTTCATGAGAAACCATCTAAATAAGATAAAGACTCTGGAGGTTGTCGATATAACAACCAGACATGTGGAGGATGTGAAAGAGCTCGCGTATCGGAAGAGTCTTTCGGATCAGACCGTCCACCATATTCTTGCACTAGATAGTGTCGTCAAATTATGTTTGCCCACAAAGATATGCATCTGATTTGAACGGCGGCAAGAAAAGATGCACATCTTTTGGCATATCGTGTGGCAATTCCCCGCCAGCGCTTGAGATGGAGAAAAGCATTCTCGACAAGATGCCTGACTTTGTAGAGCTCTCTGTCATAGTTGCGTGATATTTTACGACTTCTCTTTGGCGGGATGACAACCTGGAAACCGGATTCACCTGCTTTGCGGAGAATACTCTCCGTATCGTAGCCTCTATCAGCCAAAAGTGCCCCGGCACTCAACCCGTCAATCAACGCACAGGCCTCTTTGCAATCAGCTCGGGTACCTTCTGTAACAATAACTCTGACCGGCATACCATGCGCATCCACGGCCAGGTGTATTTTTGAGTTGAGCCCCCTTTTGTGCGGCTCATGGCCTCATTACCTCCCGCAGCGCCCGCCGCATGGGGATGTACTTTGCAATGACTGGCATCAATGATGAGCCATTCAAAATCAGGTTCGACAATGAGAGCTTCGAGTATTTTCTCCCAAACTCCCCGATCTCGCCATCGGCAGAAGCGGCGATGTGTATTTTTCCAGTCGCCAAGATCGGGGGGTAAATCCCGCCACGGAGCCCCGGTTCTCAGTATCCAGAAGACGGCGTTGATAAACAATCGGTTATCGGCGGAAGGACGACCGACAGAGCCTTTGGAACCGGGAAGAAGTTTTTCAATATTTGCCCATACCTTGTCGGAAATATCATGCCTCCGATGTGCCGCCATATGGTCTCTCCTCATTGTAAGTGAAGAGATTATAACATACTTTTAAATTTGACGACACTATCTAGTTGAAAATGTCAATATAAAATCAAAGAAAAGAAACACCCCCACGTGCGTGGGGAAGACAATAAACTTCATGTATTCATCGCAGGAACTTTAGAAACACCCCCACGTGCGTGGGGAAGACGAAGTGCGCCGCTACAAGACCGGAAACATCAAGGAAACACCCCCACGTGCGTGGGGAAGACATCCAGGGAACACCATTCCCCGCAGTTTTCGCAGAAACACCCCCACGTGCGTGGGGAAGACTATTTCAGTGTTGCCTTTTTCCTTCTTTGGCCTGAAACACCCCCACGTGCGTGAGGAAGACAGCTCGCCCTCGACAATGACAAGACTTCTTGCAGAAACACCCCCACGTGCGTGGGGAAGACCGGAGCGGATGCACTTCTGCACGAGTCGCGCCAGAAACACCCCCACGTGCGTGGGGAAGACCTGTCAACTTTGGCTCAAGCGGCTCCGCAAGCAGAAACACCCCCACGTGCGTGGGGAAGACCCTGACATATTATTGAACTTTTTGGTGCAGGTCAAATGATCGGATCGTCTTTTTCCAGAACGAGCTGCAGACCGGAAATTTCCGTCAGCCGTCGCCGCGGGTCCCCCCTGCCGTATATTTTGTAGCCCGGAGCCTTGCCGATGCGCTGAAAAATCAGCAGACCGCTTTGGGGCGGGCAGCTTTTCAGAAGATACTCGACGACGTGCCGGGCCACGGAATCCTTGACGCCGGAAATGAAGACGTTGGCCCTCGGTTCGATGAACCAGAGCTTCATGCGTCCACGCACGGCGGGAGGCAGGTCATTGGCGATGACGACGAGCAACGTTTTCTCCTATCAGGCTTTCGATGTCTCCCGGGATGCGGGCAAGAAGATCCATGTCCAGCACGCGTCTGCGGAACGCTTCGGACACGGCGTATTTGTTGTATTCTCCGGCCAGGGAGAGTGTGAGCGAAAAGGCGAGGTCCACGCACAGTTCCCCCTTGTAGAGATCCGCAAGGTCATAGATGAAGGGCAGAGGACTGCCTGAATGGATGAATCCCAGATGCGGAGAGTAGCCGAGAGAGTGCACGCAGGAACAGAGTATGCCGTACAGGGCGGCATTGGCGGCCGTGAGTATCTGATTGGTCACGTCGCTCAACTCAAAGTTGCCGGGAGTGAAGGAGCGTCCCTTCCAGCCCACGTTGTACTGACGGGCCTTTTCGTCGTAGAGATTGCGCACCCGCAGTCCTTCCATGCCCATCATTTCCTGAAGGCTCTTGCCGTTCAGATCGGCGTCGGGAAAGCGCCGGGCAAAGAAGGCGCGAGCCACCGACACGGAATGTTCGGGATGCGCGGCAAGCCGCGCCTGCCGCAGAATATTGCGGCTGCTTGCCGTGGGGGTGTGGCCTGCCGCATAAAAAAGCAGGGAATCTTCCCCCACCCAGCAGAGCGAGCAGTTCGCCGCGGCTGCGGTTTTCACGGCCTCGTGCGTGACGCTCGTGCCCGGACCGAGAAGCAGGGCGGCTATGGTGGCCACGGGCAGACGGACGCGGTTGCCCTCGGCGTCGATCCATTTCAGGCTGCTGTCGTCTATTTCCAGCCTCCCGCGTTCAAGATACAAAAAGGGATATTTTTCGGAAACGCGCGGCAACGTCTCGCGCGTGACGGGTATGAACAGGCGCTGCCTGGATTCCGAAGAAAAGCGGGGGGGCTGGGCCATGGCGTTCTCCCCGGGGCTCGGCGGCCCCGCTGCGGCGCGTGACGGAGCGGGGCAGGGAAACGCTCTCTCCCGCAGCCGCAGGATGGTTTCAATGCACTTAAAGCAATTGTTGAAGGTTTGAACCCCGCGAGGGGGAAAGACAATGGCGGGCTGCCGAAGCCGAAGGGATGCGCGGAAACACCCCCACGTGCGTGGGGAAGACCCCGCGCGTCCCTCCCGTACAAGGGCAACGTGAGAAACACCCCCATGTGCGTGGGGAAGAGGCCGAAGGTCCCGCGAGCTTCGCAAAGCCCGTTCTCTGCGCTTTGCAGTGCCTTTCTCGACGCGGCGGGCAGTTTTGCGGTTCGCCCCGCGTCGCGGGCACGTCCTCGATCCCGCCCCTTGCGGATGTCCGGCAAAGGGCGGGAAGACCGGTCACTCCTGCATGAGGTCGACGACGGTCACGGTTCTGTCTTCATAGCGCTTGTACAGGCCGAAGTTCACGGGCACGTCGTTGAGAATCATGACCTCGCCTTCGTCGTGCTTCCCTCCGATCACCTTGAGCACGGCCCTGCGTTTCTTTTCCTCCGCCACGGCCCGGGCACGGGCGAGAGCCTCTTCTTCGTTGTCGAAAAAGCCGCGGAACACCATGTCCGTGGGGATGCAGTTTCGGCGTCCGAGGCAGATGGGCCACACCGGGGCCTCAAGGCCCGCCGCCACTTCCTCTTCCATGGCTTCCGGCACGGCCAGCGCGCAGGCATAGGCCATGTCCTGCACGTAATAGCGATACGTCAGCTTGGTGCCCGCCCCCACGGGTCTTTTGCCGTCCGTCTTCTTGGGAATGAGCATGTCCTGCCACGGGTCGCGGCTGTCGTAGCCGCTGCCCACCATATGGAAATCCTGGAGAAGCGGTTCGCGCCGGGGCCTGCCGAAACGGTCCACGGGTGCGAAGGCAAGCACGGTCTGCGGCAGATCCTTCATGGCGGCGAGCCACTCGCGCTGTTCTCCGCCTCTTCCCATGGCGCAGCACAGCAGGCCGAGTACGCCGGAGCGCGTGGGGAAGGGGAGCGTGTCGCGCCTGCCGTAGCGGGAACCGGCCCCCCAGGACTGAAGGGGCCCTTCCAGCCAGAGAAGCAGCGTTCTCATGCCTGCGCCTCGAAGGGAGCGACGAAGGCGGCGAGACCTTCGGCAAGTTCGTCTATGGATATCTCGGCATCGGCCCTGCCGAAGGTGAATTCGGCCTTTTTGCCGTACAGGGATCCGGCCTGCTTTTCCTGCCGGACAAGAGCCGCGTCCAGCGCGGCGATGCTGGGCGCAAGATACCCGTTCTGCGCGCGCACCGGAGACTCGAAGCTGACCTGCATGCCCTGTCCCCTGCGCACGAGCACGCGGGCGTAGTCCCAGAGATGCAGACCGGTCTGCGTGGTCTGACGGGCCGAGGGCACGGCCAGATACAGCGCCTTCACGAAGCTCGACACCGCATGGGCGAGGCCGACGCCTTTAAGCGTTTCGGCAAGCTGGCCGAGATCGAGGCTCACGTAGCGGTAGTAGGTGGCGGAATTGAATTCCAGACTGCCCATGTGCGCGGACCCCTGCGTGATGATGCCCATGGGATCGTCGTCGAGCGCGGTGAAGAATTCCACTTCGCTGTCGGCTCTGTGCGTGGAAATGGCGTGGGCGAAGCTGGCCGCGGCGGACACGTTGAGTTCGGGAGCCTGCGCCACCATGCGGCCGAACAGCGCGATGTCGAGGCCGTCTTCGGCTGGTTTGAAGTGATTCTTATGGATTTTTTTGAACTCTGCGGTCAGGGCGTTCTTCTTGATCGCCGCCTCGATGGAGAAGTCGTGTGCAAGCGCGAATTCCGCGATGGCGCTGGCCTCGCTCTCCGAGAAGAAAAGCAGCGTGTCGTCCACGAGCACCTTGGCGAAGGCCGCGGCAAATTCTCGGGCCTTGGCGTCGTCGGCTACGGCCTTCAGGCAGGCGTCGGCCAGCACGCCTTCCACCTGCTTGGTGCGCAGGGCCGTTTTCACGCCGAGCTTCTGAAGTTCCATGCGCACCTGCCGCTTCCAGCACTGGGAGCTCACCCGGGCGCGGGTGACGCCGCCCACCACGGCGCTTTTCGGCGCGCCCACGTCGTCGCGGTTCAGGCAGGTGACGGGGAAGGACTGGAGAATGTGAAATTCGATGCGGTAGCCTTTAAGTTCGTTCATGACATGTCCTTTATGTGAAGGCTGAAATATTAGGATGGGCCCGGCGGTCCGGGCGGAAGAAAACGGAGAGCGGTTTCGAGCCGTGCGGAGCCTCATGCGTCGTCGAAGGAAAACGCGAGAGGAGCAAGCTGAAGCAGCCCGCAGCCGAAGGCCTTGCCGTGGCCTATGCCGCATCGGAAGCTGCGGATGAAGCGCTCCCTGTCAGAGACGGACAGCGTGCCCGTGATTCTGGCCTTGCCGAGCGTGACGTTTCTGCCGTCCTTCTGGAAGATGTCCACCGAAATGTCCGCCACCTGCACGGTTTCGGGGCGCGGCGCAAAGCCCCACGAAGGAGCCCTGGAAAGAAACCACGTCTCCACGGCCTCGCGTCCGCGCACGGCCTCGCGCTTTCGGGAAGCGCGGTCCCTTCGCACGGGATTGATGATGATTTCAAAGCGGTAGTCCTGAAAGTCAAGAAAGCTGTCAGGAAGAGGACGGCTTTCGAGACGGCCGAATTCCGGTGTTTCGGCTTCGCGCTCGGAGAGCACGAGGATGCGCCGCACCCCGTTTTTTCCGCCCTTGTCCGCAAAGAGAAAGCCGCTTCTGCCTTCCGCGCCGCGTCGCACGTCCGGGAACAGTCCGTACACGGCCCGGTGCAGGGAATAGCCGTCCGTGAGGCGCAGAGCCCGGCAGTCGCGCAGCGTGAGAAGATACTGGCTGACGTACATCATGCGTTCTCTCCGTCCTTTTTTGCCTCCGCCGCGCCTTCGTCGCTCCAGTAGCCCTCGGCCCAGCGCCTTTTGATCTCCTGCCGCCGTTCCGGGATGCGGAAGGCAATGACCTCGTCCAGAAGCCGCGCGTAGGAAAGCTTTCTGGGACTTTTGGCGTCCACGAAGGACAGCAGGGGACGCAGCAGACGGCAGAGCTCGTCCGCGTCGCCGCAGTTGAGCAGACGGCGCAGCCGCGAGCTGCCGAGCTCCTTGTCGTCCCTGTCGAAGCAGGCGCCGAGCGCGCGGCCGAGGGAAGAGCTGCCGTCCTCGGGATCGTCCCTGCGGCACATCGGCGCAAGAACGGTGAGGCAGGGCAGAAAGTCTCTGTCCTCCACATGGAAGCGTATGAGTATCTCCCAGGCCTGAACGGCCATATTCTCACTGCCGTCGGCCCGCCGCAGACGGGCCGCAACGCCCTTGTCCCTGACTTTCGGCTTTTCGCCGAGTCTGTCCGAAACCCATGCCAGAAGATCGGCATAACGGCTTTCCGTGCTCTTCACAGGCGTTTCCTCCCGGGACCTCGGACGATGTCTTATCCATGCCTCCACCTGCCGTCCGGTCCCGTGGGGGCAGGCTTCATCATAGAGCTTCACCGCAAGGCCGTAGCTTCGGCCGAGCAGTTCGGCGCGGGTCTGTTCGTCGTCGCAGCCGTCGATCATGGTCGGCAGCGCAGGTTCCACCATCTGCCAGAAAAGACCGGTCGCTTCCGCAGCCCTTGCCGCGGCTCCCTTGTCGTCCATCTTCATGGCCTTGCCGTACTTGTTCACCGCGCTGTAGAGCATCTGCGCCCGCGCTTCCGTCTTTTCCATGAGAGATTCGAACCTGCGGAACCATGCCTCGCCGAGAAGGGTGGTCTCGAGCCTCACTTCCGACTCGAGCTCGTCGTCCTTGCCCGTGAGAAACTGCTCGCCCGCGTTGCTGCTCACCCGGATGCCGCCGCTCCACACGCCCACGCTCTCCATGCGGCAGAGGTTTCGGTATTTTCTTACCCGGTCCAGTCCCTTCTGAAGCCCGAGACAGCAGAAGCCCGAACCGCGTTTTTCCGCGTCGAGAAAGGAAAGCAGCGCGGTAAGCTGTCGCCAGGGACGCTTTTCCGGATCCACCCACAGCATTTTCGGCCTGGCTTTGGAAACATCCATGGCGGCGGAGGGATCGGCCATGCCCGACAGATAGTCGGGATGCACGATGCCCTCGGTGAAGCGGAGTCCGTTCTCATCGAGCAGGCAGAAGCGCGCGAGCGGCACCAGCCTGCCCATGAGACTCGCCTTGAGCGCGCGGGCCGCGGGACAGTCCTCGCCCTGCGGCATGACTTCCCACGGGGGCACGCCGAGCCCCTGTTCCCACTGCGGCTGCCCCTTGATGTCCTCCCGCGTGAGCAGGTTGAGCCACAGCGTTTCCATAAGCGAGCTCCCTTCAAGGAACGAATGCAGAAGTCCCATGTGACAGAGCGCCGGGCCGGCTCTGCCGCTCGGCTTCTTTTCATGGCCGGGCGTGAGCACGAGCTTGTTGTACGGCTTCTTGCCGCTGAAGCAGAGTGACATCTGCTCAAGCAGAAGAAGCGCCTTGTCTGCCTCGGAAAGCGTCTGCTCAAGCTGCTGATGAAAAAGCCATGAGGTGTTGCCGGTCGCAATTTCCGGCATGGCTGTGCCGTAGCTTTTGATTTCGGCCTTCATGCAGGCGGGAAACTGAAGAAAAGGGAGTTCTCCGTGAAGGAAAAAGGCGCCGTGATGATCTTCAAGGTAGGCAAGCGCCCTGTCTGCCAGTCCCTCGGGCCGAAGCTCAAGCCAGTCTTCGTCGTCGGCCGGCGTGTACGCCGCCTGCGATATGGCCAGAAACAGCTTGAGCAGCGGAATCTTGACGAGCGGCGTTCCCCCCGGCATGGGAGGCATGGGCTCGGAAAACGCCTGACGGAGAGAAATGCGGCCGTGGTCGGCCATGGGAATCCACGGCTCGTCGATGAGATTGAAACGGTTTTCTGTCACACGTCCTCCTTTGCGATGGATGTGACGAAAGGCGGCCGTTCGCAAGCCGCCGCTGCCGGACAGGAAATGCCGCAGATGAAGCATTCGGGATTCGGCTGAATGGAATTTATTTTTCAACCTAATTTCTGTTAAGTCAATGGGGGCAGCGCAGAAAAAAAGGGAAAGAAGCTCTTTCCCTTGGCACCCCCCCGGGAGGGGGGAAGTCACTCTGCTTCAACCTATTTTCTGGAAACACCTTCACGAAGAGTGAAGAAGAACGTTTTCAGGCAGAGCCGGAAAAGCGCCGGTCGGCAAAGTGTATGTTGTTATTTTATATGAAAAATTTCATCCAGGCAAGTCTTCCTTCGACCAGCCTTCGCGCAGGCTGTAGC
>NZ_CAJJIC010000110.1 GCF_905187505.1 uncultured Mailhella sp.
CTGCCCCGCCAGAGGCGTTTCTTTTCCGGCTGAATTTCTCTATGTGAAGGAGTTTTTCCCATGGCACGCACGCTTTTCGTCACCGCTCTTGCGGCGAATTCCGGCAAGGCCGAAGCCGTCGCCGGGCTGATGGATCTCATCAAGGGCGCTTCCAAGGCCCCGGCTCTGTTCCGTCCCGTTCCCTGCCTCAAGACCGCTCTTGAGCTCATCAACAGCGGCAAGTGCAACGAATTTGTCGACTCCGTTCTTGCCGCCTACAAGGAAGCCGCCGCCAAGGCCGACTTCGTGCTCTGCGAAGGCACCGACTTTACCGGCAAAAGCGCCGCCTTTGAAAATGCCCTGAACACCTGCGTGGCCGCCAACATGGGCGCTCCCGTGGTGCTCGCCCTTTCCGGCGAAGGCTGCTCCGCCGCCGAAGTCGCCGCCACCGTCACCACCTTCCAGTGCCAGATGAAGGAACAGTGCGTGGAACTTCTCGGCGTGTTCCTTTCCGGCATGAGCGAAGAAGACGAAAAGGCCGTGGCCGCGTATTTCTCCTTCCCCGTCAGCAGCAGGGCCGCGGACTTCGCCTCCATCCTTGATTCCTGCAACGGCCACATCACCCCCCGCCTCTTCGAGTTCGGCCTCATCGAGCAGGCCCAGAAGCATCCCATGCGCATCGTGCTGCCCGAAGGCGAGGAAGACAGACTCATCAAGGCGGCCGCCATCCTCATCCAGCGCAAGGTGGCCGACATCATTCTGCTCGGCGACGAAGGCAAGATCCATGCCCGTGCCGCGGAACTCGGCCTGAGCGTGGACGGCGCCACGATCATCAATCCCGTGACCGCCCCCGACTTTGAAGACTTCGCGGAAACCTACGCGCAGCTTCGCGCCAAGAAGGGCGTCACCATCGAACAGGCCCGCGAAAAGATGGCCGACAGCACCTACTACGGCACCATGATGATCTACAAGGAAAAGGCCGACGGCATGGTTTCCGGCGCGGTGAACACCACCGCCCACACCGTGCGCCCCGCCCTTGAATTCATCAAGACCAAGCCCACGGCCTCCATCGTGTCCAGCGCCTTCTTCGTCTGCCTCAAGGACCGCGTGAACACCTACGGCGACTGCGCCATCAACCTCGATCCCGATCCCGAACAGCTCGCCACCATCGCCGTGACCACCGCCGAAACCGCCGCCGCCTTCGGCCTCGAACCGCGCGTGGCCATGCTCTCCTACTCCACCGGCAATTCCGGCAAGGGCCCCACCGTGGACAAGGTGAAGGAAGCCACCCGCCTCGCCAAGGAAAAGGCTCCTGAACTGCTCATCACCGGCCCCATCCAGTACGACGCCGCCGTGGACGCCGCCACCGCCAAGACCAAGATGCCCGGCGATCCCGTGGCCGGCCGCGCAAGCGTGTTCATCGTGCCCGACATCAACACCGGCAACAACCTCTACAAGGCCGTGCAGCGCTCCGCCCACGCCGTGGCCATCGGCCCCGTGCTTCAGGGCCTGCGCAAGCCCGTCAATGATCTGTCCCGCGGCTGCACCGTGCCGGACATCGTCAACACCGTTGCCATCACCGCTATCCAGGCTCAGGCCGAAAAGGGACTCAAATAATGGTCAAGAAAATTCTCGTCATCAACGGCGGCAGCTCCTCCTTCAAGTATCAGGTCCTCGAAAAGGAAACCGAACGCCGCCTCTGCCAGGGCCTCGTGGAACGCATCGGCTCCCCCGACAGCATGCTCACCCACAAGCGCTTCACCGCCGACGGCAAAACCGAAAAGTTCGAATACCCCGGCAACTACGACACCCATGCCGCCGGCATGGCCAAGGTGGCCGAAGTGCTCATGAAGCATGAACTCGGCGGCGTCATCGACGATCCGGCCGAAATCGTGGTCATCGGCCATCGCGTGCTCATGGGCGGACCCGACTATCAGGAAGCCCTCGTCACCGAGGAAGTCAAGCAGGTCATCCGCGACTACATTCCGCTCGGCCCGCTGCACAACCCCGCCAACCTCACCGGCATCGAGGCCATGGAAAAGCTGTTCCCCGGCGTGCCCAACGTGGCCGTGTTCGACACGGGCTTCCATGCCACCATGCCCGACTACGCCTACACCTACGCCCTGCCCAAGGAACTCACCAAGAAGTACAACATCCGCCGCTACGGCTTCCACGGCACCTCCCACCGCTTCGTGTCCAAGGCCGGCGCCGCCCTGCTCGGCAAGAAGCCTTCCGAAGTGAACGTGATCGTCTGCCACCTCGGCAACGGCAGCTCCGTGTCCGCCGTGCGCGCCGGCAAGTGCGTGGACACCAGCATGGGCCTCACCCCTCTGCAGGGCCTCGTCATGGGCACCCGCTGCGGCGACATCGATCCCGCCATCGTTCCCTTCCTCATGAAGAACGAAGGCTTCACCCCCGATGAAATCGATACCCTCATGAACAAGAAGTCCGGCTTCCTCGGCCTGTGCGGCAAGAGCGACAGCCGCGACATCGAAGCCGGCGTGGAAGCGGGCGATCCCGACTGCATCCTCACCTTCAACACGCAGTGCTACTCCGTGAAGAAGTACATCGGCGCCTACATGGCCGCCCTCGGCCATGTGGACCTCATCGCCTTTGCCGGCGGCATCGGCGAAAACGCCGCTCCCGTCCGCGCCAAGATCCTTGAGAACCTCGAGGAATTCGGCATCGAGCTCGATCCCGAACTCAACAACGTCCGCCGCGGCGATCCTCACTTCATCAGCAAGGAAGGCTCGCGCGTGAAGGTGGCCGTCATCCCCACCGACGAAGAGCTGGAAATCGCCCGCATCTCCGTGGAAATCGCTGAAAAGCAGGCGTAAGAGCCGCGCATACGCGCGAAACACCGTCATGAACGGCGTCCCTTCGCGGACGCCGAACGCAAAACGCCCCTGCCGGATTGTTCCGGCAGGGGCGTTTTTTGCATGTAAAGGCACCGTTTTTCTCCCGCCGACGCTGCTGCCGCACAAGGCAAAGGAAAAAGCCCTCACTTCGTGAACTTATGCACAGATACATTCCGTTCACGACACACAGGCCGGCATGAAAGCGCGTCGAAACTCCCTCGAAGGAACGAATCGCCTTACGCAAAAGCCTTTGCAGGAAACGCTTCCCCCGTGCAGCGTTTCAGGTTCAACAGGATGCGCCCTTCTCCTGTCCGGGTTTTAATGTGAATTAAGCCGCATAACTTGCGCTCCACACCATATTTTCTTATGCTCTGTGCTTGTATACAATCCCACAAATACCGGAGAAATCATATGGCTCTTTCCATCATCGTCATGGGTGCCGCCGGCCGCATGGGTTCCACCATTGCCCGCCTCGTCAATGAGGCGGACGACCTTTCCCTTGCCGCCGTGCTCGAACGCCAGGAAGCGGAAGACAGGCTCGCGGCCTTCAAGGCCTCCGGCGCGCTGATTTCCAGCGACATCTCCAAGGTGCTGCCGGCCTGCCCGGGCGCCGTGGTCATCGATTTCACCGCCCCCGAGGCCACCATGGTCACGGCCCGCGCCGCCGCCGAAAACGGCAATCCCGTCATCATCGGCACGACCGGATTCTCCGACGAACAGCTTGCCGAGCTCGACGAGCTCGCCTCCCGCTCTCTGGTGTTCCGCTCCGCCAACATGAGCGTGGGCATCAACGTCATCATGGACATTCTCCCCCGGCTCACCGCCCTGCTCGGCGACGCCTACGACGTGGAAATGATGGAAATCCACCACAACAAGAAAAAGGATGCGCCGAGCGGCACGGCCCTGCTTCTTGCCGAACCGCTGCTGAAGGCCAAGGGACTCACCCGCGACGACATCAACACCAACCGCTTCGACGTGCGCGAGCCCCGCAAGCACGCGGAAATAGGCATCCAGTCCCTGCGCGGCGGCGATGTGGTGGGCGTGCACACCATTTACTACATGGGCCCCGGCGAACGCATTGAAATCACCCATCAGGCCCACTCCCGCGAGAACTTCGCCAACGGCGCCCTGCGCGCCGCCCGCTGGATAGTCTCGCAGAAGCCCGGCCGGTTATATAACATGCAGGACGTTCTGCACGACTAGTTTCACCATGACGAAAGCCGCGTTTTCCGCTCCACGGGAGCCGGGAGCGCGGCTGTCCCGTATCGGGGACATTCCCGGCATCCGCACGCCGGCTCCCGCCCCACGAAGGCCTATGCCGTGCATGAACGGTGCCTGCCCCCTCCCACGGGATTCCCGCTTTTCTGCGGAAACGCTCCAAGATACATCCGGCCGAGCGGCCATCGAGGTTTCTCATGCACATCGTTCTTCTCCAGCACAATCCCATTCCCGGCGACTTCCGCGGCAACGCGCACAAACTGGCCGACATGGCCAAAAAGGCGATGGACGCCCATCCCGCAGCCGAGGGCGAACGCACGCTCTGCGTCACTCCCGCCTACGCGCTTGCCGGCATGCCCTGGGAACCCCTCAAGCACATCGGCGGCTTCTACCGCCGCTGCCGCGACGCCGCCCATGAGCTCGCAGAACTGCTCGCCGACGGCCCGGACATGCTCATTTCCCTCACCGGCGCGGAAGTGCCCCTCTATGTGCTGCTCTCGCAGGGCAACCTCATCGCGCTGGCAAGACAGGCCAACGGCGTCATCCGCATTCCCGGCGGCCCCTCCCTCTATCTGCCGGAAACCGAACCCGCCTGGGCCCATCAGGAAGCCCTCGGCCTGCTCAAGAGCGCCCGCGCCGCCTCCTCGGTGGACGCCGTGCTCTTCACCTCCGCCGAGCTCTTCCTGCCCGAAACCCAGGAAAAAAGCGAAATGCACTGCTCCGCCCTCGCCAGCCTGTGGAAGCTGCCCGTCATTTCCGTGCATCAGTGCGGCGCGGTGGACAGCCTCATCTACTCCGGCCGCAGCTTCGTGCTCGACGCGTCCGGCGAAGTGGTGGCCCGCACTTCCGCCTTTGAGGAAGCCGCCCTCGTCATCGACCTGTCCAAGGACGCCGTGTCCGCAAGCGCCGTCGCCCTCGACGGCAACAAGGCTCCCGAAACCGTGCAGGACGTGCCCGAACGGCCCGAAGCCCTGTTCCGCGCCGCCACGCTCGGCGTGCGCGACTACGTGAGAAAGTGCGGCATGAGCGGCGTCGTGCTCGGCCTGTCCGGCGGCATGGATTCCGCCCTCGTGGCCTGCATCGCCGTGGAGGCCCTCGGCCCCGAAAACGTGCTCGCCGTGCTCATGCCCTCCCGCTGGAGCACCGACCACAGCGAAAGCGACGCCGACGTGCTGGCCGGCAATCTCGGCATCCAGACCGCCAACGCCCGCATCACGCCCGTCATGGACGCCTTCGACTCCGTGCTTTCCCCGCTCTTCGCCGATCTGCCCGCCGTGGAAAACGATCTTACCGCCGACAACATTCAGCCCCGCATCCGCGGCACCCTGCTCATGGCCTTCGCCAACCGTCTGGGACGCGCCGTGCTCGGCACCGGCAACAAGTCCGAAAACGCCGCGGGCTACTGCACCCTCTACGGCGACACCGTGGGCGCGCTTGAGCCCATCGGCGACATCTACAAGACCGAGGTCTACAAGGTGGCCCGCTGGTACAACGAAATGCGCGGCAAGGAGATCATTCCCGAGCACATTTTCACAAAAGCGCCTTCGGCCGAGCTGCATCCCGGACAGGTGGACGAAGAGAGCCTGCCTCCCTATGAAGTGCTCGACGCCGTGCTGCACGAGCTGCTCGAAAACGCCGCCAACCCCGAAACCCTTGTGGTGCCCGGCGTTTCCGACGACGTGGTGCGCAGCGTGGTGCGCCGTCTGGCGTCCTCGGAATTCAAGCGTCATCAGAGCGCTCCCGCGCTCAAGCTCAGCTCCTGCACGCTCGGCATCGACTGGCAGGTGCCCGCAAGCTCGCACGCCCTGTAAATCCTTACCCCGTTTTCCGGCGTCATGACTGCAAAAGGAGGCTGTTTTCAGCCTCCTTTTTTCATCATCCGACAAGATTTCCCCTACTTTGTGCGTGACAGAACAGGCGTCCATCCGATAAAGTATACCTGTTTAATGTCATTCTAACCACGGATATGCTTCATGAACGCCTCATCTCCCGCATGGCTGCCCCACATTGCCGAGGGCGCTCCCGTGCATCTCAACATCATTCCCCGTTCCCTCCAGTCCTATCTGGACGAAGCTGCCGACCGTTTCGGCGACCACAAGGCCGTCATTTTCCAGAATCTCACGCTCAACTACAAGCAGCTCAGGGAAAAGGCCGAAACCTTTGCCGCAGCCCTGCGTGATCACGGTCTGAACACCGGCGACAGGGTGGCCATCATGCTTCCCAATCTCCCTCAGACCATCATCGCCTTCTGGGGCGCGCTCAAGGCGGGAGCCACGGTGGTCATGACCAACCCCCTTTACATGGAAAAGGAGCTGACCCACCACTTCAGCGACGCCACGCCCAAGTTCCTCATCACCCTCGACCTGTTCTGGAACAAGATAGAACCCCTGCGCGAACGCCTCGGCGTGCAGACCTGCGTCGTGTCCCGCATTGCCGACGCGCTGGCCTTCCCGCTCAACATTCTCCAGCCCCTTCAGGCCAGACGTCAGGGTCATCTGCCCGAAGTGAAGTTCAACGGCCATTCGATCATTCCCTGGAAGGCCATGTTCAAGACCGGCCGCCGCTACAGCGAGGAGCCCAAGGATCCCGCCTCCACGCTGGCGCTTCTCCAGTACACCGGCGGCACCACGGGCTTTTCCAAGGGCGCCATGCTCACCCACGGCAACCTTTCCGCCCAGATCCAGCAGCTTCTCGCCGTCATCCACTGCGACGCCTCCAACTCCTCGCACAGCTTCCTCAGCATCATGCCCTTCTTCCACGTGTTCGGACTCATGGGCAACATCGTGCTGCCCGCCGTGCTCGCCGCCTCCACCATGCCGGTGCCGCGCTACTCCCCCCACGACGTGCTGGAACTCATCAAGAAGCACCGCCCCACCTTCTTCGTGGGCGCGCCTTCCGTCTACATCTCCCTCATGCAGCAAAAGGACATCGCCCAGTACGACCTTACCTGCATCCAGCTCTGCATTTCCGGCTCCTCGCCCTTCCCCCAGGCCAGCCTCAAGCAGTTCCAGGACATCACCCACGCCAACATCACCGAAGGTCTCGGACTCACCGAAGCCTCTCCCGTGGTCATCGCCAACCCCGTGTACGGACTGCAGAAGATAGGTTCCATAGGCGTGCCCATCCCTGAAACGGAGGTCCGCATCGTGGACATTGAAACCGGCAGGACCGAGCTTGGCGACAATGAATGCGGCGAGCTCATCATACGCGGCCCGCAGGTCATGAAGGGCTACTGGAACCAGCCCGAAGAAACCGCAGCCACCCTGGTCGACGGCTGGCTGCATACCGGCGACATCGCCTATCGCGACAGCGACGGCTACTACTTCATCGTGGACCGCAAAAAGGACATGGCCATCGTAGGCGGCTACAACGTGTTCCCCCGCGAAATCGACGAGGTGCTTCACGAATACCCCAAAATCAAGGAAGCCGTGTCTCTCTGCGTGCCTCACAAGGCCCGCGGCGAAACCCTCAAGGCCTACATCGTGCCCAAGGAAGGGGAAAAGATCACCGTTTCCGAGCTCGCGGCCTTCTGCCGCACCAAGCTCGCATCCTACAAGGTGCCGCGCATCTTTGAATTCCGCGACGAGCTGCCCAAGTCCATGGTGGGCAAGGTGCTGCGTCGGGCCCTCCGTGAGGAGGAGGAAAAAAAGCAGCGCGAAGAAGAAAAGAACAAGGACTGACCCGTTCTGAACGTCGGGAAAGGAGCGTCTCCGGGCGCTCCTTTTTTTGCGCTCTGCAAAAGAAGCATGGCACTGACGCACCGCGAGGCAAGGAACAGGGGCACCATTCAGCGCCCGAAAGAAGAATGCCTCCCCCGCAGAGAAGCGGGAACCGGGCCCGGACAGGCCTCGTGCAGGCACGGAGTTCTCCCGCGCACGGAGCAAAGCCCCTTCCCCTGCGCCATGGCGCAGGCGCTGCGCGCACGCTCCTTCTGCCGGTTCCGGCCCGGGTGCTCCGCTCTCCGGCAAAACGCCCCGCCTCACGGCCTTTTTTCTCTCCCTTTCGTCTCTGCTTTCGTAAAGCGCAGGACGCCGCCTCTCCCGCATCAGCGGCAGTCCGTCGGCAGGTCTTCCGAAGAGAAAACGGTCCAACGACTTGCGCTTCTCCGCAACGTGCCCATGCAGTGCAAAAAAATTCCCCGTTCAGCGTTTTTCCTGTTGACACCTCTGCCCGAATCCCCTATAAGTTTCTTCACGCCACGCGGGAGTAACTCAGTGGTAGAGTGCAACCTTGCCAAGGTTGAAG
>NZ_CAJJIC010000111.1 GCF_905187505.1 uncultured Mailhella sp.
CTATTATTATACGCTATTTCTCGTCAAAATCAACCATTTGTTGTGACAGAGCCTTCTGAAAAAAGCAAAAGGACGCGGCGGTGTTGTGCGCCCTTTGCAGAGCACGGAAGCCCGGCGTGCTGCAAGGCAGACGCAAAAAAAGGCTCCCCCGGCGCAGGGGGAGCCTTCAGGAGCGGAATGAGCGGGCGCGGCGTGCCGCCTTGAGGCAGCCGTGCCGTTACTTCTTGTTCTTTTCCTTCAGCACCATGGCCTTGTAGTCGGCGAAGAAGGTGCGGCTGTCGGTGGGACCGGCGGCCGCTTCAGGGTGATGCTGCACGGTCATGATGGGTTTCGTGGGATGGCGGAAGCCTTCCAGCGTGCCGTCATTGAGGTTCACGTACACCTTTTCCACGCCTTCGGGCGGAATGACGCAGAAGCCGTGGTTCTGGGAGGAAATCTCGATGCGGCCCGTGAGCAGGTTCTTCACCGGGTGGTTCACGCCGTGATGACCGAACTTCAGCTTGGTGGTGGTGCCGCCGAGGGCGTGACCGAGAAGCTGATGACCGAGGCAGATGGCGCCGATGGGGAAGATTTCCGCCATCTTGGCGATTTCCGCGATTTCCGGCTTCAGGGTGGCGGGGTCGCCGGGACCGTTGGAGAGGAACACGCCGTCGGGATTCACGGCCTTGACCTCGTCGCAGGTGAAGGACGGGGGAACCACGAGAAGTTCCATGTCCTGCCTGCTGAGAAGACGCAGAATGTTCCATTTGATGCCGAAGTCGTACACCACGATGTTGAGCGCCTTGCCCTCGGGCCAGTCGTAGGAGCCGTCGGCATTGAGGGTCACGGGCGCGGGGCGTCCGGCCGCCTCATCCCAGCGGTAGGGCTTGTCGGGAGCCACGCGGGTGACGAGGTTCTGCCCTTCCATGGAAGGCAGCTCCTGCGCTTTCTTTACGAGTTCCCCGGCGTCGAGAATGCTGGTGGAAATGCAGCCGCGCATGGCGCCGTTCTTGCGAAGGTGCAGCGTGAGGGCGCGGGTGTCGATGCCTTCGATGCCGGGCACGCCCTGACGCATGAGGAAGTCGGGCAGGCTTTCCGTGGCGCGCCAGTTGGAAGGCTCCTTGCAGCATTCCTTGACGATGAGGGCGGACATGTGGACCTTTTCGGATTCCATGTCCTCGGGGTTGATGCCGTAGTTGCCGATGAGCGGATAGGTGAGGCACACCATCTGACCCGCGTAGGACGGGTCGGTGAGCAGTTCCTGATAGCCGGCCATGGCGGTATTGAAAATGACTTCGCCGCCGGTCAGTTCGATGGGGCCGGTGAAGGATTCCCCTTCAAGGACGAAGCCGTCTTCGAGGGCGAGCAGAGCTTTCATGCGCGTTCTCCTTTGGGCGATCCGGCATAGTAGTCCTGGAGGCATTCCACATGAAGGGCCTCGTTCTGCTGATGCTGGATGGCGCGGGCAATGGCGCGGGCGCCGGATATCGTGGTGGTAAAGGGCACGCCGTAGTGCAGCGTGGTCTGACGGATGGCGCGGGAATCATGGTTGGTGCGCTTGCCGGACGCCGTGTTGATGACCATGGCGACCTCGCCGTTCTTGATCATGTCCACGATGTTCGGACGTCCTTCATGCACCTTGAGCACGGGCTGCACGTCGAGGCCGGAATCCTTGAGCAGCTTTGCCGTGCCGCGCGTGGCGAGCAGTTCAAAGCCGAGGTCGGCGTAGGACTTCGCAATGGGCACCACGAATTCCTTGTCGCGGTCGTTCACGGAAATGAACACCTTGCCGGAAGAGGGAAGCGTCTGGCCTGCGCCGAGCTGGCTCTTGAGGAAGGCTTCGTCGAAGGTGCGGGCCACGCCCATGACTTCGCCGGTGGAGCGCATTTCAGGTCCGAGCAGAATGTCCACGCCGGGGAAGCGCTTGAAGGGGAACACGGCTTCCTTCACGCACACGTAGCCGGTCTTGCGCATGGACCAGGGATCGAGTTCGGCAAGGGTCTTGCCGAGCATGATCTGCGTGGCGAGGCGCGGCAGAGGAACGCCCGTGGCCTTGGACACGAAAGGCGCGGTGCGGGAGGCGCGGGGATTCACTTCAAGGATGTAGATCTTGCTGTCCTTGATGGCGAACTGGATGTTCATGAGGCCGACCACGCGCAGTTCCTTGGCAAGCGCGATGGTCTGGCGGCTGATTTCCTCGACGATGCTGTCGGGCAGGGAGTAGGGCGGCAGCGAGCAGGCCGAGTCGCCGGAGTGGATGCCCGCGGCTTCGATGTGCTCCATGATGCCCGCCACGTACACGTCCTTGCCGTCGGCCAGGGCGTCCACGTCCATTTCAATGGCGTTTTCCAGGAACTGGTCGATGAGGATGGGATGCTCGGGCGTGTCGGTGCCCACCACGTTGTGGAAGTAGTCGTCAAGGTCGTCGGGGCCGTAGCAGACCATCATGGCGCGGCCGCCGAGCACGTAGCTCGGGCGCACGATGATGGGATAGCCTATGCGCGCGGCTTCTTCCTTGGCCACGTCCAGCGAGATGCAGGTGCCGTTCTGCGGCTGGAGCAGATGCAGCTTCTGAATGAGGGCCTGGAAGCGTTCGCGGTCTTCGGCGCGGTCGATGGCGTCGGGGCTGGTGCCGAGAATGGGCACGCCCGCGCGCTGCAGCGGCACGGCGAGGTTCAGCGGGGTCTGTCCGCCGAACTGCACGATGACGCCGTCGGGCTGCTCGGTCTTCACGATGTGCATCACGTCTTCAAAGGTGAGCGGCTCGAAGTACAGGCGGTCGGAGGTGTCGTAGTCGGTGGACACGGTTTCGGGGTTGGAGTTCACCATGATGGCTTCCACGCCCTCGTCGCGCAGGGCAAACGAGGCATGGCAGCAGCAGTAGTCGAACTCGATGCCCTGACCGATGCGGTTGGGGCCGCCGCCGAGAATGATGACCTTCTTGCGGTCGTGAACGTCAAGTTCGCGGCCGGTCTCATAGGTGGAATAGAAATAGGGAGTGTAGGCCTCGAATTCCGCGGCGCAGGTGTCCACGAGGTAGTACACGGGCTCGGTGTTCGTGGCCTTGCGCAGGGCGGCCACGTCGCTTTCGGGGCGCTTCCACATTTCGGCAAGCTGCCTGTCGGAGAAGCCGAATTCCTTGGCGCGGCGCAGAAGACGCACGAGCTCGGGATTGTCCGGAGTCATGGAGTTGCCGAGGGCGAAGTCCCGAAGATCGCCTTCCATCTTCACGATGTCGCGGATCTGGCGCAGGAACCACAGGTCGATGGCGGTGACGGCGTGGATTTCCTCCACGCTCATGCCGGCGAGAATGGCATGGCGCAGGGCGAAGATGCGCTTGGAGTTCGGCGTGCGCAGCTTTGCCATGATTTCGTCCATGGAGGGCAGAGGATCGCGGAAATGGCTGCCGAGGCCGGGAGCGCCCACTTCCAGGGAACGCAGGCCCTTCTGCAGGGCTTCCTTGAACGTGCGGCCTATGGCCATGGTTTCGCCCACGCTCTTCATGGAGGTGGTGAGCTCGTCCTTGGCGCCGGCGAACTTTTCAAAGGTGAAGCGGGGAATCTTGACCACGCAGTAGTCGATGGCGGGCTCGAAGCTGGCCATGGTCTCGCGGGTGATGTCGTTGGGAATTTCGTCGAGCGTGTAGCCTATGGCGAGCTTGGCGGCGATCTTGGCGATGGGGAAGCCCGTGGCCTTGGACGCCAGAGCGGAGGAGCGCGACACGCGGGGGTTCATTTCGATGACCACGAGCTCGCCGTTTTCGGGATTGAGGCCGAACTGCACGTTGGAGCCGCCGGTTTCCACGCCGATTTCGCGCATGATGGCGATGGAGGCGTCGCGGATCTTCTGGTATTCCACGTCGGTGAGCGTCTGCACCGGGGCCACGGTGATGGAGTCGCCGGTGTGCACGCCCATGGGATCGAGGTTTTCGATGGAGCACACGATCACGCAGTTGTCCTTGCGGTCGCGCATGACTTCCATTTCGATTTCCTTCCAGCCGAGCACGGACTGCTCGATGAGCACTTCGCTCGTGAGGGAGGCGTCGAGGCCGCCGCCGGCGATTTCTTCCAGGTCTTCCTGGTTGTAGGCCACGCCGCCGCCCGAGCCGCCCAGCGTGAAGGCGGGACGGATGATGAGCGGGAAGGGCATTTCCGCGGCGATGCGGCGCACGTCTTCCATGTTGCGGGCGATTTCGCTGCGGGGCACCTTGATGCCGATGTTTTCCATGGCGGCACGGAACAGCTCGCGGCTTTCGGCCTTTTCGATGACCTCGGCGTTGGCGCCGATGAGCTCGACGCCGCATTCCTTGAGCACGCCCATCTTTTCCAGGGCGAGGGCGGTGTTCAGGCCGGTCTGACCGCCGAGCGTGGGCAGAATGGCGTCGGGCCTTTCCTTGCGGACGATGGCGGCCACGGTTTCGGGTTCGATGGGTTCAATATAGGTCCGGTCGGCAAGACCGGGATCGGTCATGATGGTAGCCGGGTTGGAATTGACAAGGATGACTTCGTACCCTTCTTCCTTGAGGGCCTTCACGGCCTGGGTACCGGAATAGTCGAATTCACAGGCCTGGCCGATGACGATCGGACCCGAGCCTATGACCATAATGCGCTTAAGATCTGTACGCTTAGGCATATTCCGCTCCTAAAGTAGGTTTAAACTTGTGTATGATTACACGTTGTCCTGAGATAATCAAGCGTCGTGCCCGGCCTTTCGGGCGGAAAGCTTCGGCAGAATTCCTTGTCGCACATATGGGCGCGGTGTGAGAAGGCGCGGTCTTGCCTGAGTCGCCTGCAGCGTGGGGTTCGGCATCTTCCGCTGCAGCGCGGAGGAGGCGCGGCACGGAAGGCATGACGGCCGCGCTCTGCGCAAGAACGTTCCGGCGTCATACGAAAAGAGCCATGAGCGTGTGCCCATGGCCCTCAATGCGCTATTCCTCGCGCGTCGCGATGACGGTGTGTATCTGCTTGGCGTCCGCGTCGGCGATGGTGAACAGCCATCCTCCTATGCGGAATTCCTCGTCCTTCTGCGGAACGTGCCCGGCGTCGAGGCTGAGGTAGCCGCCGATGGTGTCCACCTCGTCGGATTCAAGGTGTATGCCCAGCTCTTCCAGTTCTTCGAGATAGGCGCGGCCGGACAGCTCGTACTTGCCCTCGCCGAGGGGACGTATGTCTTCTTCCTTGGGGGCGTCGTGCTCGTCCTCGATGTCGCCCACGATGACTTCGAGCAGGTCTTCGATGGTGGCGAGACCGGACGTTCCGCCGTATTCATCCACCACGATGGCGAGATGATTCTTGCGGCTGCGGAACTCCTGGAGAAGCTCGCTGGCAATCTTGGTTTCCGGCACGAAGAAGGGCTGACTCATGATGCTGTCGACGGGGGCGACCTGCAGATCGGCCCTCATGAGGGAGCTCAGCATGTCCTTGGCGTGAACGATGCCTATGATGTTGTCGCGCGTGTCCTTATAGATGGGCAGACGGGAATGGCCGGTTTCCACGATGGCTCCCGCCGCTTCAAGAATGGTCGTTCCCGAGGGAAGGCAGTCGATGTCGGTGCGGGGAGTCATGATGTCCTGCACCTGCAGTTCATCCAGCGACAGGATGGAAAGCAGCATGGAACCTTCTTCCGCCTTGAGCTCGCCGTCCTCGCGGGCTTCGCGGATTGCCTGTTCCAGATGATCTTCCGAAGACTTGCCGGAAAAGAAAGCGCCGAGTTTCGACCACACGGTACTGTGGGATTCGCCGTCCAAGACGATACTCCTTCAAATAGGGTTCAGGCCGGAAAAAAGACCATGCCACATCGGCAAGCGCCGACAGAAGCCGGCTCCGGCACGGGAAAGGCCCGCATATCGGGCGAAAAGACGGGAAAGACGAGGCGGCCGCAGGAGGCGCGGCGCCCGGAAAGAATGAACTTGCCTGCCTTCGCAATCCTTCCGAGAGGAACGTCGGAAGGCTGGCAGCCGGACTCTTCCATGTCGGAAAAAAGGCTGTCGCCGTTATGAGCTGTGGTTTGGCAGGTATCGTTCATGTCAGATCCATATTTTGCATCGAGCCTAGCTTGTTCGATGCAAAAAGGCAAGCTCGGAGCGGTGTGAAGGGCCTTTTTACCGTTTTTGCGTCGCCGCTTCGGGAAAGGACGGTTGACCTCGCGCCTTGAAATCTATATAGAAGCAACTGTGCCGGAATGGTGGAACTGGTAAACGCAGCGGACTCAAAATCCGCCGGCAGCAATGCCTTGAGGGTTCAAGTCCCTCTTCCGGTACCAGAGAAGAAAATGTCGAAGGCCCTGCGGAACGTCGTGTTTCGCGGGGCCTTTTTCGTGGGCTCGTGGTGATGCGGTTGCTCCCGTGGCCGTAGGCGTCGTCAGTCGCCGGGAGAAATGTGGCATGACGGCCCGCTCTGCTCCCTTGGCATGTAGCCGCTCATTTCCTGCGTTATCTTTCCGGGAAACAGCGGCAGGACATAGCCGGTGACGGCAAAAAGCGGCTCCCGTATGCGGATGAACACCAGGTCTTGAAAATGCGTGGGAAGAACGTCGTTCTTCCTTATGAGCGCGTCATGGATGAAGCCGATGCCGGAATTGTTCGCGATGACCATGTTCCAGAGTCCCAGCGTGGCCACGGAGGCCATGAAGCGGGGCGAGCCGTGCTGTCTGAGAAGGTAGTGCAGGGGCGTCATGAGGGACATTTCCTCTGATGCGCCCATGACGATGGGATACTTGAGCAGCGTGCGCAGCGAAAGCCGCTTGCTGTGTGCAAGGGGCGAGAGCCTGCTTACGCAGGCAAGGTATCCCCCCTTGACGATGGGGCGGAAGCGCAGTTTCGGCGATGGGGGAAGAAAGTCCTTTGCCGGCGTCCCGTCGGCGTTCAGGGGAACGTTGATAATGGCTATCTGATCGGCATCGTTGACGCCGGACTGCATGAGCTTTTCAAAAATGGTTTTCTGGGGCAGTTCCGTGATGGAAATGTGGACGAACGGGTGTTCTTCGCAGAAATTTTTGAGAATGTCGGGATTGGATGAGAGATAGAACGGGGAATTGGTGTAGATTCGCAGTTCTCCCTCGAGCCGGCTGCGCT
Source organism: uncultured Mailhella sp. (assembly GCF_905187505.1). Taxonomy (GTDB): domain Bacteria; phylum Desulfobacterota; class Desulfovibrionia; order Desulfovibrionales; family Desulfovibrionaceae; genus Mailhella. The sequence goes on from NZ_CAJJIC010000111.1 coordinate 7,052, forward strand.
GTTTTTTTTCGTCCTTTTGGTTCAACGTGTCGCGCAGACGAGCATAGCAGGGAACAATGGTTTCCGCCGCGGCAAGCACCTTTTTCCCGGCCTCTGTCAGCGTGCTTCCCTGCTTTGTGCGGACAAGAAGCGTGGCCCCCAGCTCCTTTTCCATGCTCTTGATGCAGGAGCTCAGCGCCTGCTGCGTCAGGCCGAGATGCCTGGCGGCCGTGCTCATCGACTTTCGATGCCTGATTTCCATAAGATAGGACAGATGTTCTATGCGCATGATGTTCTCCGGGGGCGGGAGTCGTCCGCTGCCGTATGTTCGGTACGAAATGAAGCATACCGCCGCAGGCGCAGGGCGTACAGTACCGCGTGTTCATTTCTGAGGCGAGCAGTTCGGGGGCGTGTCTGCTGAATGCATGACGTCGTTTGCCAGATTTGTTTCTGCGGGAAAAAGGCGGTGACGGGTGAGCCTCTCAGCGCGTTTTTGTCTCGGCTGTTTTGTGAAAGCATTCTTTTTCATGTGGGGAAACTTTGCGAAATCGGCGTTGCCCCTTGCCCGGCGTGCTCGACTGCCGACCTTCAAAGTAGAAGCCCGTCCAAGGACAGGTGCAATACATTCATATTCACACCGTTGATTGTGAATAGTTCTCTTGCGCAGGGGATTTTGAGCGCTGCAGAGAGAGGCGGACTTCGCAGGGATCCCTTGTGCGCGCATGTGCCGAGTGTAGAAAAATTTTTGAAAAAGTTATTTTTATAACAATATTATTTTGTGCAGAAAATACTGGATAACAATCTTTACTTTCTGTACTTTTTTCATTTTTGCCGCGCGGGGGACGAATCGCCCGTCATGTCACAACAAACGCTTGTGATAAATTGCAAAAAATCTCTTGTGACACCTA
>NZ_CAJJIC010000112.1 GCF_905187505.1 uncultured Mailhella sp.
GGCCCCCCGCTCCTCCTTCCGCCTCCACGACGGTCTCTCCGGCCCTGCCCCGCAGGGCCTTTCCCGTTTTTAAAGGCGCCCCCCCACCGCCTTTTCCTTTTGCCGAAAATTCGTTAGATTTTTCTGCACCCAATAATATCGCTGTCCCGAAAATGCCCTTTACGCCCCTGAGGTAACCATGCATCTGATCTACAGGCTGTTCCCTGCTCTCGCGCACAGAGCGTTCTTCTGCTTCATCATAGGTCAGACCATATCCATGCTCGGACAGTGGATGCAGCGACTCGCCATGAGCTGGCTCGTCTTCCGTCTCACCGGCTCCGCCTTTCTGCTCAGCATCGTGGAATTCATGAACCTCGCGCCCATTCTCGTGCTCGGACTCATGGCCGGCGCGTGGCTCGAACGTCACGATCTGCGAAAGGCCCTGGCCGCCACGCAGGCTCTCTGCATGATAGAATCCGCCCTGCTCACCTTCGTGACCTTCACGGGCATCGTCAACTATCCCCTGCTCGTGGCCCTCAGCCTCATTCTCGGCGTCATCACCTCCTTCGACATGACGGCACGGCAGTCCTCCGTGTCCCTCATGGTCTCCGATCCCGCCGCCGTCAAAAGCGCCGTGGCCCTCAACTCCATGGCCTTCAACATGAGCAAGCTCGTCGGACCCTCCATAGCCGGACTCGTCATCTATCTCTGGGGTGAGGGCGTGTGCTTCCTCATTTCCATGTTCTCCTACCTGCCCATCATCTACATGCTGCTCTTTCAGGTGCGCCTGCGCGACCGCGTCGCTCCCGCCGCCAAGAAAAGCATGTTCGGCGACATCGTCGAGGGCCTGCGCCATGTGCAGAGCGAGTTCTTTCTGAACCACATCTTCCGCCTGCTCGCCGTGTTCTGCACCTTCGGCCTGTGCTACAGCGTGCTCTTTCCCATGTTCTCCACCAGCATTCTGGAGGGCAACTCCCAGACGCTCGGCTGGCTCTTCGGCGCCGTGGGCGCGGGCGCCTTCGTGGGCGGCGTGGTGGTTTCCGTGCGCCTCAAGCTCAGACGCGTGCCCTCCTTCCTTCTGCGCACCACGTCCATCACCGCCGTCGCCCTCGTCGTGTTCAGCTTCTCCACGAACCTGCTTCTCTCCCTCGCCGCCGCCTTCTTCATGGGCTTCGGCATCACTTCCACCAACATCAGCGTGAACACCCTCTGCCAGACCACCACCTCCGACGACTGCCGCAGCCGCGTGATCAGCCTCTACATCATGTGCACCGCAGGCTTCGGCCCCGTGGGCGGTCTCGCCTTCGGCGCGCTCGCCGACTTCATGGGCGCTCCGCACACCATGCTTTTGTGCGCACTCGTCATAGCTCTTGCCATCCTGCTGTTTTTGCGGCATTTTCACGCCATACACCACAGCCTCGCACAGACGCTCGCGCATCTTTCCTGACCTCTTTTCCCCGGTCGTCGCGCTCCTTTGCCCCCCGCCGGGCCCCCTTTTCAAGGATCTGCTTTTCCCATGAACGGCATCTTTTCCGCACTCGTCACCGTATTCGGCATCATGTTCCTCGGCCTTCTGGCCGAACGCCGCCGCATCCTCGCCCCCACCATGGCCCTGTGCCTCAACCAGTTCGTCTACTGGATAAGCCTGCCCGCACTGCTCTTCACGCAGATGTGCTCCATCCCCATGGACGGTCAGGCCACCACCTTCATGTGGGCCACGCTCGCCGGTTCCCTCGTCTGCTACCTCGTCGCCTACCTGTTCTTCTCGAAACTGTGGCGCGATCACCGGCTTGAAACCACCATACGCACCCTTGCCGCCGTGTTCCCCAACGCCGCCTTCTTCGGCCTGCCCTTCATCTTCATGGTCTTCCCGGACAACGAAGAAGCCGCCACCGCAGGCATGCTCGGCGCCCTGCTCTACTCCGGCGTGTTTCTCATCGCCGACGCCTCGCTCGACATTCTCTCCTCCTCGGGAGCCGGAGAACGCCGCAACATCGGCAAAAAGCTCATAGGCGAACTCATCCACAACCCCATGATCGTCGCCGCCATCATCGGCGCGTGCGCGGGCTTCTCCGGCATTCCCCTGCCGAAGGCCGTCACCAGCATCACCCAGATGCTCGGATCGACCGCCGCGCCCTGCGCCCTCTTCGGCATGGGCATGGTGCTCTCGGCCCAGCTCTCCGGCACCTCAGGCATGGGCGGCAGCTTCAGCCGCAAAAACCTCGTCTTCGTGTGCCTCGCCAAGCTTCTGCTTCAGCCGCTCTTCACCTTCCTCGTGCTCTTCGCCGCAGGCTGCACCGGCACGGCCCTCGCCGTGGGCACCGTGGTATCCGCCATGCCCACGGGCACCATGGTCTACATCCTCGGCGAACGCTATCAGGCCTGCCCCACCGAGTCTTCCATGACCGTCATCGCCACCACCATCCTCTCGCTGGCCTCGCTGCCGCTCATCATGCTGGCGCTCCAGACGGCGGGCATCGTCTAGTTCGCGCGCGTCCGATCCGCGTCCGGTCCCCGCTCCGGAACCGGACGCGCCCCCGGACTCCCGCCCTTGCATAACGATGCCGGGAGCGTTATCATCTGCCCCTCCCAAGTGTCCGCGTCATGCCGAGCACGGCAGAACGTCCGTTCATTCCAGCAAGAAGGAGATCTTCATGTCAGAGCCCTATCTGCCAACCATTCTTCCCTGCTCTTCCTGCGGGAGCCGCGAGCAGAAGCTGGAATCGTGCCTTCCTGCCGGCCATCGGAGCGAAGTGTGGAGAGTCGTGTGTCCGTGCGGATGCGCGCTCACCCAGTGGGCCGTGTCCCAGGGCGCGGCCATCCGTCTGTGGAACCGCTTCCTCGGCGAGGGACACGAAGAGTAGTCCGACGCCGCGCGAGGCAGGATTGCTTTCCCTCTTCCGCCCCGCATGACGCCGACATCCTTCCGCTTCCGCCGGCAAAGGCGCTCCTCTTCCCTGCGAAACGCCGCATCCGTGCCTTTTCCGCCCGCCGCAGAAGCGGCCGCAATCAACCATCATCAGGGCGCACGGCGCCGCAAGAACCATCATGGCCACATCTCATCCCCGTCCCCGCATGCTTCTGGCCGACGACAAGGGCCAGATATTCGACGATCCCGATCTTCTCATGCTCTGCCGCAAGGGCAACGAATGGACGCTCCCGCGTCCCGACGAGCTCATGCCGCTCCCGCCCGAAAGCGAACTTTTCCTGCTTCCCGGCCGCCACGCCGCCGGACTCGACCCCGAAACCGGCGAAACCGTGGAAGTCGAGGAACTCGCCGTGGCCGCCTTCATCGCGCCCGCGCACACCCTCACCGGACACCCGGTGTACGTCACCGACGACGACGCCCCCACCCTGCCGCTCTTCGCCTACGCCGCCGTGGGCATGATCGGCGACCGCTTCTACGTGTGCGCCAAGAAGGTGGACGAAGACCCGCGCCAGATCTTTACCGGCATCCCGCAGAAGAAGATCAACAAGGCCGCGAAGGAACTCATGGCCGAGTTTCCGCACAACCGCTTCATTCAGCACCTCATGCAGAACTGCGTGCTGAAATACGGCTGCCCCGCGGCCAAGAACCTCGCCATCGGCCGCTACGAAGCGCCCATCCCCACCTCGCGCGTGTGCAACGCCCGCTGCGTGGGCTGCATTTCCCACAAGAACGAGGATTCCACCATCTGCGCTACCCCGCAGGACCGCCTGACCTTCACGCCCACGGCCGACGAAATCCTCGAAATGATGTTCCATCACATGAAAAACGAGGAGCATCCCATCTTCTCCTTCGGTCAGGGATGCGAGGGCGAACCCCTCACCGAGGCCCCGCTGCTGCTCGAGGTGGTGAAGCGCTACCGCGCCGAGGGCGGTCACGGCACCATCAACCTGAACACCAACGCCTCCCTGCCCGACGAGGTGGCAAAGCTCGCCGAAGCCGGTCTCACCTCCATGCGCGTGAGCATGAACAGCGCCCGCGAAGAGGTGTACACCCGCTACTACCGTCCGCGCAGCTTCACCTTCGCCGACGTGCGCCGCTCCATCACCGAGGCGTCGAGCCGCGGCGTGTTCGTTTCCCTGAACCTGCTCTACTTCCCCGGCATCACCGACTGCGAAGAGGAAATCGAGGCTCTTGTGGAACTCATCAACTCCTGCAAGGTGAGCTTCATCCAGCTGCGCAACCTGAACATCGATCCCGAGCTCTACATGAAGCTCATGGAAGGCGTGAAATTCGGCCCCTCCGTGGGACTTGTGAACTTCCGCAAAAGGCTCAGAAAATACTGCCCGGCTCTCAGGTTCGGCTACTTCAACCCCTACATGGGGGACGAGGCTGCCCACAGCGAAAGCGACGGGGAAGACGCTCACGGCGAAAGCGACGACACTTCCCGCAACGAACACTGATGCACAGGCGGGACGCCACAACGGAGCCCCGCCTTTTTTCGGACTCCCCTTCCGAAACCATGCGGCATGACCTTTTCCGCATCCGTTCCACCTTCAACGTTTTTCTTCTTCCATGATCGCTTCTCTTCTTTCCCGTTTCGGCAAATCGTCCTCGCGCCTTGCCCTGGCCTCGGCCCTCGCCATGGCGTTCGGCCTCTCTTCTCTCTTCCCCTCCGGCGCGGCGCAGGCTTATGAATCGCGCTATGTTCCCAAGGCCGACGGCTCGCCTCTCTTTGAGCTGCGCTTTTTCGGCAAAGGGGAAAAGTTTGACGAACCGAACGAAGATTACGACGGCCTGTCCACCTGGACGCTCTCCGAAAAACAGAAGAACGGCGTCATCGAGGCCGTCCGCCTCTGGGCCGACACGCTCGGAGCGTCAAGCCGCAACACCTCGCCCATCGTCATCAACGTCGGCACCTTCGACGAGGAAAATGCCGCGGCAGTCAGTTATCCCAATGACTCCGATCTTCCCGTCGTTCCCACCGGAATGCAGGGCGCCATCATAAACGGCACGGCCATGGACCAGCCGGCGGTCATCTCGATCGGCCCTCTTGACTTCGCCTTTGCCGGGCGGCTTTCGCCGATTCCCTTGACAGGCTCATGGGATTTCACGGCTACGCTGTACCATGAAATGGGTCACGCTCTCGGCATTGCCAGCCAGGTCACGAGTAATGACGACGGCGTCACGGAACAGATTTCCGTATGGAACTCGCACCTCGTGGACCAGTACGGCAACAGGCTCCAGCCGGGCATGATCATCGTTTCGGAAAGCGAGGCCGACAGCGTGGAAGGTCCGAAGTTCGTCGTGGGCGACACGACGGCAAGCGGCGTGCATTTCTACGGCAAGCACGTTTCCGAAGTGCTCGGAGAAGGCAACGGCCTGCTCATTGAAGGCTATGAGGACGACGACCCCGAGCTTTCGCACATAGAACTGGAACACGACCTCATGAGCCACCAGACCTACCGCAACTACGCCTCCTTCATGGAAGCGGACCTGGCCGCGCTTCAGGACCTGGGCTACAATTTCGACCGCAAAAACTACTACGGCTTCTCCGTGTACGGCGACGGCCTGACCCTGGTGAACAAAAACGGCTATTTTGCCAGAAATGCCGAAGGCACCGCCTACCTCTACGGCGTGCCGAACACCGCCACGCTCGGCGTGGGCCTGCACGTGTACGGCAAGAACAACACCATCACTCAGGCCGCCGACCTGCTTGCCTGCGGCACGGCGGGCACCGGCATTCGCGTGGACGGCAGCGCCAACACCCTCACCATAGCTCCCGGCGTGCGCATTGCGGCCGACGGCACCTGGGGCACGGGTCTTCTCGTGACCTACGGCAAAAATCAGACCGTCATAAGCCGCGGCGACATTACCGCCCTCGGCAAGGGAGGCATTGCCGCCCGCTTCGACTTCGGCAAAAACTTACTCGGCAACGACACGGAATACCGCGGCTCATGGATATGGAACAACTACGCGGACATATCCATCGCCGACAGCGAAAACACGGATCTTGACGGCTTTCCCCTGAACCTCGACGGTCCGCTCGTTTCCCGTTTCGACGTGAGCGGCCTTCTTGCCGGAACGGATGCCTCCATCTTCATTTCCAAAAACGCACTGGTCAAAGACATCAACGTCCTTTCCGGCGCGCAGATCATCGGTGACATCGTTTCCGAATGGGACCCGAGCAACGAAGACATCCAATATATGGGCGACAGAGGCGATCTTCACACCGCTCTCACCTTCGGCCATGCCGCCAATGCGGACGGAACCGTGGGGGATCCCGACAGCAGCTTCGACATGACGCTCTTCGGCTCCGTCGACGGCGCCAAAAGCATCGACATGAGCCTCGACGCCGGACGCCTTGCCGTCACCGGCACGGTGAACGCTTACTCTCTGAAGAACTCCGGACGCCTTGCCCTGTACGGCGCGGATGAATCCGGCAAGTCCGCCCATCTGACCTCAAGCTTCGTGAACGGCAAAAACGCCGTGCTCGAAACCCTCGTTTCCTCTGCCGGCAAGGTGAACGGCATTGAAGCGAATTCCGCCGTGCTTGCCGGTACCTGGGCCCTGCGGCCCATGCCGGAATTCTACGCCGCAGGCTCCGTCATCCGCCCGGAATCTCCCGTGGAGGCCGAATACGTTTCCGGCGACTTTGAAAACGCCGTGGTGGAAAATACTTCCCCCACGCTTGATTTTTCCCTGAGCTTCGACCCCGAATTCACCCTGACCGCTTCCCGTGACCGCGACGCCTACAGCCGCTACGCCCAAAACGCGGGCGCACGCTCCCTCGGCAATGCTCTCCGGGGCATTTCCGGCGTGGCCGAAGGCGACATGCAAAACCTTCTTGCCGCGCTCGACTGGTCGGCGCCGGACGGCTCCGCCGTTTCCCGCGCTCTGAACGCCCTCGGCCCGGAAGCCTTCGACAACGCCGCCCGCGCCTCCCTGAACCAGATGAGCGAGTTCAGCTCGCTCCTCTTTAGGCACATGACCGCCGCTGAAACCGCCCGCCGCGCGGGCATCCTGCCGGACTCCCCCGACGCGGGAAACTGGACGCTCTGGGCCGCGCCCTACGGCTCCGGCTCCTGGCAGAGCGGCCGCGGCGGTCTTTCAAACTGGCACAGCACCGGCGCAGGACTCATGGCGGGACTCGACCGCCGCTTCGATTCCGGCCTCACTCTGGGCGCACACATCGCGGCGGGCGCCCGCCGCACCTTTACCGGCGGCAGCCACAGCGCCACGGCCGAAACGCGTGACTTCATGCTCGGCGTGCAGGGCCTCTACGCCCCTGATGCCTGGAACGGCTTCTACCTCACCGCTCAGGCCCGCGCGGGCGTGGAAGACGGCGACATGACAAGAAACCTTGCCGCAAACGGCTACTTTGCCCACAACGAAAGCGACTGGACCGGCTTTGCCTTCGGCTCCCTCATCGGCGCAGGCAAGGACTGGACGTGGAACACGGATGCAGGAACTCTTGCCGCCGGCCCCCTCGCCTTCCTCGAATGGAACGCCTTGCGCCGCCCCGGCATTTCGGAACGCGGCTTCTCGGCCTCGCGCCTGCACCTTGAAAGCGACGCCTTCCACTCCGTGCCCCTCACTCTGGGCGCACACATGGCATGGAACACCGCCACCGCCAACGGCTCCACCCTCGGCCTCGATCTCATGGCAGGCTGGAAGCACGAACTGGCCGACGATTCCTTCTCCTCCCGCGCCTCCTTCCGGGACTACGGAGCCTTCGGCTTTGCTTCCGATACCTCCCTCACCGGCCGCGACGCCATGGTGCTCCAGTCAAGCCTTACCCTCACCGCCAAAAACAACTTCTCCCTCCAGATGAACCTCGGCGGCGAACTCTTCCGCCCCCACGCCTCCGCCGTCAACGCCGGCCTCACC
>NZ_CAJJIC010000113.1 GCF_905187505.1 uncultured Mailhella sp.
TGAATAATAATAAAAATATATTTTATAAAATTTCAATATATAAAAAATATCATGTTTCTATATGTACTAGAAGTCCAAATGATAATTTTTTACTATTTTTGAACGATATTAATAATATTTTTGAAGATAATTCTATAATTGTATCTGAGAAAAAATATCAATATATTGATTTTTCATTTGATAGTGCAAACAGTGCAATAACATTTTTAAATATGATAATATTAGGAACATTAGAAAGAATTAAAAATATAAATGTTAGTTAATAAATTAATATAGGAGATAGTATGCAATACATTATCGTAGGTTCAGGTTTTTGGGGAGCTACCATTGCCGAGCGCATTGCTACGGTGATGAAAGAGCCTGTAATGGTGATTGACAGACGAAACCATATCGGCGGCAACTGTCATTCCTCGCTGGATGAGGAAACGGGCATAGAGTGCCATCGCTACGGCTCGCACATCTTCCACACGTCGCTGCCCGAGGTGTGGGAGTACATCAACAAGTTCGGGGAGTTCACCAGCTATCAGCACAAGGTGTTCATTACCTACAAGGGCAAGGTGTACACCATGCCCATCAACCTGAGCACCATCAACGCCTATTACGGCAAAAACTTCCGGCCTGCGGAGGCCAGGGCTTTTCTGGAAGCGGAAATAGCTCGTGACTTCATTGCGGAGCCGAAGAATTTGGAAGAGAAGGCCATCTCCCTTATTGGTCGTCCTTTGTATGAAGCCTTCATCAGGGGATATACCCACAAGCAGTGGGAGCATGACCCGCGTGAACTGCCGGCGTCCATCATCAGCCGTCTGCCGTTCCGCACCACCTACAACGCCAACTACTTCAACGATACCTGGCAGGGCGTGCCGAAGGACGGGTATTTCAGCATCTTCAAGAGGATGCTGGACAATCCTCTCATTACGGTCAAACTGAACTGTGAATATGAGAGCATAAAGTCTCAGATTCCTTCCGACTGCACGGTGATCTATACCGGTATGCCGGACCAGCTTTTCCAGTATAAATACGGAGAGCTGGAATGGCGGTCTCTGCGCTTTGAATGGGAAACGCTACCCCTGCAGGATTATCAGGGCACGACCGTAATGAATTATGCAGACGTGGAAGTGCCCTTTACCCGTTTGCATGAGTTCAAGCACTATCATCCAGAGCGTAAAGAGCCTTTCGCACTGAACAGGACGGTCATTTGCCGCGAGTACTCCAAAACCTACAAGAAGGGCGACGAAGCCTACTATCCCGTGAACAATGCACGCAACAACGAGATGTACGCAAAGTATGCGGAAGAAGCGGCAAAGACGCCGAACCTGATTCTCGGCGGAAGACTCGGAGCCTACAGGTACTGGGACATGGACAAGGCCATTGCTGATGCCTTGAAGGTGTTCGAAACAAAGATTCTGAAAAAATAATTTGTTTCTTCACGTACAGATGAGACGTAACTGTGAGAAATAATCTCTATTTTTTCAGAGTATGCAGTAGAGAGATGATAATAATCTTCTATTAAAATGAGAATCATTGTTCTTCAGAAGAAGTATGTCACGGTCAGTTTGAAAGACATACTTTCTTCTGGGGGATAATGTGAAAAGAGTGCTTCTTTTTGTTGCAGCGGTGATGGTTATGTGGTCCTCATCTGCGTTTGCGGCAAACAGCTCGGTCTGTGGTATCTATCTTGCGCCAAAGTTTACGGTATCCGTGCTGCATACCAGGGGAAATCTTGATCTGGCTGCCTCCTCATGGGGGCCGCGCAGAGTATTCGGGGCCAGAGCAGGGGGCGCTCTGTCCCTGGGATACGATTTCTGGCGAAAGTTTCAGGTGCCCTTCCGTCTGGAGCTGGAGTATGGAGCTTCTGAAAGTGTGTCGAAAACGGCGTCCATCAAGGTGTTCAGAAGGCGTTTTCCTTTTCGTGCCAGGATAGGAGTACAGACGCTGCTCATGAATGCCTATGTGGATATGCCGAACAGCAGCGGCTTTACTCCTTATGTCGGAGCGGGGGCGGGCATGGCTTTCATTGATGTTAAAGGGAGCAGCATGGGAATGTCGGCTTCCGGTCATGCAACGGTTCCCGCGGGACAGCTCGGACTGGGATGTTCCTATGCCTTCAACAGGAACGTTTCGGTGGATATCGGATATCGCTTTGTGATTATGCGCAATACTGATGCTTCATGTGATTCCATACGTCTGAATCTCCAGAAAAACTATATGCATCAGGCCATGCTTGGTCTGCGAATTACCTTTTAATAATCGGCTCCGGGGCTGAAACTTTTGGTGGCGCTGTCATGGATATTTTGAACGGGAAGAATGCAATGGAGACAAAGCAGATGCATGCTGAAGAGCAGGAGCGTTTTCTTGCCTTCTCCCGCAAGTTTTCCCGTATTCCTCACCTTTCCGCCTTTCTCGGCGGAGAGGTGAGGCTTGTCGGAAACAATGGGGAAGAAACGTGTACGGCCGTAGCCGGATGGGGACACAAGCCCACGGCCGACAAGGCAAGACGTTATGCCGCGGAGCACGGCCTTCCCTACATTGCCGTGGAAGACGGTTTTCTGCGTTCCCTGCGCCTCGGCTGCGAAGGGGCGGAGCCTCTTTCCCTGGTGGTCGATCATACCGGCATTTACTACGACGCTACCGGGCCTTCGGATTTGGAGAACCTTTTGAACGCCGACGGCTGGGAAGAGCCGGCGCTCATGGCCTCGGCAGAAAAGGCGCTTGCCGCTATCATTCACCATGGTCTCAGCAAGTACAATCATGCGCCGGACGCTTCACCTCATCTTCTGGGGGAAGCGGCTCCAGATTCCCCCCGTGTGCTCATCATCGACCAGACGGTGGGGGACGCCTCGGTCTCCCTCGGGCTGGCGGATGCCTCATCCTTTGCCGCCATGCTTGCCGATGCGAAGACTCGATTTCCCGGAGCGCGGATCTTTGTAAAGACGCATCCCGACGTTCTGGCCGGAAAGAAGCAGGGGTATCTTACGGCTCAGGCGAAGGCGGAGGGCGCGACGCTCATTGCCGAAGACGTGTCGCCGCTTTCCCTTCTTGCTCAGGCGGACGAAGTGTATGCGGTGACTTCCCAGATGGGCTTTGAGGCGCTCATGCTGGGCAGACGCGTACACTGCTTCGGCATGCCGTTCTATGCGGGCTGGGGGCTTACGGAAGACGCCGTTTCCTGCCCCCGCAGGACGAAGAAGCGCACGCTTCTGGAAGTGTTTGCGGCTGCCTATCTTTTGTATGCCCGCTATGTGAATCCCGTAACCGGAGAAAGATGCGACATTCACGACACCATTGAGAGGCTTGCCGTACAGCGGGAGAAGAACGAACAGAACCGCGGTTTTCACGCCTGCTTCGGCTATTCTCTCTGGAAGCACCCTCATGCCCGGGCCTATTTGCAGAGCACGGGGGCTTCGTTTCGCTTCTTCAAATACTTCCATGGCGAACAGAGGGCCGTGGCCTGTGCGGCGCGCCGCGGGGGCGACGTGGTGGCATGGTCGTCGAAGTGCGTGGACGGAAGGCTTGAAGAGCGCTGCCGACGTGCGGGAGTGTCCCTTGTGCGCATGGAAGACGGCTTCATCCGTTCCGTGGGACTCGGTTCGGAATTTCAGTGGCCGTATTCTCTGGTGCTGGACCGGCGGGGCATTTACTACGATCCCTCGCGCCCCAGTGATCTTGAAGTCATTTTGCAGGGAATGCCGGAGAGGGAAGGACATGATGATCTGTGCGTCCGCGCCCGGATGCTTCGTGAATACATCGTGGCCAAGGGACTCACCAAGTACAACGTGGGCGGAACTGCGCTTTCCCGGGACAGCTGGCCTTCGGATCGCCGGGTGCTGCTGGTTCCCGGTCAGGTGGAGGATGATGCTTCGGTGCGACGTGGCGGCTGCGGCATCAGGGGAAATCTGGAACTGCTCAGAGAGGTGCGCCGTCGCAATCCCGGGGCCTTCATCATCTATAAGCCGCATCCCGACGTGGAGGTGAAGAACCGCAAAGGCAGAATAGACGATGCCGAGGCCTTGCGCGTGGCCGACGAGGTGGTGCGCGACGTGCGCATGGACGCGCTTCTTGCCGTGGTGGACGAAGTGCATACGCTCACGTCCCTGACCGGCTTTGAAGCTCTTTTGCGCGGCGTGAAGGCGTGCACCTACGGTGGTCCGTTCTATGCCGGATGGGGACTGACGGAAGACTGTGCATCGGAGCGTGCGTTTCTTGCACGGCGCACGGCGCGTCTTACGCTGGATGAGCTCACGGCGGGCGTTCTTCTGCTGTACCCGAGTTATTACGACTGGCAGACGGCGAGCTTCTGCACGGCGGAAGATGTATGCCGCAGACTGCTGCAACCCGGCGGACAGATGCACGGCAAGTATCTGGTGCGAGTGTTCGCCGCGCTGCGCGCATGGGCGAGGAAGGTGTTCTGATGGCGAGTTTCCTTTTCCTTCAGGGGCCGCACGGACCGTTCTTCCGGCTTCTCGGCCAGGAGCTGCGCTCCCGCGGGCATGACGTGACCCGGGTGAATCTCTGCGGCGGCGACGTGCTGGACTGGCCGCACGGCGCACTTTGCTATCGGGGCCGCACGTCGGACTGGAGTGCCTGGGTGCACGGGCTCATGATGCGCAGGAAGGTGACGGATCTTCTGGTCTTCGGCGACTGGCGTCCGCATCATCGTGAGGCGGTGCACATTGCACGGCTGAACGGCATACGGGTGTGGGCCTTCGACGAAGGGTATCTTCGTCCGCACTGGATAACCATGGAGCGGGGCGGGGTGAACGGCAACTCCACCCTGCCGCATACGCCGGAAGAGGTGCGGGCGGAAAGCCGTCGCTATGCCGAGCCGTCGTCTCCCGAGTCGTCGCTGAATCCGATTGCGCGCCGTCAGCTTCAGGCCGTGCTCTATGCCGGAGCTTCCATTCTGTCCGTGCCGTTTTTCCCGTTCTACCGCACGCATCGTCCGTACGGACATTTGAAGGAGCTTTTCAGCGGCTGGGTACCTCATTTCTTCACGCGTCGACATCGCATGAAGCAGTCGGAAAAGGCCTTGATGCATCTGAACGATGCTCCGTTCTTTCTTTTTCCGCTTCAACTCGACTCCGATTCGCAGGTGCGTCGCTATTCGCCGTTCAGCGGCATGAAGGAGGCCATAGCCTGGGTGATGACGTCCTTTGCCAAGGACGCGCCCAAAGATACGCATCTTGTCATCCGCAACCATCCTCTGGACAGCGGACTCATCCGCTATGACCGGTTCATACGCAGTTTCAGCGAGGCGTGCGGCATAGAAGATCGCGTGCTCTTTGTGGAAAGCGGCAACGGCATGGACATGATACGAAAAAGCCGGGCCGTGGTGCTTTTGAACAGCACCATGGGAATGCAGGCACTGGAGCAGGGCAAGGCGGTGTACTGCGTGGGCAAGTCCATCTATGCCATGCCCGGACTTGCACAGAGTTCGAACGAGTGCAGCCTTTCCCGGTTCTGGACGGCGTACCGTACGCCGGATGCCGGACTTTTGCATGACTTTGAAAAGCTGCTGTTGTGTCGTGCGCTGGTAAACGGAAATTTTTATTTCGGCAGGGGGCTTGAAATGGCTGTAAAAGGCTGTGCCGACAGGCTGTCATCGGCAGTTCGCGGAAACTGACAAGAACATACAGGAAGGGAAAGAATAATGAACATACTGCTTGCCGGAGGCGCGGGGTATATAGGGTCTCACACTGCTGTGGAACTTATCGGCGCCGGACATGACGTTGTCATTGTGGACAACTACAGCAACAGCTCCCCGGAAGTCGTCCACCGCATCGAGAGACTAACGGGAAAAGTCGTACCGGCCTTTCGTGCGGATGTGCGTGATGCCAAGGCCGTGTCAGAGATCATGGCGGCGCATCCCATAGACTGCGTCATTCATTTTGCCGGTCTGAAGGCAGTGGGGGAATCCGTAAGAAAGCCTTTGGAGTATTACGACAACAACATCAACACCACGCTTACGCTGCTTGCGTGCATGAAGAAGGCCGGCGTGCACAACATCGTGTTTTCCTCTTCCGCTACCGTGTACGGCGAGGAAAATGCCATTCCCTATGTGGAAACCATGAAGAAGGGCAGTTGTTCCAATCCGTACGGCTGGACCAAGTCCATGATGGAACAGATTCTGGAAGATGCGGCCGTGGCCGATCCCGAACTGTCCGTGGTGCTTCTGCGCTATTTCAATCCCATAGGTGCGCATGAGTCCGGGCTCATCGGAGAAGACCCGCTGGGCACTCCCAACAATCTCATGCCCTATGTTGCGCAGGTCGCCGTGGGACGCAGAGACCATCTGACCATTTTCGGCAACGATTATCCCACGCCTGACGGTACCTGTCGTCGCGACTACATCCACGTGGTCGATTTGGCTGTCGGACACGTGAAGGCCGTGGAATTTGCCGCATCCCACAAGGGAACGGAAGTGTTCAATCTCGGTACGGGCAATCCGTACAGCGTGCTCGACATTGTCGCTGCCTTTGAGCGCAACAGCGGCGTTCCCGTCCGTTATGAATTCGGCCCCCGCCGCGCCGGAGACCTGCCGGAGTTCTGGGCCAATGCCGACAAGGCAAAAAAAGTGCTCGGCTGGGAGGCTTCCCGCAATCTCGACGACATGTGCCGCGACACCTGGAACTGGCAGCGCAAAAATCCCGAGGGCTACCGCACGGGCAGAGCGTAGGAAGGCCTGTTTTTAGCCGAATTTCTGTTCTCCGAAGTCATGACAACGTCCGCAGATATCCTGCGGATTGAATAGCCGGGCCGGTTGTCGGCCCGGAGATTTTCCCGCATGGGAGATAACCTTCAACACGAGGAGACTCGTTATGAAAAAGTTTTGTTTGAGTGCCATTCTGGCCGCTGTTCTCATGTTGCCCTGTGCACAGGCCGCGTCCGCTGCTGAAGATACCATGGGCGTGTATGTCGCTCCCCGCGTCACGCTGAACATTCAGCACTTCCGCGGCAACGTGTACGGCGATCAGGGCCTTGGCTACACCCATTCCACGCATGACGTGAGCGTGGGCGGCGGTCTGGCCGTGGGCTACGACTTCAGCCGCAACCTCGACATGCCCTTCCGCATGGAACTCGAATACGCCGCCTACGGCTCCGTGTCCGACGACTTCCATGACGACGGCCATGCTTCCGCCATCGAGCTGGAAGAAAGCCTGCAGACCGTGCTGTTCAACGTGTACTGGGATCTGCATGACCTCACCTTCTATCAGATCACTCCCTATGTGACTGCCGGCGCCGGTGTGGGCATCCTCAAGAGCGAGTACAGCTGGAACAACGGCGTGGAAAACTACGGCGGCGGCGCGAGCGACACCAAGGCCGTGTTTGCCGGTCAGATCGGTCTCGGCTTCTCCTACGCCATCAACGACACCTTTGCCGTTGATCTCGGCTATCGCTTCCTTGTGATGGGCGACGGCTTTGCCCGCGGCAACCTGTCCGATGCTTCTCAGAGCATTCGCGCCAACCTGAACACCGACCGCAACTTCGCTCACATGGTGAGCCTGGGTCTGCGCGCCACCTTCTAATACCTTAGGGTACCATCGCCCCCGGGCGCGTTCTGCGTGACCGGGGGCCGGCCCCGCGGACGTGTCGATCTTCGCACGTTCACGGGGCTTTTTCATGCCCGAAGACGTTCGGCGTTCCCCCGGTCGGATTCTCGCAGGGCCGCTTTCGGGCCGAGGCGCCGTGTGCGGGAGGAGACGGGGCGCCTTCCGGCCTGTCCCCTGCTCTTGAAGAGCGATTGCCATGGTGCAAGGAAAGGAGTTTC
>NZ_CAJJIC010000114.1 GCF_905187505.1 uncultured Mailhella sp.
TTGTATTTACCAAGTGGTGGTGTTGGACTGCGTGTCGATTCAGCTGTTTACAATAAGCAGAGTTTGAAGAATGCTGGCATCTTGCCGAAATGGATCAGGCACAGCATGACACCCATGAGAATGAGGACGGTGCCGACCCAGAAGGAAAGGGAGACAGCCTCACCCAGGAAGAGAATGCCGAGAACTGTGGCGGTCAGCGGCTGCACGGGATAGAAGGCGGAACAGGTTCCGGCTTCTATGAGGGAAAGACTTTCGTTCCAGAGAACGTGGGCTACGCAGGTGCACATGACGGCCATGTAGAGAAGCGAAAGAATCACGCCCGTGTCCCAGACGGCGGGCGTGTGCATGAGCTCAATGGCAGAGGCGGGAATCGTGAAGACGAGAGCTACGCCCATGCTCCATGCCGTGATGATGAGAGGGTGATAAAGATGTCCTATCTTACGGATGATGATGGACACGTACGACCAGATCAGAACGGAGATGAGAGAAAGGACGATACCCGTCATCATGTCGCTGCCGTGAACGCCTCCGATGATGAAATAAACGCCGATGATGCCGAGCAGCAGTCCGGCTCCTTTCTGTACGGTGAGGCGTTCATGCAGGAAAATGGCCGCCATGATCATGATGACGATGGGGTTCAGGGAGTTCACGAGAGCGGCAAAAGAGGCGTTGGAAAATTTGGTTCCGAGCAGCTGCAGAACGAGGGCCACAAAGTAGCCGAAGAAGCCAATCAGGAAAATGTATTTGTAGTCCTTGCGTTCTATGGGGCGGAATTTCTTTATGTGAATGAGGGCCATAAGCAGCAGAAAGGAGATGGCGTACCGTACGAGCGAGACGGTGAACGGCGGCACTTTGTCGAGCACGTACTTGCTGACGACATAGAGACTTCCCCAGAGGAAAAACGTAAGGAAGAGGTAGAGATAGACAAGTCTTTCATTCAAGGATTTCATGATGGACCTCCTGAAGGGACGATCAGCTTCTTTCGTCGACAAGAGAAAGTTTTTTCCAGTTGCCGCGGCGGAAACGGACGATGAATATGCCGGCCCGGCACAGTTCATCAAAGGCCATGGCAATCCACACGCCGATGATGCCGAGTCCCAGCACGCTGCCGAGAAACCATGAGCCGCACACGGCCACGGACCAGCAGAAAACGATGGCCAGCATGGTGGGGAAAAAGACGTCTCCGCAGGTTTGCAGAGCCCGCACCATGACGATGTTGACGGCCCTGCCGAGCTCGAGAGCCACGTCGATGAGCATGACGATCCGGCAGAGGCGTATGACTTCGGCGTTGCTGGTGAGCAGACCGAAAATGCTGTTGGAAAAGATGGCGATGGCGGCCGAAATCGTTGCGGAGGCCAGACAGGAAACCAGCGTCACCCATAGGACGAGCTCTTCGGCTTCCTGATGTTTCCTGGCGCCGAGGGCGCGGCCGAGGAGAATCTGCATGGCCTGGGAAACGGCGGAAGTGAACAGATAGGAGCACATGGCGAGCATGGTGGCGTAGGTCTTCACCACGGCTTCTGTCGTGCTGAAGGTATTGATGATGGCAAGAATGACTATCTGGCTGAAGGAATAGGAAATGGACTCACCGCAGGAGGGCAGGCCCAGCTTGAGCATCTTGATGAGTTCCGATTTCTGACAGCGGAAAAGACGACGCGCGGAGAGACTGATGCGCAGATATTTTTTTACTTCATAGAAGAGAATGAGGGCTCCCATGAGTCTGGAGAGAACGGAAGGAATGGCCACGGCCATGGCGCCTTTCATGCCGAATCCCCACAGAAAGAGCGCATTGCCGCTAATGTTGATGATGTTGAACAGAAACGCCACAAAAAGACACTGCTTCATGTAGGTATTGCTGCGAAGATAGGCGCTCAGTGAGAGCATGACGGCCTGAAGGAAGAGACCTCCTCCGGTAATGCGGAGATAGATTACGGCCTCATCCATGATTTCCGGCTGCACGTGTATGGCCGAGAGCACGGGGCGCGCAAGGATGGCCAGGATAATGCCTATGCCGAGACTCACGGTCAGGTTGAAGTAAAAGGAAATCACATAGATCTGCTGTTCCTTTTCCTTGTTTTGCGCTCCCTTGTACTGACTTATGAGAATGAGCGATGCGGCGGACAGAACGGACAGACTGACGGCAAGCATGTCGAGAATGGTATTGGCCTGATTGATGGCCGTGGCGCTGTAGTCGTTGCCCACCATGACCTTGTCCACATTGCCCACGAGAAGCTGAAGGACAAGTTCCAGAAAAAGGGGAAGCGTGAGACGGAGCAGAAGGCTGATGTCGATGTGATCTTTGTGAAGCGGAAACATGGAAAATTCATGGAGCCGGGCAGAGCGGTCCGGCGGGAACTGATAAAGGCTTCGTTGCAATCCGTGTGATGTAAGACGCCTGGAGGAGCTTCTTCGGAGACGGACGGCTGCAGGGGAATTCGGAACGGGGCAACTGTGCTCTTCCGGGGAAAAAGTGTAAAGCAAAAACTGCGGGCATTTCCGGGAAGGGCATGCGGCCGGAGGCGACGGCGTGTCCCTCCCGGAAGGGAGGCGAAGTTTTTCCGATCAGAGTCCTGTGGCCACGGCCGCGATCATGACGATGACTGCCATGACCGTCCAGAGCAGAAACAGCGGCAGAACCCAGCCGGCCCACCGTCTGTAATCGACCCCGGCCATGGCGATGCTGGCCATCATGGTACCGTTGGTGGGGAAGATGACGTTGGAGAGCCCGTCGCCGAGCTGGAAGGCGAGAACGGCGGTCTGTCTTGTCATGTCCACCACGTCGGCCAGGGGCGCCATGATGGGCATGACGACGGCGGCCTGTCCGGAGCCTGAGGGGACAAAGAAGTTGAAGAGAAGGTTGAACAGGAACATGACGGGGGCCACAAGCACAGTGTGCAGGCTGTTGAGCGCAACGGCCATGCCGTAAATGATGGAATGAAGGATGTGCCCGTCGCTCAGAACGACGGATATGCCCGTGGCCAGACCTATGAGCATGGCCGAAAAGGTCATCTGACGGGCGCCCTGAAGAAATCCGGCCACAAAGCCGTTCATGCCCATGCCCGTTACCAGCGCACCGAACATGGCGACAAGCATCATGATGCCGGCCATGTAGTTCATGCCCCAGTGAAGGGTGAGAGAGCCCCATACATAGATGCCGAGTCCGGCCACAAGTCCGAGCAGAGCGAGGGCATGGCGGGCATTGAACTCGACGACGGGAGCACTGGCCGGAGTCTCCTCGTTGCTGTCGGCAGGCTTATTTCTGCCGGCGCATACCTTGCGTGCGTAGCGGATGATGAAAAGAGCCGTAGGAATCAGAAAGACCAGCCAGACCACGCAGCGGAAGCCGAAGCCTGACAGCATGGGCAGACCTGCAATCTGCTGGGCTATCTGTACGGTCATGGCGCATACGGGACTTGTGGCATAGCCGCCGTATGCGGCAAGAAACATGATGGCAACGCCGGTGATCTCGTCGGCGCCCAGCCTGCGGGCGAGAATGACGCCGATGGGAATGGTCGCCACCACGGGATTGGCCATGACGCCGGATGCGCCGAGAACGCTCATGATGACGATGATGGCCGGCAGAATGAGAAAGGACTTCGCACCGAGCTTTCGGACCAGCCAGCTGA
Organism: uncultured Mailhella sp.; assembly: GCF_905187505.1. Taxonomy (GTDB): domain Bacteria; phylum Desulfobacterota; class Desulfovibrionia; order Desulfovibrionales; family Desulfovibrionaceae; genus Mailhella. The sequence goes on from NZ_CAJJIC010000114.1 coordinate 3,627, forward strand.
TGAAGGCATCGACGGAATTGCCGGCGATGAGGACCTGAAAATAACCGCCGACAAGAAAGGTGAACACGATGATGGGTCCGGCCTTCACCATGCCCTTGAAGACGGCGTCCACCAGTCCCCAGGGAGACACCCCCTGCTGGGGAATGACATGGTAGGTCATGGGATCGAGCATTTTCGTGCCGGCGATGAAGTCGTACATGCCTGCCGGAATGATGTGCGTCAGCACGGCGGCAAGCACCATCATGGCAAATACGATGACAAGCGAATTGGGGAATTGAAATTTTTTTGTGGTCGTGTTCATGGCGGTGGTTCTGCGGGAAGAAAGTTCGGGATGTTCAGGGCCGGTCGTCAGGCAGGGAAAGTATGGCGGTTACCAGCTTGCGGCACTGGGGAAGAAGCGAGGAGAGCAGGGCGTGTTCCTCCCGGCTGTGAGCTCCTGCTCCGGCGACTCCGAGCGCACACAGCGTCGGAATGCCCATTTGCGTGGTGAAGGCACTGTCGGAGCAGCCTCCTGCGGAAAGGAAGGATACCGGGCCGAGGCCGAGCCTCTGTGAGGCTTCACTGTATACTGCCGCCAGAGCGTCGGTGCCCGGAATTTTTCCATGGCCGGATATCGTCCCAGAACGAGGAATTCTGCAGAGGTTCCGGGCAGCGGCGTTTCGTCGCACAGAGCTTTCAAGGTCTGCCTGGCGGACTCAAAGTCGGCATTGGTGCGGTAGCGCAATCCCAGGGAAACGACGCACTCATCGGGAATGACGTTGGGGCCGGTTCCTCCTTCGATCCTTCCGCAGTTGAACAGGTTGCCGTCAGGTCGGGAGAGCGACTCGATTCTTTCCACGAGTCGCGCCGCCGTTCGTATGGCGCTGGCGCCTTTTTCCGGATTGCGTCCCGCATGAGCGGCAATGCCTCTGACCACAATGCGGATGACGGCGCCGCCTTTTCGTTCGATGACCGCTTCGTTTCCCGTTGAGCCGCTTTCGCAGTTGAAGGCGGCCGCGCACCCGGCGCATTCCTGAGAAAAAAGCTGTCCTCCCAGACCGTCGGAAAGCATGTGCGCCGTCTCTTCGTCACTGGAGAGCGCCAGTCGGAGCTGTCGTTCCCTGTAGCCGCAGGCGAGAAGAGCCTTGATGGCGAACAGGGCGATGACTATGCCTCCCTTGCAGTCGAATGCTCCGGGACCGTAAAGACAGTCGCCTTCCTGGCGAAGCAGCTCCGGCCAGCTGCCTGTGGGGTGAACCGTATCCAGATGGGCCAGAAGAGCCACCGGCTTCTGTGCGCCTTCAGCCGTGCGGGCCGTGAGCGCATCCCCGGCTTTTTCATAGGAGATTTTGCGGCAGGTCATGCCCATGGCGTCACAGTAGGTGTCGATGTGACTGGCAAGGCGGCTGACCGAACTTTTGTCGGCGGAAGGCGTTTCCAGTTCTACAAGGTTTTTCAGCAGCTGGACCATTTCCGACTGTTTGCCGTCAAGAAACTCCATGGCCGCATGCCACAGTGCTTCGTTTTTCATCACTTCCGCTGTTTCTGGAAAAAGAAGTGGTCAGAATAGCCACGTCTTGTAAAATGTTCAAGAGACATTGCAATAGGGAAAATTTTTTCATGAGGATGACATCCTGGAGAGTTGATTTACAATTTTTTTTCACAAGAGATGACATCTGTGAGATGGAAAAGAGCGAAAATCAGTTCATGAAGGTATCGAAGCATCAAAATATTGGGAAAAATGAGGCAAGATCAGAGCAATTTTGTATTGTTGGAAAAGGAGAACGGCTTGTCCTTATATGGACATGCGGGGCGCCGATGAGAGAATCATGGTGACAAGGCTGGTATAAACGTCTAACTATTTTGAGGGAAAGCACTTTTTCAGGGGATGCCGGAGCAATGCGTTTCCAGATACGGGCATGGTCGGTTCTGCGTCGTCTCCGGCCGGAAAAGGGCGATTGTGCGGATACGCATGAAATGCGCGGCATTTTGGCCACTGTCCGTTCGTTATTCATCGAAAGACTTTTCGGACGTTGAGGCGACCTCGAGCCGGGGGACATCTGCCGCTTGCCGGACGGGAATGCTCCTGCGGTCCGGCGCATGCGTACCGAAGGGGGGGGAGAACTTGAAGGATGTTCTTTTCGGACTGACCGTGGAAAGCGATAATCAGTCCATTCTCGACATGGTTTTCAACAAGGCTCATGACGCCCGATATTTCAGTTTGTCCACGCTGCCAGCAAAGGGTGCTCTGCCGGGATCGCGTTTTCTGGACTTCATGCGGAGCACAAGCGACGGACTGCTGTATTTCGGCGTGGGAAGCGGCAAGCCCTGCAATGAGGACATTGAAGCCCATCCCATAGTGACGCTCAACGGTTCGTTTGTCGGAGACGACACGGGGGAGTCGGAACACCGGCAGCTTATTTCCTTCCGCATTACCGGCAGGGTTCGTCCTTGTGACAATCCGGCGGCGGAACAGGAATACTGGGCAAGGAATCCCGGATCCCGCAAAATGTGGGAAAAAAGTCTGGACAGCTTTATCATCTACTGCCTGTGGCAGGGAGAGGGGGAACTGTATCAGGTCTACCGGAATGACCGCATTTATCGTCTGCGTTTCGGCTTCGGAGGCATTGAGCCCAGACCTTTCCACTATAGTATAAACGAAACGCTCTGCACGGGGTGCGGAACGTGCGTCGATGCCTGTACGGCGGGCATCATTACCGTAGAGCACGGTACGGCACGCATTCCCTTCCAGCACTGCTATGAATGCGGCGTTTGCCGCAAGGCCTGCCCGCATGGAGCGGTAGAAATGTCGGACCGCTCAGTCTGGCAAGGAGAATGATCAATGATCGCGTTATGGACTCGCTACAGGAACATCCCTCTGCTGAAAAAAATGTTTGTCGCCATGCTTGCCGGCATTGTTGCCGGCATACTGCTGGGCCCGAAGGCGGAAGTGCTGTCTCCCCTCGGTACGCTTTTTCTTCAGCTTCTTCAGATGATAGCATTGCCGCTCATCATAGTGAACCTGCTTTCGGGACTTTGCTCCCTTGACGATCCCAAGCTTTTCGGACGAATCGGCGTTCGGGTGCTGCTTTACTACTGCCTGACCACGGTTTTTGCCATGGTCATTGCCGTGTTTGTCGGCAGTCTCATCCGTCCCGGCCTCGGATTCATTCTGAGTGGTGATTTTGTTCTCAGCAGCAAGGCGACGCCGTCCATAGGGGCTACCATACTGTCCATGATACCTTCGAACGTGTTTACGGCACTCGCCGACGGCAAGTTCGATCAGGTGGTCATTTTTGTGGCCATTTTCGGCATGGCAGCGCTTTTCCTCCCTGCCGGGGATCGTGAACGGCTCCGCAGCATGTCGGACATTTTTGTCCGGGCGTTCAACAAAATCATGGCGGCCGTCATGCTTTATGCACCTGTGGGCATTTTTGCGCTCATGGCCCGCACGTTCGGCCGTTACGGTCTTTCCATGGGCGGTCCCATCGCAAAGTATGTTCTCAGCGTGTATATTTCCGTCGTCTGCATGTTCTGTGTGTACCTTCTTTTGCTCTACGTCTTCGTGCGAATGAAGCCGGGATATTTTCTGCGTCGTTCCGGTCCGGTCATCGTGTCGGCGGCAAGCACATGCTCCAGCATAGCAACGCTGCCGGTAAATCTTAAGGCTGCCGATGATCTCGGTGTGCCGAAGGGCATTTACAGCTTTACCATTCCGTTGGGCAATCAGATAAACCGTGACGGCATGGGCATCTTTTTTGCCATGTCGTTCATGTTCACGGCACAGGCCGCAGGCGTGGAGTTCTCCTTGGCCGAGCTTGGCAAGATGATTCTGCTCAGTCTGCTGCTTACCATGGGAGGTGGCGGCATTCCCGGCGGTGCCATGGTCTTTCTGGCGCTCATCTTTGAAACGTTCGGGCTTTCCGTGGAAGTGGTGGCCGTCATAGCGGGCATACATACGCTCAATGAAATGGGACTGACGACCATGAACTGCCTGGGCGACCTTGTAGGTACCGTCATAGCCACCTTCAGTGGAGAAGACAGGAAGAATCTGCCTCCCGAACAGAACTGACGGCGTCGTTCCGACAGCTTTTGCATCACATGAAAAGGCCGGGACCTGAAAGGGAACCGGCCTTTTCAT
>NZ_CAJJIC010000115.1 GCF_905187505.1 uncultured Mailhella sp.
TCTGAATAGTTTTGGTTACGTTAGACGTTTCACAATCTTTTGTTGCCCGGAGCCCCTGTTCGTAGTAACAAGGGGCGCAAAGGAAACAGGTTATGCGTCTTGATTGGCTTGAATATTTTATCACAACGGTGAACGCGGGCTCCATCAGCGCCGCGGCGGAACGTCTGGGGGTGACGCGTCCCGCGGTGTCGGCGGCGCTCAAGAAGCTGGAGCAGGAAGTCGGTCGGAAGCTTTTTGTGAAGGGCAGAAACGGCGTGACTCTGACGGATGACGGAGAAAGGGTGCACGACATGGCCCGGCAGGTCATGACGCTCATCGAAACGATGCGCTCGGACGCAGGAGGGAAGGAACCGGTTTCCCTTTGCGTGGACACGCAGGTATCCATGCTTCAGTATATCAAGGAAGCCGTCGTCGAGCCGTTCACGGAGCTTCATCCCGGCGTGGACGTGCGGCTGCGGCCCGTATACATCGGAGACGTCGTGGAGTCGTTCAGGCAGGGGGCCAGGCTTTCCGTCGTGCTGGACGGAAGAGAAGGGCGGGTCATCGAACGGGCAAGAGGGCTCGGCTGTGAGGCGGTCTTTCTCGGCACGGTCACGCGAAAGATCTTTCTCGGCGCGGGACATCCTCTTGCCGCCCGGGCTGCGCTTACGCCCGAAGACTTGAAAAACGAGCACATAGCCTACTATTCCGGAGGCCTGAATCATATATCGAGACACTACACGTCTTATTTCGCCGGCGAGTACCGGCTGGCGGACATCGAGGACGTGCTTTCTCTGGCCATACGCAATGAGGCCGTGGTCATTCTTCCTGCGCAGACGCTGCGGTGCAGCCGGCTTGTGCGTGCGGGGGCGCTGGTGGAGAAGGACATACCGTTTCCTGGCGTGGAGAAGGTCGCGCCTGTGCACGCCGTGCGGGCGGCACGCCTTTCTGCGGCCGAACAGAGCTTCTGGGACTATCTTCTGACCTCCTATCCCGGCTCCGGGGCAGGTTCCGAAGAGCCGGAGATCCGGTGAAACCCTGAAGAGCGGCGTGCCCGACAATCTGCGCTTCGTCGGGGCTTCTGCCGGAACGCCGTCTTCTGCGGAGACGTCTGCGGAAGATGTCCTCTTCCCCCGTTTTCCGGGCGGAGGCGCTTTGACAACGGGGAAAAAAGGCCCTATCCTCATGCGTTATTTCTACATTGCTGGAGTCCGTTCATGGCACAGATTCAGGCTATCAAGGGCTTTGCCGACCAGTTTCCGGCGCAGAGCCGTCTTTTTGAGATGATGGAAGCCACCGCCCGCGAGGTGTTCCCCCGCTACGGCTTTGGCGAACTTCGTACTCCGCTCATGGAATACACCGACCTTTTCTGCCGCGGCATCGGCACGGAAACCGACGTGGTGCAGAAGGAGATGTACTGCATTCCCGACAGCAAGGGCCGTTCCATGTCCCTGCGTCCCGAAGCCACGGCCGGCGTCATGCGCGCCTACATTGAAAGCGGCATCTATGCCCGCGAATCCGTGAGCAGATTTTTCACCATCGGCCCCATGTTCCGGCATGAACGTCCCCAGAAGGGCCGCATGCGTCAGTTCCATCAGATCAACTGCGAATGCCTCGGACCTCGGGAACCCGAGGCCGACGCGGAAATCATCTGCATGATGATGGAATTTCTCGGAAAGCTCGGGCTGAAGAATCTGACGCTTCAGATCAACTCCCTCGGCTGTTCCACCTGCCGCCCCAAGTATCGTCAGAAGCTGCACGACTGGCTGGCTTCCCTCGATCAGTCGAAGCTCTGCGAAGACTGCCGTCGCCGCATGGAAACCAACCCTCTGCGCGTTCTGGACTGCAAGGTCCCCGACTGCAAGGCGCTTACGGCCGACGCTCCCGTGATTCTGGAAAACGAATGCCCCGACTGCCGCGCCCACTTCGAGGCCGTGCTCCGTCACCTCGACGCGGAAAAGATTCCTTACGAGATCAATCATCGTCTGGTGCGCGGTCTTGACTATTATACCCGCACCACCTGGGAAGTGGTGTCCAACGAAATCGGCTCTCAGGGCTCCGTGGCCGGCGGCGGCCGCTACGACGGCCTTGTGGAGCAGCTCGGCGGACCCTCCGTGCCCGGCATAGGCTTCGCCTGCGGCATGGAACGTCTGGCGCTTCTGCTGGAAGGCCGGGAACTTCCCGAAGTTCGCCCCGATTTTTATGTGGCCGTGCTCGACGACTCCTGCCGCGATGCCGCCTTCGCCCTGGCGCAGAATCTGCGTCGCGAGGGTTTTTCCGGCACCATGGGCTACGAGAGCCGCAGCATGAAGTCCACCATGCGTCAGGCCGGGAAGTCCGGCGCGCGCTTCACGCTCATCATGGGGACCAACGAACTGGCCTCCGGCAGCGTCATTGTCAAAAACATGGAATCTGGCGAGCAGCGTGAAGTGCCCTGTGCCGATGTGGCCGCCAGCCTGAACGCCGAACAATAAAGAGGAATGGTCATGAGCCAGTTTGAAGAAAACGAAAAGACCGTCGTGGACGTCCAGAAGGAACACGCCCGATACATCAAGCCGCTGGGCGACTGGCAGCGCACCCATCACTGCAACGACCTGACCATTGCCAACAACGGCGAGAACGTCTGTCTCATGGGCTGGGTGCAGTACCGCCGCGATCACGGCGGTCTCATTTTTGTGGATCTGCGTGACCGCGACGGCCTCACGCAGGTGGTGTTCAGCCCCGAAATCGCTCCCGAAGCGCATCGCGACGCCCACATTCTGCGCAGCGAATACGTCATCGCCATCAAGGGACGCGTCCGTCCCCGTCCCGAGGGCATGACCAATCCCAATCTGCACACCGGTGAAATCGAAGTGGTGGTGCTGGAATGGAAGCTGCTCAACACCGCCAAGACGCCGCCCTTCCTCGTGGAGGACCGTACCGACTGCTCCGAGTCCGTGCGCCTGCAGTATCGTTATCTCGACCTTCGTCGTCCCGTCATGGCGCACAACCTGCGCGTGCGTCACAACATCGTGAAGGCCTGCCGCAACTATCTGAACGAGCTCGACTTCCTTGAAGTCGAAACGCCGTATCTCACCAAGTCCACCCCCGAAGGCGCGCGCGACTTCCTCGTGCCGAGCCGCCTGTCTCCCGGCGAGTTCTACGCGCTGCCCCAGTCGCCTCAGCAGTTCAAGCAGATGCTCATGATGAGCGGCGTGGACCGCTACTATCAGGTGGCCCGCTGCTTCCGCGACGAGGATCTTCGTGCCGACCGTCAGCCCGAGTTCACGCAGGTGGACATTGAAATGAGCTTCGTGAACGAAGAGCAGGTGATGGGCATGGCCGAAGGCCTCATCGCCCGCGTGTTCAAGGAAGCGCTCGGCGTGGACATCGAGCTGCCTCTCAGACGCATGCCCTACGACGAGGCCATGCGCGACTACGGCTCCGACAAGCCCGACACCCGCTTTGATCTCAAGCTCAAGGACGTGACGGAAATCGTGCACGGTTCCGCCTTCAAGCTCTTTGCCGGCGCCAAGCTGGTGAAGGCCCTGCGCGTGCCCGGCGGCGCCACCATGACCCGCAAGGAAATCGATGAACTCACCGATTTCGTGAAGGGCTTCGGCGCTCAGGGACTGGCATGGATCAAGATTCATGAGAACGAGTGGCAGTCGCCCATCGCCAAGTTCCTTTCCGACAAGGAAAGAGCGGGCATTGCCGAAGCCTGCGCTCTTGAAGTGGGCGACATCGTGTTCTTCCAGGCCGGTGAACCCGGTCTTGTGAACAACGCCCTCGGCAGCCTGCGCGTGAAGCTCGGAAACAAGCTCGGCCTCATTCCTGAAAACACCTGGAATCTGCTCTGGGTGACGGACTTCCCGCTCTTTGAATACAGCGAGGAAGAACATCGCTGGGTGGCCTGCCATCATCCCTTCACCGCGGCTCAGGACGAGAGCTACGACATCATGCTCACCGATCCCGCCCGCGCCAAGGCTCGTGCCTACGACATGGTGCTCAACGGCAACGAAATCGGCGGCGGTTCCATCCGTATCCACAATCCCGCCGATCAGACCCGCATGTTTGAGGGCCTCGGCTTTACCGAAGAGTCCGCCAAGGCGCAGTTCGGCTATTTCATTCAGGCCCTTGACTACGGTACTCCGCCTCATGGCGGCATAGCCTTCGGCCTCGACCGCGTGGCCATGCTGCTCACGGGCGCTTCGTCCATCCGCGACGTCATCGCGTTCCCCAAGAATCAGAAGGCCGCCTGCCTGCTTACCGAAGCACCGTCCCCCGTGGACAACAAGCAGTTGCGTGAACTGGGCATTCGACTGCGTGAAAAGGCGGCGCCCGCTCCCAGCAATTCCGCGGAGTAAATCATGCTTCGTCCCGTTCTTCAGTATCCCGATCCCACGCTCGCCAAGGTGAGCGAACCTGTGGCCGAGATCAACGACGAAATCCGTGCGCTTGCGCAGGATCTGCTCGACACGCTCACCACCGTGGGCGGCGTGGGCATTGCCGCGCCGCAGATAGGCGTGCTCAAGCGCGTGGTCATCATCGACGTGTCGCAGGAAAAGAATGATCCCGATCTGCCTCAGGATTTCCGGGTATTCATCAATCCCGTGGTCACCGTGCTCGATCCGAAGGGGCACGAGGAAAATGAAGGCTGCCTTTCCGTGCCCGAACTGCGCGCCAAGGTGAAGCGCCCCCGCCGCGTGGCCCTCGACGCCCTTGATCTTGACGGCAAGCCCGTCCACATCGAAGGCGAAGGCTACTACGGCGCCTGCATGCAGCACGAGACCGATCATCTCGACGGCAAGCTCTTCATCGACTACCTGAGCTATCTCAAGCGTTCTTTGTACGACAAGAAGATCCGCAAAGGCAGAAAGTAGCCGGAAAGACTGATTCTCCGCATTATTACAGCAAAAGCCCGGGCAGTCACCCGGGCTTTTGCGTACGGTACTCAGACGAAGGACGACCGGCCGGAAGGCTGGACGGGGGAGAGCTTAGGCCGTACAGTGTGAAGGCCGCTTGTGTGCGGAAAGACGGCGCATTCCGCCTTCTGCCGACGCAGGAAGCAACGTCAATCAGGAAAGGGGCAGCCTTTTCTTTTTCCCAACAGGAGAAGTCATGTCGAAACTGCGCATCGTTTTCATGGGCACGCCGGATTTTGCGGCGGTCATTCTGAAGGCCGTGGCCGCCTGGGAAGGCGGCGAGGTCGTGGCCGTTTATACCCAGCCGGATCGTCCCGCCGGGCGGGGCAAGAAGCTCAGGGCCTCCGCCGCCAAGGAACTTGCCCTTGAACTCGGACTTCCCGTGCATCAGCCGCGCAATTTCCGTGACGACGCCGACGTGCAGACTCTTGCCGATCTCAGGCCCGACGTGCTCGTGGTGGCGGCCTACGGCCTGATTCTGCCTCAGCGCGTGCTCGACATTCCCGTCATGGGACCGTACAACGTGCACGGTTCGCTGCTTCCTCAGTACCGGGGCGCAGCGCCCATACAGCGAGCCGTCATGAACGGCGACGCCATTTCCGGCGTGACCATCATGAAGATGGAAGCCGGTCTTGATTCCGGGCCCATACTTCTGCAGCAGGCGGTGAGCATAGAGCCCGACGACACGGCGGGCACGCTGTTCGACACGCTGGCCGAACACGGGGCGAAGCTCATGGTTGGCGCGCTCGGCATGATAGCCGAGGGCAGGGCGGCCTTCGTGCCCCAGAACGAAGCTCTCGCCACCCATGCGGCCAAGATCGCCGCGGACGAGGAGTATGTCGACTGGTCCATGGATGCGAAGTCCGTTCACAACATCATCCGCGGACTCACTCCCGCGCCCGGAGCAAAGAGCGTGCTTCACATGGAGGGGCGCGACCCCGTCATGCTCCGCATTGAGCCCGGTGAGCCCGTGGAAAAGGCGACGGACGCCGCCCCCGGAACGCTGGTGGGCATGGACGGCGACGCGCTTCTCGTGGCCTGCGGCTCAGGCGCGTACCGCATCACGCATCTGCGTCCGGCGGGCAAGTCCACCATGAGTGCGACGGACTTCCGCAACGGCAGGCTGCGCGGACTGCCCGAACCCTGGGGAAGACTGCTCGGAAAGAACGCGTAGGAGCTCGACCGGCGCGGGCCTTTCCTGCATCCGATGAGCTCTCCGCGTCTCACTCTGCGACGACGGCAAATCTGCCCGCAAAAAAGCGGAAAACGCTCCAGAATCCTTTTTAAGGCACGAATGAGCCAAGGCGTGAGCAATGGTCGAAAAAAAGAAAAAAACGCCTCTGAATCAGGCAACTTCCGGCGCGCGAAAGGGCGCTCTGGATATTCTGCAGCAGCTTTTCCGTCATCCTGAGGACTCGACGCCGCTTCCGGTCATGCTTGCGCGGCAGGTGCAGTCCGTCGCCATGGACGGGCGCGACTCGGCGCTTCTTTCCGAGCTGACGTACGGCGTGCTTCGCCGTCACGCTGCGCTGGACGCCGCGCTGGCCGGCTTTCTGAAAAAGCCCGAGGCGCTTTCCTTTCAGGTTCGCATGCTTCTGCGGCTCGGTGCGTACGAGATTCTCTTCATGGACGGCATTCCCGCCCGGGCTACGGTGAACGAGCTGGTCAATCTGGCCAGACGTCGCTTTGGGCAGGGGCTGGGCGGACTTGTCAACGGCGTGCTTCGTGCCGTCGACCGGGAGTCCGAAGCTCTTCGTTTTTCCCTGCGGCAGGAGGAAGAGTTTCTCAAGAACGCGTCTCTCGATGCGGAGGGCATGGCCAGAGCGGCGTCCCTGCCTTTGTGGCTCACCGTGATGTGGGAGAAGCAGTACGGTCGCAAACAGGCCTGCCTGATGGCCGCAAACACGCTGGAGCATCCCGCGCCGTGCTGGCGCGCGAATCTGTCCAGGGCGTGGGGCGAAATGCTTGTTCAGCACTGGCTCGAACGTGGATACGCGCCCGTGGGGCAGGGCGGCTTTTCCGTGCAGGGACTGGACAGAAACAGGGCGGAAGCGGCAAAGGAACAGGGACTTCTTGCCACCTTTGAGAAGCAGGGCAATCTGACGAGGCAGGGAGCATCGTCCCAGCTGGTCGCGGAACATCTGGCCGCGTGGATTCTCGGCCGTGAGGAGTTTGCCGATGCTCCCCTGTGGGACGCCTGCTGCGGGAGGGGCGGCAAGACTACGGCCCTTCTGGAAAAGGGGGTAAAGGTGGAGCTCGCCGGCGAACCCGCGGACTTCCGGCTGGAGGAGCTCAAGGCTTCGCTTCTGCGTCTCGGTCTGCCGTGGCCGAGGCTGCACTGCGGCCCCGCTCAGGACGTTGAAGAGTCTTTCCCGTTGATATTATTGGATGTTCCATGCAGCGGCACGGGAACTCTGGCCCGCAATGCCGAGCTTCGTCTGCGTCTTTCCCCGGAGCGTCTTGCCGAAGTTGCGCGCGTGCAGTCCGGGATTCTTGAACACGCATGGGAAAGACTTTTGCCGGGGGGTGCGCTGTTCTACGTGACCTGTGCGCTGAACCGCGAGGAAAACGAAGAGCAGATTTCCCGTTTTCTGGAGAAAAAGGGCGGCGTCTGCCGTCTTGAGGAGCAGCGGCTCGTTCTTCCTCTTTTTCCGGGACAGGATGTTCTTTTTCTGGCCGTTCTTCGAAAAATCGACTGAGCGGGAATGCGCGTGTGCGCTGTTATGTCCCCTGGCATTTTTTCAGGCCGCGTTGCGCTCCGCGGCCGTTTTAAGTGTCGCGGCCGCTCCGAAGAAGCGCACCCGCAGAGAAGGGGG
>NZ_CAJJIC010000116.1 GCF_905187505.1 uncultured Mailhella sp.
GGGGGCGGGATGTAAGCGCCCGCCTGCCGTGGCCGACCGATGTTCCGCTTCGCGGCAACATCGGTGTTGTTTGTAGGAATTTCCAGATTTTTAAGGGGAGAGCGTTGGCTCGAAGCTCTGGAAAACCTTTGTTTGCAGCGGACAATCGTTTTTCAACGACTTTGTGAGCCTCCAATTGCCACGAAAAAACGTTTCTCAACGCTCGAACAGACCTTTGATTGCAGAGACCCACAGTTTCTCAGCGCTCAAACAGGCCCTTGTTTACAGAGAATTGCCGTTTCTCAGCGCCCGAACAAGCCTTCGTTTGCAGCAAAACAAGCCCCTCTCAGCGCTCTGGGGCCCCGAGCGACGTCAGGAGCCCGGCCGGTGGTCATGAATAGGCGGAATTTACTTCCGCCGTTAAATGAAATGGCCACCGTGCAAGTCCCGCGTCCGTACAGTGTGTCCGGGGCAGACGGGCGTGCGCGTTACTCCGGCGACAAAACTGAAAGGGAACAATCACGCCTGCACGTCGGACTCGAGGGGCTCGGCCGGAGCCTCCGGCAAAGGCACGGCATCTTCCGCCGCTCCCTTCGTCTGCGCGCTCTTTTTTTCGCCCGCAGCCTTTGCAGTCCTGCGCCTGGCCTCTTCCGTGCCGGATTCCTCCGGGGCGGCCTTCTTTTCGCCATGGGACGCGGCCTGCTGTCTGCGCCTTTTTTCCGCGGCCGTGTAGATGAGCTGAAACACGTATTCCTCGAGGCCGCTGCGGGCCTCCACGGGCACGTCCACAAGCGCCGCCTCGGCGCGGGCCATGGTCTTGTGCCCGCCGCCTCCGCCTATGCCGGGAAACACGCAGGAAGCCACGGCCCCGAGATCCATCTTGCCGTAGCCGCCGCGGAACACCACGATGACCCGGCCCGCGCTCACGCCGCACACGGCCACCCAGCGCAGTCCGTGAACCTTGAGGAAGAAGTCCGCCACCACCACGAGGATGTCGGAGCTGTCCACCTTGCCGAGCCACACGTAGCTGCCGCGTCCGCAGGGACGCAGCGTCTCGAAGGCCCGCGAAAAATAGGGAAGCCACTCGGGCATGTACTCGCTGCGCAGAATGCGGTTCATGAGCGTGGCGTCGCCGAAGCGGCTCAAATAGTGGTAGGCGCGCAGATCCACGTCGGTGCATCCGCGGCCGAAGGTCGCCGTGTCGGTGCGTATGCCGTACTGGAGCGCCGTGGCCAGAAGTCTCGCCGGCCGTATGCCCGCGGAATAAAGGTATTCGGTCATCATGGTGCTCACGGAACCGTAGTCGGGACGTATGTCCTGAAACGGCGCGGAACACGGATCGTCGGTTTTGGGATGATGGTCGATGACCACGGAAAATTCCAGCCCCGCAAAGGCCGGATTGTGATGAGCCTGCGAGTCCACCAGGGCGAAGCGCTGAATCTTCTTTTTCATGGAAGGCCGCCACTTCACCACGGGAATGTTGAGATACCGTATCATGGCCAGATTGTCCGGCCTCGTGATCTCGTTGGTGCGGGCTATGGTCACGCTCTTCACTTTCGAGCGTATGATGCGCTGAAGGGCCATGGCGCTCGCAAGAGCGTCGGGGTCGGCGGTGATGAGTATGGCCCACGACTCTTCCCTGACAAGCAGAGCCTGAAGCTGCGCAAGCTGCGCGGAAAGTACGCGGAAATATGCCATAATCTTCTGCTCCTACGATTTTCGGTTGCGCACGAACTCCAGCGCCTCCCGAAATATCTTCTGTTCAAAGCGCTGCGGAAGGCTCTCGAGACTGCGCTCGGCCTTGTCGAGATACTCGTCGGCCATGGCCCGCGACTCCGCATCGAAACCGAGACGGCGTATGTCCGAGGCGATCTTCGCCCTCTCCTCCGGCGTGAAGGTGCCTGCGCGGAACTTCTCGCAGAACTTCTCCCTGTCGGGATGATTGAGAAATTCCACATACTTCATGATGGGAGGCGTGAACTTGCCCTCCTCAAGATCTCCGGCCGTGGGCTTGCCGGTTTCCGCCTCGTCGGCGAAATCGAGCGCGTCGTCCACCATCTGAAAGGCGATGCCGAGATTCAGGCCGTAGTCGGAAATGGCCTCCACCTGTTCTTCGGAAGCACCGGCGTACAGCGCGCCCAGACGGCAGGACCCGCGAAGAAGCCATCCCGTCTTGCCCGCCACCACGTCCACATACTCCGCCGCACTGTGGGCCATGGAATGCTGAAGCGCAATTTCGTGCGTTTCGCCCGAAGCGGTCATGAGCACGGATTCCGACACGCAGGTGAGCAGCGCGGGAATGCCGAACGAGGCCGTCTTGTGACTGGCCGCGGCAAGCAGGGCGTCGCCCGCAAGAATGGCGCGCGGCACGTCGAAAAGCACGTGCGCCGACACGCGTCCGCGGCGGGTGGCCGCACCGTCGAGCACGTCGTCATGCAGGAGCGTGGCCACATGGATCATCTCGGGAATCACGGCAAGGTCGTAGAGACCGGGGTCCTCGGCGCCGAAAAGACGCGCGGAAGAAAGCGTCATGAGAGGGCGCAGGCGCTTGCCGCCGGCAAGCAGAACGTGTCCCACGATGTCGCGCAGAGGCGCAGGCATGGCGGCAAGTTCCTTTTCCAGAGCGGCGTTTACCTTTATCTGCTCGTATTTCAGCACGGACATGAACGTTATCATAAGTCTCAGACCTCTGCCCCGCGGGCGTATCAAAGAATCTTTCCCTACCTTTTGAACGCATTTTTCATTCTTCGCAAGCATTTTCGTCCGCGCGAAGGCGAGCCGGAAGAAGGGCTGAAGAAAAAGCCTCTTTACAATCCGCCCGATACCTAGGATACTGCCCCGATGAATTTCAATCTCTCCCTCTTTCTCGCCGCGCTCGGTCTGGCATGCGTTCTCGAGGCGCTGCCCTGGCTCATTTCGCCCCGCAAGACACGGGAAACGCTTCTCGAGCTTCTTTCCCTTCCCGAGGATGCGCTGCGCAAGGGGGGCACCTTCTCATGATCCTCGGCGTGGCCGTGTGCGCCGCTGGACGCTTTATGCGTGGAGACTGACATGAATACTGACGCCCTCATTCTCGCCGCCGGCAAGGGCACGCGCATGCCCTCCCCCCGGCCCAAGGTGCTGCAGACGCTTCTTGGCGAAACCATGCTCACGCTCGTGACGGCCACCCTCGCCGCCATGCCCCGTGTGAGAAACGTGTTCACCCTGGTGGGCAACGAGGCCGACATGGTCTCTGCCGAGGCCGAACGCATCGCGCAGCGGCTTGACACAAAGGCCGCGTGCATACGGCAGGAAAAACAGCTCGGCACCGGGCACGCGCTCATGACGGCCATGCCTCATCTTGAGGGCGACGGCCATGTTCTCGTGGTGAACGGCGACGCCCCGCTGCTCACCGCGGACGTGCTGAATCACTTTCTCGACGCCGCAGAAGGCGCGGACGTGGCCTTTTTGAGCCTCGTGCTCGACGATGCCGCCTCCTACGGCCGCGTAGTGCGCAAGGACGGAAAGGTGAAGGCCATTGTGGAAGCCAAGGACTTCGATCCCGCGCTCTACGGGCCTCTTGAAGAGGCGCACGAAGTGAATACGGGCATCTATCTCTTCTCCCTGCCCGCCGTGCGCCGTCTGCTTCCGCTTCTTTCCTGCGACAACAAGGGCGGAGAGTACTACATCACCGACCTCGTTTCCCTGGGCCTTGCCGCAGGCATGGACGTGCGCGGCATTCAGGCCGAAGGCGCTGGCTGCGAAAAGACCGCCCTTCTGGGCGTGAACACGCCCGCGGAACTCGCCGTGGCCGAAGACATTCTCAAAGAACGCAGAAACGCGGAGCTTCTTGCTTCGGGCGTGATTCTGCACGCCAAGGAAAGCGTTCGCGTAAGCCCGCTCTCCCGCGTGGAAAGAGGCGCGGAGCTCTTCGGCCCCTGCGAAATCTGCGGCGACAGCGTGATACGAAGCGGCGCGCTCATTCTTTCCCACTGCGTCATCCGCGACGCCGTCATCGACGGCGGCACGGAAATCCGCGAGTTCTGTCACATCGAAAAGGCGGAAGTGAAACGCGGCGCGCTCATCGGCCCCTACGCCAGACTCCGCCCGCAGGCCCTCGTGGATGAAGACGCCCACGTGGGCAACTTCGTGGAACTCAAGAAGACGCATCTGGGCAAAGGCTCCAAGGCCAACCATCTGACCTACCTCGGCGACGCGGAAGTCGGACCGGGCGTGAACTTCGGCGCGGGAACCATCACCTGCAACTACGACGGAAAGAACAAGTTCCGCACCGTCATAGGCGAAGGCTGCTTCATCGGCAGCAACACGGCGCTCGTGGCTCCGGTACGCGTGGGCGACGGCGCGCTCGTGGGCGCAGGCTCCGTCATCGTGGAGGACGTGCCCGACGGAAAGCTCGCCCTCGGCAGAGGCAGGCAGGTCATCAAGGAACGCAAAAAGTGACGCAGCGCGCAAGGCGCGGCGCAAAACTTGACTATTGCCCCCGGAATATCCATTCTTGCAACGCGACGGCGCACAGGCCTGCCGCATGCCTCCAACACAAGGAGAACACAATGTCTTGTCGTATATTGAACATTAAATCGCCCGCCGACGCGGAAGCCGTCGATCTGTTCCGGCGTCTGGCCGAACGCGGCAACCCTGCCGACGGCAACGGGCAGGACGTGGAAAATCAGGTGCGCGCCATCATCGACGACGTGCGCGCAAGAGGCGATCAGGCCCTCATCGAACGCACCCGCCAGTTCGACGCCCCCGACATGGAAGCCCCCCTCGCCGTGCCGCAGGAAGAACTTGCCCGCGCCGCCGCCTCCATTTCCGGCGAAGAGCGCAGCGTCATCGTGGAAGCGGCCTCGCACATCCGCGCCTTCCACGAAGCCCAGAAGGACAAATCCTGGTTCATCACCCGCGAAGACGGTTCCATTCTCGGTCAGAAGATCGAACCCGTGGATCGCGCCGGTCTCTACGTGCCCGGCGGCAAGGGCGGCAACACGCCCCTCATCTCCTCCATGCTCATGGGCGCCATTCCCGCGCAGGTCGCAGGCGTGAAGGAAATCGCCGTGGTCACGCCTCCCCGCGCCGACGGCACCCTGAACCCCTACATGCTCGCCGCCGCCTATCTTCTGGACATCAACGAAGTGTACCGCGTGGGCGGTCCCTGGTCCATCGCCGCGCTTGCCTACGGCACGCAGGAAATCCGGCCCGTGGACGTCATCGCCGGCCCGGGCAACATCTTCGTGACCACCGCCAAGAAGCTCGTGCAGGGCAAAGTGGGCATCGACATGATCGCCGGTCCCAGCGAAATCCTCGTGCTGGCCGATGAAAGCGCCAACGCCGAATGGGTGGCCGCCGACATGCTCTCCCAGGCCGAACACGACAAGCTCGCCTCCGCCATTCTCATCACCACAAGCTCGCTGCTTGCCGACCGCGTGTCCTCTGCGCTGGAAAGACGCGTGGCCGAGCTGCCCCGCGCGGACATCGCCCGCGCCTCCCTCGACAACTGGGGAGCCGTCATTCTCGTGCCCGACCTTTCCGTGGCCGTGGACATGGCCAACCGCATCGCCCCCGAACACATGGAACTGTGCGTTTCCTCCCCCTGGGAAGTGCTGCCCTCCATCCGCCACGCAGGCGCCGTGTTCATGGGACAGTACTCCCCCGAACCCGTGGGCGACTACTACGCCGGTCCCAACCACGTTCTGCCCACGCTCGGCACCGCGCGCTACTCCTCCGCGCTCAGCGTGCAGACCTTCAGCAAGCGCACCAGCATCGTGGCGGCCTCGGCCGGGTTCACCCGCGCCCATGCCTCCTCCATCGCCCTGCTCGCCAGACTCGAAGGTCTGGAAGCGCACGCCCGTTCCGTGGAACTCCGCGGCTGATCCGCCGCATTCCCCAAGCCCTTCATCCCCCGAGGTCTTCCCATGAAACAGCTGCCCTATCCCGTCATCACCAGCACCAGTCTCCCCGGCTTCAAGCTCCACTCCCAGGGCAAGGTCCGCGACATCTATGAAGTGGACGACGACACCCTGCTGCTCGTCACCACCGACAGAATGTCCGCCTTCGACGTCATTCTCGGCGAACCCATCCCGTGGAAGGGCGTCATTCTGAACCAGCTCACCCTGTTCTGGATGAACAAGTTCGCCCATCTCATCCCCAACCACATCATCGAATCCGACGTGGACAAGTATCCCGCCGCGCTCCAGCCCTACCGCGATCAGCTCGTGGGCCGCTCCGTGCTCGCAAGACGCGCCCAGCCCCTCAAGGCCGAATGCATCGTGCGCGGCTACATCGCCGGTTCCGGCTGGAAGTCCTACAAGAAGGACGGCACCGTCTGCGGCGTGCGCCTGCCCGAAGGCCTGAAGGAATCCGACAAGCTGCCCGAAGTGCTGTTCACCCCCTCCACCAAGGGTGAAGTGGGCGCCCACGACGAAAACATCAGCCTTGAAAGAATGCGCGAAATCGTCGGCGCGGAACTGGCCGACAAGGCCGCCGAAACCTCCCTCGCCATCTACCGCGAGGCTTCCGAATACGCCGCCGGCCGCGGCATCATCATCGCCGACACCAAGTTCGAGTTCGGCATCGTGGACGGAAAACTCACCCTCATCGACGAAGTGCTCACCCCCGACTCTTCCCGCTTCTGGCCCGCCGACGGCTACGAACCCGGCCACAGCCAGCCGAGCTTCGACAAGCAGTACCTGCGCGACTGGCTGGAAGCCCAGGTGTGGGACAAGACCCCGCCCGCTCCCGCCCTCACCGACGAAGTGCGCGACACCACCGCTGAAAAATACCAGGAAGCCTTCCGCCTCATCACCGGCCGCTCCCTGTAGTCACCTCCCCCAGTCAACCATCACAAAAGGAGAGGATATATGCTTCTTGAAGGAAAAAAGGCCGTCATCTTCGGCGTCGCCAACAAGCACAGCATTGCCTACGGCATCTCTTCCGCCTTCCGTCGCGAAGGCGCCAGCCTTGCGTTCAGCTACCTGAACGACGCCCTCAAAAAGCGCGTCGAACCCATTTCCGAAGAACTTTCCGGCGACTTCACCTTCCCCTGCGACGTCTCCAGCGACGAAGACATCGCCCGCTCCGCCGAGCTCGTGAAGGAAAAGTGGGGCAAGGTGGACGTGCTCGTCCACTCCGTGGCCTTCGCTTCCAAGGACGACCTCAAGGGCCGCTACCTCGACACCTCCCGCGACGGCTTCAAGTTCGCCCTCGACGTGTCCGCCTATTCCCTCGTGGCCCTGTGCAAGGCCTTCGAGCCCCTGCTCAATCCCGGCGCCTCCGTCATCTGCATGACCTACTACGGCTCCGAAAAAATGATCCCCAACTACAACGTCATGGGCGTGGCCAAGGCCGCCCTCGAAGCCTCCGTGCGCTACCTCGCCACCGACTTCGGCCCCGTGAACGTCCGCGTGAACGCCATCAGCGCCGGCCCCATCCGTACGCTGGCCTCCTCCGGCATCTCCGACTTCCACCAGATCGGCGCCATGTTTGAAAAGCGCGCCCCCCTGCACCGCCTCGTCACCATCGACGAAGTCGGCAACGCCGCCGCCTTCCTCGCCTCCGACCTCGCCTCCGGCGTCACCGGCGAAATCCTCTACGTCGACAACGGCTTCCAGAGCACCGCTCTGTAAGAGAGGAAAGGCAGAAAAGACAGAAAAGGCATCGGGGGAGATAATCTCCCCCGCCCCCCCCATAGTT
>NZ_CAJJIC010000117.1 GCF_905187505.1 uncultured Mailhella sp.
TCCGTGCTGTCGGTGATGGTGCTTCTGTAGTTTTTCTGCAGGATTTAATAGTACCCTTCGGGGATGCTTCTTCGCATGGTTGTTGCGGGGGAAGGGCTTCCAATGAGGAGCAGGGATGCTCCCGGATGCTCTGGGCCGGTTGCTTTCACTGAAAATTTCAAAAACGGCACGCATGGACGAAAAATAAATTTTGCCGGACGCTGTATCAGATTTGCCGATATATTTTTGTGCTGAGGGCTTTTTTTGTCGACACGCACATGATTGTTGCGGCAACGAGGCCCTTCTTTGAAGATTATATTGCCATTTTTTAATAACTATAACTAATTATTAGTTGTTTTTTAATAGAATTCTGCAGGAGACCGTTTGTTCATGAACGGTCGTCATGCCTTCGTGGACGGTTGATCCCCTGTCATCCGGCACTTTTCCCGAAAGATGCTTTCTGTCTGCTGAAAAGGCACGGGGCTTCCGCAGAATACACAATTGTGTCGATAACAGGGCAATTAGAGCATGAAATTTTATTAAATATAGTAAAAATAATAAGTTATATTTAATGGCACGGTTCTTGCTTGAAGAAAAATGTCTCAAGCACTTCTAACAGAAAAGGACATGGCCATATGAACGGTATTTCTTTTGCCAAACGTTCCCTGCTTTGCCTTTGCGCCGGTCTGCTGGTCGTGACCGGAGGAGAATTTTCTTCGGCCTGTGCCAAGGAAACCGTCAAGGTGGGATTTGTCGGTCCGCTTACCGGCGGACTGAGCTCCCTCGGCATGGGAGGATGAAATTCGGCTGACCTCGCCGTGCAGGAAAGAAATGAAAATCCCGCGAGCAAATATCACTATGAACTTGTTGTGCTCGATGATGAAGGCAAGCCCAACGTGGGCGTGCAGGTCGTGACCAAGCTGGCCTCGGACCGCAAGGTGGCCGGCGTGGTGGCGCATTACGTTTCCGCCGTTGCCCTGAGCACCGTGGATATTTTTCATCGTTTCGGCATGCCCGCCATCATCTGGGGAGCTGTGCATCCCGACATCACGTACGGCAACAACTACAAGGAAATATTCCGTATTCCCGGAACGATGATCAATCAGAACGAAGTGGCCGCCAAATTCATGACCGGACTTGGTTACAAGAAGTTCGCCATCATCCACGATACGACCGACTACGGCAAGGGACACGCTTCCTACTTCAGCAGGTTTGTGAAGGAGAACGGCGGGGAAATCGTAGGAGAATTCGGCGTGACGTCCAATCAGCAGGATTTCACTGCGGAACTGACCAAGATCAAGGCGCTTGATCCCGAGGTGCTGTATTTCGCGAGTCTGGTTCCTACGGGCGTGCGCGTCCGTGCGCAGATGGTCAAGCTCGGCATGACGGACATTCAGTTCCAGGGAGTTTCCGGCATCAAGTCCGATGCCTTCATTCATGGTGTGGGCGACGAGGCTGCGGAAGGCTGCATGAGCTTCATTGAAGGCGCTCCTCTCGAAAAGCTTCCCGGCGGCGCGGCGTTCACGGCCAGCTATGAAAAGCACGGCTACGAACAGGCTGCCGAGGCTTACGGTCCTTTTGCCTATGCCGCCATGGTTCAGCTTCTTGACGCCATTGAGGCCGAAGGCCCCAACCACAAGAAGATCATCAGCTATCTGCAGAACATCAAGTCTGCCGATACGCTGGTCGGCAAGGTGACATATGATGACCATGGGCAGAACATCGAGCCTGCCGTGAGCAAGTACATCGTTCAGGACGGACAGTGGGTTTTCTGGGAAGACAGCAAGTACTGCTCCGGGGAACGTGCCTTGAAAAAGCTCAGCCGATAGTTTTCCGGACCGGCCCGACGGCGGATGCTGCGGGTCGGTCCGATGCAATGCTTCATTGAAAGGATATGGTTATTATGGATGGCGTTCTGCTCGCGCAGTTCATCATGAACGGACTCATGCTCGGCATGATGTACGCTCTGGTGGCTGTCGGCTTTACCCTGTTTTTCGGTGTATTGGACATCATTGTTTTTTCTCATGGCGATACGGTCATGGTCGGTGCCTTTGCCGGTCTGGGAACGTACGTCTGGCTTCAGTCCGTATATCCAGACATAGAGACCGTCTGGCTCTGCCTGTGGGTCGTTGCGGCCAGCCTTCTCGCGGTATGTCTTCTTGGCGTGGTTCTTGCCCGCGGCCTCATCATGCGTCTTCGTTCTTCGCCGCCTCTGAATACGCTTCTTGCCACCATGATGCTGGGAACCGTGCTGCGCGAAGCCATACGTCTGTTTTACCCCGACGGTTCCAATCCGCAGCCCTTTCCCAGGCTCCTGCCTGATACGTCCTGGCTGCTGGGCGGCGTGACCGTCCGGCTCGACAGCGTTCTTCTGTTCGTAGGAGGTCTGCTGATCATCGGCGGCATTCATGTGCTCATCAACAAGACGAAGCTCGGCATGGCCGTCCGCGCGGTGGCGCAGGATTCCGAGGCCGCCCAGCTCATGGGCGTGAATTTTTCCTTCATCGTGCTGCTTACCTTTGCGCTCGGTTCCGGTGTGGCCGCGTTTGCCGGACTCATGAACGGCATCTACTACAATGAAATTAACTTCGGCATGGGCGTGCTTCTTGGTGCCATAGGTTTCAGCGCGGCGGTCATCGGAGGTCTCGGCAATATCTACGGAGCCATCATCGGCGGTTTCGTGTTCGCCTTTCTTCAGACCGTAGGCGCTGTGGCGCTGCCTTTTTCCAGCGCCTATAAGGACGTTTTTGCCTTTGCCGTCGTCATTGTGCTCATGGCAATACGTCCCACCGGCTTTCTGGCGGAACGTTCAAGTCAGAGGGTATGAATATGGATCGCTCAAGAGAAATCGTCATCTGCCTGCTGTCCGCCATGGCGCTGCTGGTGTTTTCCGTGGCATTCCTGCTGGCGGAAGATGAAACCGTCATCGGCTCCTACATGGCAGGATGCGCCCTTCTTCTATGGGGCATGGTGCGCATGGGTGCTTATGAAAAGATTACCCGTGCGGTGTTTCATCATGAACGGCTGTGGGCCGGTCTTCTTTTCATTGCCGCGCTCATTCTTCTGTTCTTCTTCCGTGACAACCATTATTGCCTTTTCCTCATCGGAACCATTTTCTGCTATACCATTGCCGTGCTCGGCCTGAACGTTCAGCTGGGATATACGGGCGTCATCAACTTCAGCGCCGCGTCCTTCTTCGGCGTAGGCGGATACACCGCGGGAATGCTGCTCAATCAGGGACTGGTTCCTCCTTTTGCCGCGTTTCTGCTGGGCGGCGTCATGGCCGGTCTTGTGGGGTGCGTGCTTCTGCTTCCGGTGCTGAGAACTTCCGGGCACTATTCAGCGCTGGTGACCATGGCCTTTGCGCTTCTCTTCAACGTGTTTCTGGAAGTCAACGAAAGCTTCGGCGGTCCGCAGGGCATTTCCGTTCCGTCCTTTTCTCTTTTCGGCGTGGACTTTGCCAGCGATGTGGAATGGGGCTCTATGACCGGGTCGTTCTATCTGCGCTACGACCTTTTCATTCTGCTGTTCCTGGCGCTCGTGTTCATCATGGTGCGCCGCGTCGAACGCTCCTGGATGGGCCTTGCCATGGACGCCGTCCGTCTTGACGAAACGGCTTCGGCCTGTTTCGGCATCAACATTGTCCGCTGGAAGGTGACGGCCTTTACCATGGGCAACGTGCTCATGGGCATGGCCGGCGCGCTCTATGCCATGATGCTTGCCTACATCAGTCCGGCGAACTTCACGTTTTCCGACTCCCTTCTTTTTCTTTCCATTCTTCTGCTCGGCGGCATGGGCAACTGCTGGGGCGTCATTCTGGCAACTTCCATCATGGTGGTTCTGCCGGAGAAGCTCCAGTTCATTCAGGAATATCGCTACCTGCTGTATTCTCTGCTGGTTCTGCTCATGATCGTGTACCGTCCCATGGGACTGCTGCCCCGCAGAACGCGCGTTGTCACTTCGGAGGATGCGGCATGAGTCTGCTTTCGTGTACCGGTCTTACCATGCGTTTCGGCGGTCTTGCGGCGCTCAACAGGCTTGACGTTCAGGTTGAGGAAGGAGACGTGATAGGCCTTGTGGGCCCGAACGGTTCCGGCAAGACCACGTTTTTCAACGTGCTCACGGGCATCTATACGCCCAGCGAGGGACACATAGTCTTCGACGGAAAGGACATTACCGCCAGAAACCCTCAGGAGATCTGTCGCGCGGGAATCGCACGCACGTTCCAGCGCTCGAGGCTGTGTCTTGAACTTACGGTGTTCGACAACGTCATGATGGGCAACAGCAAGAATCTCAATATGGGCTTCTGGCACAACGTCATATGTCGCAGGGCATTCTTTCAAGAGTGTCGGGATGATGAAGAGCGGATACGGCTCATGCTGAAGGCTCTCAATCCCACGCTTGCCGACAAGATACGAAAGCCTGTGGGAGAGCTGAGCATGATCGACCGCCGCCGTGTGGAAATCTGCCGTGCGCTTACCGGGCGTCCCAGACTGCTGCTTCTGGACGAGCCTTCGGCAGGCATGACGCAGGATGAGACCCGGCAGCTCATGGACGAGCTCATTGCCATGGAATTCGAGGGCAACAGACCGTCCATCATTCTCATTGAACACGAGATGAGCGTCATCAAAAGAATCTCTTCCCGCTGCATCGTGCTGAACTTCGGACGCAAGCTCTGCGAGGGAAGTTATGACGAGGTAACGTCCAACCCTGTGGTGCAGCAGGCCTATCTGGGAACGGAGGTGGTGTAGATGGCTGTTGCTTTTTCTCCTCTCAGAATTGAGAACCTGTTTGTGGCCTACGGCAAGGCCGACGTCATCTGCGGCGTGAACATGGAAATCTGCGCCGGCCGCATCACCGGACTTCTGGGAGCCAACGGAGCGGGCAAGACCACGCTTCTGCGGGCCATTCTCGGACTTACGCCTCCGAGAAAGGGCAGCGTGGTGTTCAACGGCATGGAGATTTCCGGGCTGCCGCCTCACAAGATAGCGGCGCGCGGCATAAGCGGCATTCCCGAAGGCCGACGCATCTTTTCCAAGATGACCGTGGAGGAAAATCTTCTCATGGGCGCCTACATGGAAAGGGACAGAGACAAGATCCGTCAGCGCCTGGAACGGGTGTACCGTATTTTTCCCCGTCTTCTTGAACGGCGCGGGCAGTTTGCTGGAACCATGTCCGGCGGCGAGCAGGCCATGGTGTCCATAGGACGCGGACTCATGAACGAGCCGAAGCTCCTTGTCATAGACGAGCCTTCCCTCGGCCTGTCCCCCGCGCTGGTCAATGACAATTTCCGCGTCATTCGGAAGATATGCGAGGACGGCATAGCCGTGTTTCTGGTTGAGCAGAACGTGCGGCAGACTCTGGCCATAGCTCATTACGGATACGTGCTTGCGCAGGGCAGAGTGGTTGCCGAGGGAACGGCGGAAGAACTGAAACAAAGCGAAGAAGTGAAGAAGGCATATTTCGGATGAGCGGCATGAAAGACTTCAGCGGAACGGGCCTGGCCCGGTGGATGGTCGGATGCGACACCGTGACGAGCGGCAGCAACGAGGCCGCGCTGCTTGCCCAGGTGGCGGAATGGCTGGAAAAGGCGGGGTTTGCCGTCTTTCTTGACGGATATGACGAAAAGGATCCCGGAAAGTGCAGTCTGTCTGCGCATCTTCATCCCGACTGCGGAGGCGGAGCCCTCTGTCTGGCCGGACATGTGGACACGGTCCCCCTCGGCACGACGCCCTGGAAGCATGATCCCTTTTCCGGGGAGATCATCGACGGCAGCCTGTACGGTCGCGGTTCATGCGACATGAAGAGCGGGGCCGCCGTCATGCTGGCCGCGGCGCTTTCCATGGCCCCCCTCATCAGGGATCGGGATCTGGTCCTGCATCTCTATGGAGGGGAGGAGCGCGGATGTCTGGGCTCGTTCCATATGCCGGAGCGGGAGTTTCGGAACATTGCGGCGGTTGTCGTGGGAGAACCTACGGGCGCTCGGCCCCTTGCCGGACATAAGGGGGCGCTGTGGCTCACGCTTTCCTCTTCTGGACGGACGTCTCACGCGTCCATGCCTGAAGAAGGCGACAGCGCGCTTGCGAAGATGCTTCCTGCCGCGACCCCTCTTCTTGATTTCGTTCCCGTGGGCACGCATCCCTTCATGGGGCGGGGCACGTCGGTGCTCTCCACGCTGCATTCCGGCCTCAACAGCAATTCCGTGCCCGATTCGGCAGTGCTGACCATGGACATACGCACGGTGCCCGGCATGGATCACGAAAAGCTGAGGGAAGAAATACGGGGAATATGCGGGGACGGCATGGTCATGGATACCACGCTGGACATCCCCCCGGTGTGGACGGAGCCGGAACATCCCTGGATGAAGAAGGTCTACGCCCTCTATGAAGCTCTTTCCGGACGGCAGGCACAGGTGGCTGCCGTGCAGTTCTTTACCGATGCCGCCGCAGTGAGAACCAGACTGCCCGAGGTGCCCGTGGTCATCTTCGGCCCCGGCGACAGCGCCATGGCGCATCAGGTGGACGAGGCCTGTCCGGTTTCCCAGATCACGTTCATGGAGACCGTCTGCCGGGAGCTGATCCGGGACTGGTACGCGCTCTAGCTTTGGGCGTTTTTTCCTGACGGTGAGAGAAGAAAAGGCCGTTTCGATGCGAAGGCGTCGGGCGGCCTTTTCGTGTGTCTGCGTCTTGAGCGTGGTTTTCCCCGGAGCATGATCCGTGAAGGCGGGGTGTTTTCCCCGCAGTTTTTTCGCGGCGGTCCGGCCATGCCGACGGAAAGCATGCCCTGCGACGCCGGCTGCGGAAGGTGTCTGCCGTTACGGGCGGGGGGCGGCGTTTTCCCCGGAGAGTGAACGGCGGGAGACGGCCTGAACGGGGAGGTGAAGCCTATCCGTGTTCACGCCTTCGTGCCGCAGCAGACGGATTTTTTTGTCGATGCCTCCGGCGTAGCCGGTGAGGCTGCCGTTCGCTGCTACGACGCGATGGCAGGGAATGATGATGGAAATGGGATTGTGTCCCACGGCGCCGCCCACGGCCTGAGCCGACATGCTTTTTCTATGAAAGGCCTCGGCGGCACGTCCGGCGAGCTCCCCGTAGGTGACGAGGCTGCCGTAGGGAATGCGGCAGAGCTCCCGCCAGATGAACTGCCGGAACGGGCTTCCCGCAGGGGCAAGGGGCAGCTCGGAAGGAGAGGGGCGTTCGCCGGAAAAATACCGGTCAAGCCAGAGCGCGGTCTGAGCAAGAACGGGCTGTCCGTCGCAGGGGATGGGCGTTTCCGTGAGCGAACTTTGAAAATACTTCTGTCCGTCGATCCAGAGGCCGACGAGATGGATGCCGTCGCTGGCCAGAGTAAGGGGGCCGACAGGGGAGGCGTAACGGGAAGAATAGAGCATGTTCTTTTCCTGCTTGAAGCGGCGTTGCCGGGATTCTGCCTCAGACCGGGGAAAAAGGCCAGATGCGGGTTTCTCATGCCGCACGCATGAAACAAAAAAGAATCGACAGAACGTCGCCGCACGATTTTTTCGGGAAAAGAACATTAAAAAAGAAAATCAGCACATTATTTTA
>NZ_CAJJIC010000118.1 GCF_905187505.1 uncultured Mailhella sp.
AAAGGCTTCGCCTTTTTGGAACTCCCCGCATAGCGGGGAGTTTTCAGTCTTAAAAAAAAACGCCTTGTGACTCATCACAAGGCGTCGCCGTCATCCGGCGTCCCGGGACGGATTCAAACCTCCGCCGGCAGCATGGCGTGCAAGACCGTCCAGGCCCCTGTATGTCCTCTCCCGTGACAGAAGCTCCTCTCCGGCACGTATGTCCAAAAGGCCCAAAACGACCGTCCCTCATGACGCCCGGGGCGGGGAAAGGCATCCCCCGCCCTGCCGGACTGCGGCGGCACAGCACATGACCGTCCGCATGAATTTTCCCCTCTCTTCCCGAGCGCTTCGTCAACCAATGCTCCGGCGTCACGCTGCGGAAGCGTTTACCACGCCGGGAAGGACGGTACCGATCCGTCCTTCCCGCGCCGTTCATCCGCGCAGGCCCGACATTTTTTTTCTCATGCCGGACAGACGTTCCAGCGCCTCCTCAAGGGTATCCTTTCTCTTGGCAAAGTGCAGACGGATGTACCTGTTTTCCGGTTCCCTGAAAAAGCTGGACCCGGGGACGGCGCCCACGCCCACATGTTCGGCAAGCTTCTCGCAGAAGGTGACGTCGCTCTCAAAGCCGAACTCCGATATGTCCAGCAGAACGTAATATGCCCCTTCGGGATCGGTATGCGGAATCTTGAGATCATCGAGTCCCTTCATGAAGAGGTTTTTCTTCTCCGTATACAAGGCGGCAAGGTCTCGATAGTAGTCGTCCCCGAAACGCAGTCCCGTCACGGCAGCCTCCTGCAGAGGGGAGGCCGCACCGACGGTAAGGAAATCATGCACCTTTCTGGCATGATCCACCACTTCGGGAGAAGCAATGATGTATCCCAGACGCCAGCCCGTGATGGAGTAGGTCTTGGACAGCGAGCTGCAGGAAATGGTGCGCTCGGCCATTCCGGGCAGCGAGGCCATATAGACATGCCTGTGAGGGGCATAGACGATATGCTCATAGACCTCGTCCGTGATCACATAGGCGTCGTACTTGCGTGCAAGACCGGCTATGATCTCCAGTTCCTCGCGGGTAAAGACCTTCCCGCACGGGTTGGAAGGGTTGCACAGAATAACGGCCTTGGGACGCTGCCGGAATGCGTCTTCGAGCTTTTCGGGATCAAAACGGAACAGAGGGGGCTCCAGAGCCACATAGATGGGCTCAGCTCCGGAAAGAACGGCATCCGCCCCGTAGTTCTCATAGAAGGGGGAAAAGACCACGACCTTGTCGCCGGGATTGGTCACCGTCAGCATGGCGGCCATCATGGCTTCGGTACTTCCGCAGGTGACCACAATCTCGGTATCGGGATCAATGGGACGCCCCATGAAGCGCGACTGCTTGGCGGCAAGAGCTTCACGGAAATTCTGCGCTCCCCATGTGACCGAGTACTGATGCGGGCCCTGTGCGGCCACTTCGGCCAGACGGTCAAGGATGGGCTTCGGCGGATCGAAATCCGGGAACCCCTGAGAAAGATTGATGGCTCCGAATTCCATGGACACACGGGTCATGCGACGGATCACGGAATCCGTAAAACCGGTCGTTCTGTGGGAAAGATTCTGCATGAGGCACCTCAGGCCAGATAGGATTTATGGTCGTTCAGAATGTGACGCTCATCCAGCGCATCCTTGAGGCGGCGCTGCACGGCGAGTTTTAGCTCGGAAGTATGGGACAGATAATACGGGCGCTTGCTCAGGCCTATGCCGTGCTCCCCGGAAGTGAGCCCTCCCAGACGATAGGCCTCCCCGTAAATCCTCTTCATGCAGGAACCGAGATCCCTGTGCCATTCCTCATCGGAACGTCGACCGCGCATCACGCACAGATGCACGTTGCCGTCCCCGGCATGGCCGAACGCCACCATCCTCACCTTGTCTTCCTTTTCAACCTGATGAACGTAGTCCACAAAGTCAGGGATTTTGTCGATGGGCACCACGATGTCCACGGGTTCCTGTTCAGATATGGCCTCCACAGCCTTCACCAGACAGCCCCGCACGCGCCAGATCTCCGCCGCCCGGGCCGGATCGTTCAGCGCCACGAAGTCCAGAGCGCCATGCCGGAGAACCAGTTCACGCACACGTTCCACGCGGTCTTCGATGTCTTCCCTCCGACCGTCAAAGGTGAGCAGAATGTAGGCTTCTGCCTGAGGACAGGGGTAGCTGATGCCTGTAAAGCGCTCGCCGAGCTCCACCACGCTGCGCTCCACGAATTCCACGGCCGTAGGGTCAAGCCCCGCCTGAAGAATCAGCGGCACGCTCCTGATGCCTTCATGAAGACCGGCAAAGGGAACCAGCGCCGTAAGAGAATATTCCGGACGCCCCACCAGACGCAGGAGGCATCGCGTGATCACGGCCAGCGTTCCTTCCGATCCGATGACAAGCTGTTTCAGGTCCAGCCCGCTGGCATCCTTCACGTTCTTGCTCCCCAGCTCCACGACGTCCCCATTGGCCAGCACCACGGTGAGTCCGCGCACATAGTCACGGGTGACCCCGTACTTCACGGCCCTCATGCCTCCGGCGTTGGTGGAAATGTTGCCGCCCAGCGTAGAGGCCTTTTCTCCCGGGTCCGGAGGATAGAAGAGGCCCATGGACTCGACTCGGGCCTGCAGATCCTGAAGCAGGACGCCGGGTTCCGCCGTCACGGTAAACGTATCGGGATCCACCTCAAGGATGCGGTTCATGCGGGAAAGGTCAAGAATGATTCCTCCGTCAGGTACCGTGGATCCCACGAGATTGGTTCCCGCCCCTCTCGGGGTCACGGGAATCCGCCTCTGCCAGGCCAAGCGCATGACGGCGCTCACCTCTTCCGTGGTCAGAGGATAAACCAGTGCCTGCGCGGTTCCGCGACGGCGGCCCAGCGTATCGGACAAGGCGGCTTCAGGTATGTTCTCCACAATGACGCGGTCACTGTCCCGGATGATGTCGTAAAGTTCACGCATGACACGCTCCTATTTCCAGGCAGGCACGAAGAAGCCGGCAAAGGTGGTGTTGAAAACGTCGATGACGGCCTGAGACTGATAGACTTCCACGATGCGTCGAAAAACAGGGTTGTCGGCCTCGGACGTACGGCTGGCGATGAGACAGGTATAGCTGTCGTCGTCATACTTCGGTTCCTTGAACAGAGCTTCATCAGCCGTAAGACCGCTGTCCAGCGCATAATTTCCGTTGACGGCCGCCAGCGCCACGTCGGGCAGCAGGGAAACTATCAGGTTGGCGTCCACCTCCACGAAATCAAGAGGCACACGGGTGGAGGCGATGTCGGAAAGATCGGGAGAGGCTCCCGCGCCCTCCTTCAGCTTCAGCACTCCGGCCGCTTCAAGCAGCTTCAGGGCGCGGCCTTCATTGGTGGCATCGTTGGGAACGGCCACCTTGTCGCCTGCCCTGAGCTCGTCCACGGACGTGATCTTGCGGGAGTACAGATTCATGGCCACGATGAAGGTATCGCCTATGGAGGTTATCTCATAGCCGTTGTTTTTGATCTCATTCCGAAGAAAGGCATGGTGCTGAAAGGCATTGAGATCAACTTCTCCACTGGCCAGCGCCTGATTGGGCAAAGAGAAGTTGGAAAACTGCACGTATTCCAGCTTCACGCCCTCTTTGGCCATTTCTTCGGCCACGGGAGCCCATATTTCTTCGTAAACGG
Organism: uncultured Mailhella sp.; assembly: GCF_905187505.1. Taxonomy (GTDB): domain Bacteria; phylum Desulfobacterota; class Desulfovibrionia; order Desulfovibrionales; family Desulfovibrionaceae; genus Mailhella. The sequence goes on from NZ_CAJJIC010000118.1 coordinate 3,662, forward strand.
CGCCGGTAAGACCGATTTTCACCACCTGCTGCGCAAAGGCCGGAACGGCGGAGGCAAAAAGAACAAAAACAAGAGCGGAAGTCTTGATAAGAGCGGAAATATTCATGATGAACCTCAAAAATTAGTGTTTGCTGATGCGGGCCACAAGGCTTCCCAAAAGCTGGATGACCGTCACGATGGCAACAAGAACGATGACCGTGGAATAGATGATGTCCATGCGACTGCGCTGCTGCCCGTAGACATAGGCAAAGTTGCCGAGACCGCCTGCGCCGACGGCTCCGGCCATGGCCGTCAGCCCTATGAGACTGATGAGGGTGATGGTCACGCCACGGGCTATGGAAGGAACGCTCTCCCGAAGATACACCCGGCATATGATGTCGAGCCTGCTGCATCCCATGGCCTGAGCCGCTTCCACGAGACCGGGACTGACCTCGCTCAATGCCGATTCCATCTGCCTCGCCAGAAACGGCACCGTTCCGAAGACGAGGGGAACGATGGAGCCCTGCACACCGATGGCCGTACCGGAAATGAGACGGGTCAGAGGCAGAAGACAAAAAAGCAGGATGATGAACGGAATGGAACGGAAGAGATTTATGGTCTTGTCCAGCACTTCGTAGACCAGACGGTTCTCCATGAGTCCGCCCCGCCTCGTGACGATGAGCATGACGCCGAGCACAAGCCCGAGAACAAAGGATATGCCCCCTGACCAGAACGTCATCTGAAGGGTCTCCACCGTGCTGCGCCAGAGCATGGGCAGCGACTTCATGGTATAGGGGAAAAATTCAATGAGCAGCTCATGCATTGAGAAGAACCTCCACGCCTACATGGATATTTTCAAGATATTCGATGCATCCTCTGATGGATTCCTCCTTTCCCTCGGCAATGACTATCAGCCCCCCCAGGGGATGCCCGTCGATCATTTCGACATTGCCGAAAATAATGTTCAGATCCACGCCGTAAGTACGGGAAAGATAGGAAACCAGCGCGCTGCAGACATTGCGCTCAACATAGCGAAGGCTGAGAATGCACTGCCCCGGCTTCAGTTCCAGAAGCGGCGATTTATCTTTCAGAAGTCGACGGAATCCGGCGAGATGAGAAGTCATCTCCATGAAATTGCGGGTAACGGCCTGCTGCGGATTGGCGAACACGGAAAAAACGTCGCCCTGCTCCACCACGGCTCCGTTCTCCATGACGGCGACGTGATTGCAGATTTCCTTGATGACCTGCATTTCGTGGGTGATGAGGACTATGGTCAGTCCCAGCTTACGGTTCAGTTCGCGCAAAAGCTGGAGTATGGACTGAGTGGTCTGGGGATCAAGCGCGCTGGTGGCTTCGTCGCAGAGCAGCACCTCGGGATCGCTGGCAAGCGCACGGGCAATGGCCACACGCTGTTTCTGCCCGCCGGAAAGCCGGGAAGGATAGTCTCCCTCCCTGCCCGAAAGCCCCACAAGGTCGAGAAGCTCCTTTACCCGCGCGGCAACGGCATCTCTGGAAAGTCCGCGGCCGACAAGAGGAAAGGCGACATTGCCGAAAACCGTGCGTGAACTGAACAGATTGAACTGCTGGAAAATCATGCCGATGCGGCGACGCACGGCGCGCACTTCCCCCTCGCTCAGCTGAGTGAGGTCGGTATCGTCGAACAGTACCCTGCCCGACGTGGGACGTTCCAGAAGATTGATGCAGCGAAGCAATGTTGACTTTCCCGCCCCGGAAAAGCCGATGATGCCGAATATATCGCCGCGTTCAATGGTAAGGTGGACATGTTTGACGGCCTCCACGGGGCCCTGCGCGCCTGCGAACACCTTGCAGACGTCTTCGAGACGAATCATGGAATGCGTTCCTTGCGAAAAAAAGGAAAAACAACCGGAATACCTTCCGGAGAACGCACGAAGACTCCCAGGCGCAGGAAAAAAGGCAGGATTCAGCTAGCGAACAGACATAGACTCCCTGCGCATATGATACGCCTGGGAGCAAAACATTCGTCCGAAACGAAAGTTTCGACGAACAAGCCGTTCGAAAAATATAGCCATAATCTTTACCTCGCGGTATACTTGCCTGACCTTTTATTTTTTGTCAAATAAAAAATAGAGACATATGACAATAAGATATATAAAAGCAACCGCGCACTCTGCAGACCGAAGAGAAGCGTTGGTGCACGGGATCCATGCCTTCCGAGGTCTGTCGGCAGCCGCCATGAACATTTTTCATCAGGCCAGGACCAGTGATCCCCTGTCTCCCAGGGCAAACGATGCTTCAGCATCCCCTGCCTGCAGTCCTGCCCGCGTCCTCAGAAGAAAATCGCAGATACAGGCTATCCGCGGCCGGAGACTCACGTATCGTGAACACGTTGACACGGCAAAAATTTCCAGCCTCTTCCATCCCTCATGGCCCCCAAGAGCCTGCGGCGCATTCCACAGCCCGTGAGAAGGCACCAGCATCCATGAAATCCCTCTCCCCGGCATGACAAGGGCTGGAGGGGAAAAACTCTCCAAAACTTGAAGCATGGTCCCGGCTTTTATATTGACGATTTTTCTTCTTCCCGCTCTTTTACGGACTGTTCCCAAGGGATGAACACCTCATGCAATACCTGCATCTGCCATTGCATCAGCAAGTCAATATCCTGAATCGTGGCCTCCCTGATCTGAATGTCCATTACAACGCCCCTGCCTTCATCACTACCGGCAGCTGGAAAGCATCCTGCCTCGCCGTTAACATTCAGGGGAATTTGCTTCATCTCCACAAAAAACACAGGAGTCATAACGGCGGTCAAATTCTCGGAAAGTTCCTTATAAATGCCGCGCAGCACATCGCCGCCGCTGATAAGCAGCCGCAGAGAGAACGGAATGGACGGCAGATGATTCATATCCGCCAGCAAATACGGAAAGCTGCTGATCATGGTCACCTGGTGACGTTCCACAAAAGCCATGAACGCACGAATATCGGCCTTGTCCTCGTCGACGGGGACAGCCAGAGCCGCACCGTTCAACAGGCTGGCGAACACTTACTCCACAAAGATGTCAAAGGAACAGACCGCGTACTGCAGCATGATATCGCCGGGACCGGGATGAAACTCATCGGCAAGGGCCCGGACATACTGACAGACACTGCGGTTCATGACACATACGCCCTTGGGACGCCCGGTGGTGTGTGACCTGGCAAGGAAGCGGCATGAACAGTGACCTCGGAATCCCCGGCACGGCTGCCGCAAGCACAGCAAAGACTGTGACCACTGTATATGTACTATCTGGACGGAGAGCGCGGGAAAAAGGCGGGAATTACAAGGGCAAGACGAACTTAATCTGCCGATGAAAAAAGACAGGCGGGACAACTGCAAAATCAAAAGAGGAGAAAGCCTGCGGGACTGCATGACCAGCGATTTTTTTTTGAAAGAAGCGGAGGCCTGGAGTGTAGACAGGATATTCCCCCGAAACTGGGCAGCGTGCGCTTTCCCGCGGGCATTCTCCAGAGCTTGCTTTCACTGGTGGGAATGAAGAGAAACAGACCGCCGTCGACATACTTGCGGGACCTCATGTCGGGTTTCAGACGGCGTATAGGGTACAGGCAAAAGCCATGGGCACTGCCCGGCCACCGCTGGACAAAATACCCACATGAATCAAAATATTTTTAATTCCGCGCGGTTATTCATGCAGCTCTCAGAAATGTCACACCATATTTCAACCTGTGGATATCCCCATAACAAGTTTTGACACAGGCTGGCGAATCTGGACTTCGGGAATCGTGCAGGCAATGGTGGCATCAAATGCAGAAACAACACCTCATGCCATGACCAGCTTGCCAGAGTATTGATGCGAATAAAAAATGGAGCCTCACTTCATTGAGGCCATATTTATAT
>NZ_CAJJIC010000119.1 GCF_905187505.1 uncultured Mailhella sp.
GCGGCAAGCAGGCGGAATTCACTTCCGCCGTTAAGCGCAGCCGCCGTCGTGCAAGCCCCGCGCCCGTACAGCGTGTCCGGGGCAGACGGGCTGTTGTGGTACTCGGGCGTCTCTTGAAAACGGGAAGAGTTTCAGGCAGGGACGCACAAGGACTGGACGACGTCTGTTCTGATGGAGGATGCGCAGGCGGTGGCGCGCATGTGCACGGAGGCGGACGAGGTCACGCCGGCCATGGACATGGAGCCCGATGAGCAGGGCGTGGGCTGGAGCATATTCATGATGGGCGAGGTGTCCGATGCCATGAAGGCCTGGCTGGAGGGCCGGAAGGAGGTGTCCTTTTTCGGGCGCATGCGCGTGGACAATGGCAGAATATACGGCGTGAAATTTGATTTTCGCACGCAGGGCGACGCGCTTATCATTGAAATGCGCGGGAAGTTCCGCAACATCTTTCTTCATGAGGCCGTAAACGGTTCTTGGCTCCGTGAGGAGCTCGATGCCGGAGCCGGGGAAGTGCGCACGACCATGTTTTCTCTGGACGGCTTTGAGGAGGCGCTGAACCGCTGCGTGGCGCTTGCCGAGCTCATCCGGGAATGGAACCGCACGGACGCGGACTTTTTCAGAAACGCCGTGCCGAAGGAAGAGTTGTCGTTCCGAGGGGACGGCCTGCATGAGTGACGGCTTCACGGGGGGGGAAGGACGGCCGTCGTGTTTTTTGTCGCCCGGGCAGGCGGGCAGTGCAGCCTGTCGGGAAAGGAGCGGAGAGAGAGCATGAAAGTCACGGAACAGCAGATTGCCGAACGCTACGCGTCCATGACGGATGACGATCTTGCGGCGCTGGACCCGGCCAAGCTCACGCCCGAGGCGGCGGCGCTGCGGGCGCAGGAGCTGAACCGGCGCGGGCTTACCGACACCCCGGCGCGGGAAGAAGCCCGGGCGCGCCGTGAAAAGGCCGCCGAGACGACGGGAAGAAGAAATTATGTGAGGCAGCTTGTGGCCGTGCTTCTTGTGGCGGCGGCGCTGTTTGTGGAATTTGTGCTTGCCCGCATGGTGGAGATGCCCTCGCCCGTGCAGGGCGGCGTCATCGTCGTGCTGTGCGTGCTCGCGCTTTATGTGCTGCGGGGGAGAAGATAGACCGGCCGCCTGCCGCCCGCATCGATGTCGTTGCCTCGATCGTGCTTCCGGCGTTCAGACTGTCCCGCGCGCATTGCGCGCTTTTTGCGTTGCCTGCGGCTTCTCGGGAATGGCGTCTTTCTGCGGACGCGGGCCGGACGCATGAAGGGCGTTCGCCGCGTCGGACGCGGAAACGCGTGGGAAGCCTCCGCCGCGCGTTTTGAGGCTCCGGGAGGGGACGAAAAGCCCCGGATTTTCCCGAAAGGCGGGAGGGAACAAGATTCCGGGAAGAACGGGAGTGAAGCCGGGAGGGGGAGCACATTTTCCTTCGACCGGTTTTCTGCGTTGCGGGATGAGACCGGAACCCCTGCGTGAGCCTCTGCGTTTCGGGAGGGGCGCGCCTTCCTGCGTGATGTTCCGTCCGCTCAAGCTCAGAAGGGCCCCGCAAGCTGTTTCCTGAGTCCCGCAAGCTGTTTCCTGAGTCCCGCAAGCTGTTTTCCTGAGCTCGGGAAGGGGCGGAGAGAACGCGTGTCCTCCGCGCTGGAGAAAGCGCGGAGAAGAAGCCGGAAAGATTCTTGCCGCGTCGTTCCTGCCTCGCTTGTGCAGGGCTCGGCGGCCCTCGTCTTTGTTCGGGCGGCCTTTTCCGACGCGCGTTCCAGCCCGGGTTATCCGTAAATAAGAGGCCATTTAAGGAAGGGGGGGTTGATTCTTTCCGTTTGCGGGGTATAATCGCCCCACAAATGGCGGCCGCGTTCTGCGGTCGGAAGGCCCGGTTCCCTCAGCGTTTCGGGAGTCGGCGGGCGCGCTGCGCCTGTTGCGTCATGTGCCGGACAAGGCGGGAGGAGAGGATCGCCTTGTCTCTTTGTTACATTATACCATGGTCTTATGGCCTTTTCCCCTTTGCAATAAGGAAATGGCGTGAATAAAAAGCATAAAGTGCTCATTGCCAACCGCGGCGAAATCGCGGTTCGCATCATTCAGGCATGCGTGAAGCTCGGGCTCGACTTCGTGTGCGTTCATACCGCGGAAGACGCCTGTTCCGGTCACGTGGCGCTGGCCCGTGAGATCGGCGGCGAAAAGAGCCTGTATCGCATTTCTTCCTATCACGACGCCAACGAGCTTCTGAGCGTGGCCGACGAATCCGGCGCCACCGCCGTGCATCCCGGCTACGGCTTCTTCGCCGAGGACTTCCGCTTCGCCCGCAGAGTCACCGAACGCGAACGTCCGCTGGTGTTTCTCGGCCCTTCGTGGCGTGTCATCCGCGACCTTGGCGACAAGATCAACACCAAGCGTCTTGCCCGTTCGCTCGGCGTGCCTACGGTTCCCGGTTCCGACCGTCCCATCTACGATGAGCTCGAGGCCGAAAAGATCGCCCGTTCGCTCTTCGACTTCCAGATGCAGCAGGGCATCGCCCGTCCGCTCGTGCTCGTCAAGGCTTCCGCGGGCGGTGGCGGCATGGGCATCGAGGAAGTGTACGACATCGACATGTTCCGTCAGGTCTACCGCCGCATCCGCAACTACGCCATGCGGCAGTTCAAGGACGAAGGCGTGCTCATCGAGCAGCGCATCAAGGACTTCAACCATCTGGAAGTGCAGGTGCTCTCCGACCGCACGGGTCGTCATCCCGTGCACTTCGGCACCCGCAACTGCTCCATCCAGTCCACCGGACGTCAGAAGCGTCTGGAAGTGGCTCCCGGCTTCGATCCTTCGTCCATCAAGTACGACTTCGACGCCGCGGCGCTCCTCGACGAGATCGTCATGCACTCGCTCAACATGGCCCGCAAGGTGGGCTACGACAGCGTGGGCACCTGGGAATGGATCGTCACCCGCGACGGGCATCCCTTCCTCATGGAAGTGAACACCCGCATCCAGGTGGAAAACGGCGTCTCCGCCGCCATCAGCCGCGTGAAGGGCAGAGAGGTCGATCTCATCGCCGAACAGATCCGCACCGGCCTCGGCGAGCCGCTCGGCTACACGCAGGACGACATTACCTTCAACGGCGTGGGCGTCGAGTACCGCATCATTGCCGAAGACCCCGACAACGGCTTCTCTCCCTGGGTGGGCGACATCGACCGCTTCAGCTGGGACGAGCATGAATGGTGCCGCGTGCATACGCACGTTCCGCCCGCCACGCCGGAGCATCCCTACACCATTCCCACCGAGTTCGACCCCAACCTTGCCCTCGCCATCATTTGGGGCAAGGATCTGGCCGAAGTGACCGCCCACGGCCTTGCCTTCCTCGACACCCTCCGTCTTGAGGGGCACGACGGCAAGGGCGACCCCTTGAAGTCCAACGTGGAATTTCTCAAGAAAAAAACAGAGCGCATGCTGCGTTTCTAGTTTCCTGTTCTTATCAGGAAGGGATATGTTTTTATGATGGAATGGGAAAAGCAACTGCATCAGCTTGCCGACAGACTGTGTTATCTCAAGGATATCTTCCCCGGAAAGCACGAGGAGGACATCGCTCTTCTTGAGACCCGTCTCGCCGACATCCGCCGCAAGCTCGAAACCTGCTCCGCCGAAGAGGCGCAGGCCGAAATGACTTCTCTTGAGGATCTGTTCTTCTTCATGGAGTGCAAGCTTGAAGACAAGCTCACTCCCATGGACAAGGTGCGCATCGTGCGTCATCCTCACCGCATCTGCCTGCGCGACATTCTGGAAAACGTCTACGACAACTACACCGAAATAGGCGGGCAGGGCGAACACACCAACGACCCCGCCATGGTCATTGCCCGTGCCTACATCACCCGCAAGCGTCACGGCAAGGTCTATCATCAGCCCGTGCTCGTCATGGGCCATGAAAAGGGTCACGGCGAGGAGTTCCGCAACGGCGGCTCCGCCAAGCCCTGGGGCAACGCCAAGGCCAAGCACTACATGGGCGTGGCCGAAACCGAAGGCATCCCGATCCACGCCTACGTCTTCACCCCCGGCGGCTATCCCCTCGAGGACTACCCCGGCGCGGCCCAGCAGATCGCCCGCAACATCTACGAAATGGCCGGCCTTACCGTGCCGCTCATCGCCGTGTTCTCCGAAGGCGGCTCCGGCGGCGCCGAAGCCATCTCCCTCGCCGACAAGCGCCTCATGTTCTCTCACGGCTACTACTCCGTGATCTCTCCCGAAGGCGCGGCCGCCATCGAAGGCCACCTTCGCGGCGGGGCCCGTGCTTCCGCCGACCTCGTGGAGCGCTGCGCGCGTGATCTTCACCTCACCGCCGAAGACAATCTCAAGTTCGGCTACATCGACAAGATCATTCAGGAACCCGTGCTCGGCGCGCGTCCGTACCACTACGAGTTCTTCCGCACCATCCGTCAGGAAGTCATCCGCGCCACCGACGAAGTCGTGCTCTCCGCCCGCGGCCTTGCCCCCCTGCGTGCCGCCACCCTGCGCCGCTTCCGCGACAGGGAACTCAATCTCGACGAGTTCTCCGTGCGCTGGGATCTTTCCCGCAAGGCGCGGCAGCGTCTCGTGGAAATGCGCCAGAACAAGTTCATCAAGGCCTCGCACCGCGAATGTCAGAACCGTCGTTCCGTCATGGGACGACTCGGCGACGCATGGTCCGAACAGTGGTGGGAAATCTACAACCGCCTCATCTACGATTTCTATCACCGCAACCGACGCACCTTCTCCAACCTGCTCGAGGAACTCGGCTCGGAATGGGAAATGCTCAAGCTGCGCGCCATGAAGCCGTGGAACAGACTGCACGGCAGAACCGAAGAGCCCGCGGGCAACACCGAAGAGCTCACCACCCTTTCCGAGTGGGAAGAGGACAATCACACCGGCTGGGCCTGGGTCTCGCCCAAGGCCAAAGAAGACCGCGCCGTCTCCTGCCCCTATTCCGCGCAGCGCGGCTGCATGGACATGTGGGCTCCCGATCTCTACAACGAGTTCGCCGGCGTCTGCTCCACCTGCGGTCATCACTTCCCCATGGAATACCAGTGGCTCATGAACAACTGCTTCGACGAGAACTCCCTCTATGAGTTCAATACCGAAGTGGAAGCCGGCAATCCCCTCCATTTCCCCGGATTCGACGAAAAAATCGCCGAAGCCAAGAGAAAGACCGGTCTCAAGAGCGGCTGCATCACCTTTGAAGCCCGTCTCGACGGCGTGCAGGTGGTCGTGGCCATCCTTGTCGGCTCCTTCCGCGGCGGCTCCGTGGGCGTGGCCGAAGGATCCAAGTTCGTGGCCGCCGCCGACCGCGCGCGTCGCAAGCGTTATCCCTTCATTGTGTACTGCCACGGCACCGCGGGCATACGCATTCAGGAAGGCACCCACGGCGTCATCCAGATGCCGCGCTGCACCGTGGCCGTGCGCCGCTACATCGAGTCCGGCGGCCTCTACCTCGTGCTCTACGATACAAAGTCCTACGGCGGCCCCGTGGCCAGCTTCCTCGGCTGCGCCTTCTATCAGTTCGCCATCCGCTCTTCGGACATCGGCTTCGCAGGCCCCGGCGTCATCAAGAACACCACCGGTCTCGACATCCCCCCGGATCACCACAACTGCTACAAGGCCCTTTCCCGCGGGCACATCCAGGGCGTGTGGGACCGCCGCGACGTGCGCGCCAACCTTCGTCAGGCCCTCGAAACCATGGGCGGCCGCAACCTTTACTATCGCTAGGGTGAAAGCATGAGAGACATTGCCGAAGTCATGGAAGAACTCAAGGCCGCGCCCTACACGGAAAGGGAGGTCTGCGCTCCTCACACCGGCGTCATCCGCTTCGCCGACGTGAACGAGGGCGACCGCGTGAGCGGCTTTACCGGTACGTGGAAGGAAATTCCCGGTACCCACATCGCCACCATTACCCGTGAAAAGAACCCCCGCAAGGTGCTCGCCACCGAGCGCGGCGTGCTCCAGAAGCTCTATCGCGAACTCGACGGCTCCTTCGTGGAGGCCGGAACCCCGCTCGGCGTCATCCGGCACTACCTCACCCGTCAGGAAGTCGTGAGCAAGCTCCTCAAGGAAAGCCTCTACGCCTTCTGCGCTCCGGAACGCGCCAAGTACTACTTCGTGCCCGACGTGGACAAGAAGGTCAAAATCCTCGGATGCCGTACCGTGTCCATCCACGACGGCATGGAGCTGTTCATCGTTTCCCGCATGAAGCGTGAAGTGCCCCTGTGCTACTCCGGCCCCGCGGGCATTATCTACGACGTCTACTTCGACCAGACAAAGAACGTCGACGCCGGCAGCCCCCTCATCGTCGTCTGCCCGCCCGAACAGCAGTCCGCCGTCGAAGACGTGGTTGCCCGCGTCCAGAGCGAATGGAACGAGGGCGAATAAGTTAGGATAAAAATAGTGCAGAAACTGTCTGGACAACAAAATATTTTCTGTCGTCCCGACAGTTTCTGCATATCTATGCTATAAAGCATAGATGCTTTTTTACTTTGAAGGATGTCATGCCTAAGAAGAGCTCTATTACAACATGCCAATTAAATTTTGATACTTTTTCAAACAAGGAGTCTCAAGAGGTTCCTTTGATAGAATCAAAAGTATTGAAAAAAGTTCCATTAGCGTCTGATAGTGACTTTTCTAATGCCATTATCAGAAAAAATGGTATATTATTTAATGAGGACTCTTTGACTTGGCTGAAAAAAATACCAACTTCTTCTATTGATATGGTATTTGCCGATCCTCCTTATAATATAAATAAAGCTGAATGGGATAAATTTGAGTCTCAAGAAAAATATATAGAATGGTCCATGACATGGATAGAAGAAGCTTCACGTGTTTTGAAGTCTAATGGTACATTGTTTGTTTGTGGTTTTTCTGAAATTCTTGCAGATTTGAAGCATCCTTCTATGAAATATTTTTCAGGGTGTAGATGGTTAATATGGTATTATAAAAATAAGGCTAATTTAGGTAAGGACTGGGGAAGGTCTCATGAAAGTATTTTAGTTCTTCGCAAATCTAATAAATTTATTATGAATATAGATGATGTTAGAATTCCCTATAATGAGCATACACTAAAATATCCATCACATCCACAGGCTACTACAAGCCAATATTCGCATGGTAAAAGTAACAATAATAATATCTGGACTCCAAATCCACTGGGGGCAAAACCAAAAGATGTTATAGAAGTACCAACGACTTGTAATGGTATGGAAGAAAAAACAAAACATCCTGCACAAAAGCCTGAAGAACTTTTAAGAAAATTAGTTCTTGCTTCAACAAATAACGGCGATATTATAGTTGATCCTTTTTCAGGCTCTGGAACAACTCTAGTTGTAGCGGAACAACTAGGAAGATTGTGGATGGGGTGTGATATAAATAAAGAATATAATTCTTGGGCCTCCCGTAGATTGGATTGTGTACAGAGAAAAAGCATTGAGGAATGGAAAAATTTTGATAAAAG
>NZ_CAJJIC010000120.1 GCF_905187505.1 uncultured Mailhella sp.
TCCTTTCTGCCTTTGCTCAGCGCTCGGACATGCCTTTGCTTGCAGAGAACAACCGTCTCTCAACGCTCTGGGGCCCGCGACCTGCCTTCAGGCGGTCGCGCCGACGCCCGCAAGTAGCCGGAATTCACTTCCGGCGTAAAGCGCAGCGGGCGTCGTACAAGTCCTGCGTCCGTACAGGGTGTCCCGAGCAGACGGGAAACCGCGCTGCTCGGGCGTCGCGAAAATGTCGGTCGGGCGGCGGAAGGAAAAAAAAAGCGCAACCGGGGGCGGCCGGGACGTCCATGGGGGAATGGGACGTCGTGCGTGCGTGGTTCGGGTGCACGTCCGGCCGCCTGCCGTTCGCGTATTGAGGAGGAATGTTGAAAACTTGTTGGATTTATTTGATATGTTTTGTCTTTTTGTCAATGCCCCAAAAGGGGGGACGACACCCTCCGCGAGCCCGTTTTCCAGCGCTTCCGGGGAAAATGCGGAAATTTTTCTTCGCTCTCAGCGCCGGGAGCTCGGAAAAGGTCTCCGGCAGGCGGGCATGACTTGGCGGAATCATTTCCGACGCCACGCGAGTCGCCTTCATGCTGGTTCTGCCTCCGTCCGACGGACGGGCAAAGGAGCCTTCGCGGGACTCGGACGAAGGAAAATTTTGCGGCTCCGTGTTGAGATTCCCCGTCTCTCGACGGGGCCGCGCGTTGTTTGCCGACGGTTCTTGTCCTGCGTCCTGCGGTTCAGGGACGCAGGACAGCGTTCGTGCGGCTTGTTCTCGTGCCCCTCCGGCGGTTCGTTCCGAAGGAGGCGTCCGTCCGGGATGCGGCTCCCGGCGGGCGTCACGTGAGCTCTTCCGCCCGCACTCCGCGGTTCCGGCGCGGCGGCATGGCGGAAAATCTGTTGAAATTACTTGAGAAACATGGCCAGAACGGGAATGATGAGCAGCGAGATGAGCGTGGTCATGATGACCGCCGCCGACGCGTCGTCTTCCGCGACTTTATAGGAATCGCTCATGGCATAGGCCAGCGTGCCCACCGGCATGGCCGCGAGCAGCGTGCCCATGGAACGCCACATGGGTTCCGTGTGAAAGGCCGTGAGCGCAATGAACGCTATGACGGGCTGCACGACCTGCTTGGCCGCAAGAATGACCATCTGTCTGCCGGGATGAAACGCGGAAGTGCCGGTATGGTTGCGCAGCCTTGCGCTGATCACGATGCCGAGAGACACCAGAGCGCAGGGCATGACCGAGTTGCCGAGCGCCCGGCACGGCGATTCGATGACCGCAGGCACGGCCGTGCCCGTGGCGTAGAACGCCGATCCGGCGACCGTGGCCAGCACCACGGGATTGGTGACGAGCGCGAGCGCGATGGTGCGTATGGGATGACGGCCCTTGGCGCCGCTGTTCACCAGAATGAAAAGCGTGATGAGCACCATGGGGATTTCAAGAATGTTGGTCAGCGTGCTGGCCAGCACCACCACCGGGCTGCCGGGATAAAGCGCCATGAGCACGGGCAGACCCACCAGCACCACGTTGGGAAAGCTGGCCAGCATTGACAGCATGACTTCCTCTTTGTAGCCTGTCTCCAGCCGCAGGTGATGAAAGACCGGAATGAGCAGCCCGAACGTCACGAAAAGACTGACGGCAAAGCCGGCAAGAAACGCCTCGTGGTCGAGGTCTTCGGGCCTGCATTCCGCAATCGACAGGAAAATCAGGGCGGGCAGCCCGAGATTCACGAGAAACTGGTTGAGCGTGGTCGAGCCGAACGGGGGCACAAGCTGAAAACGCTCCGCAAGCATCCCCAGAAAGATCAGCACGAACACGGGAAGCAGCAATAAAAATACATCCCACATGATTATGTCTCCAGGCGTCCCACGCCCCGCGTGAAGCGCCGTCGCATTCTTTTTTTCGGATTTCGCCTTCCGGCCGGACAGGCGTGAGTTCGCAGAATGCAGCAAACGGACGCTCCCTGCAAACGAGATTTCCTGTGGGTCGGGATAAGTTTTTCTTATGACGGAAAATCCACCGCTGAACGCGCTGGCGGCCTTTGAGGCGGCGGCGAGACTCGGCAGCTTTACCCGTGCGGGCGAGGAGCTGTGCGTCACGCAGGCGGCCGTAAGCCAGCACATCCGGCACCTTGAGGATTATCTCGGCGTGCCGCTTTTCATACGTCGTTCGCCGGGCGTGTGTCTCACGCCGGACGGCGAGCGCTACTACCTTGCCATTGCGGGCGCGCTCGATACCCTTCGCAGGGAAACCGCCCGCATACGGCGCGGAGTGGGACCGCTTTCCGTGGTGGCGGAAGCCAGCTTTGCCAATCGCTGGCTGGCCCCGCGCGTGAGCCGCTTCTGTGAACGTTTCCCGGACATGGACGTCCGCATTGCGCCGCATCCCGACTTTCCCGAGCTGGGGCCGGACGTGGACATCATCGTTCGCCGCGACATGAAGCCCTCGCCCGGACTCTTTCTGCTTCCGCTCCCCGAAGAGCGGCTTTTTCCGGTGTTCAGCCCCGAGTACCTGGGCGAACACGCCGACGACTGGCAGAACGACAGACTCCTGCGCTCCCCGCAGAGCCGCAGAGAGGCGTGGACGGCATGGTTTCAGGCCGCAGGAATGCGTCCGGCGCTTCGCTTCGGACCCATCTATCAGTTCACCTACATGGCCCTTGCCGCCGCAGCCGAGGGAAGAGGCGCCGCCCTCGCAAGTTCCCTTCTCGTGGTCGAAGACCTGCGCGCCGGACGCCTTGCCTCCCTCCGATCCCCGTCCATCGCCGTAAGCCGCCGCTATACCGCCGCCTGCCTCGACTCCGCCGCCCGCTCCCCGCGCGTCAGCGCCTTTTTCTCCTGGATGCAGGACGAGCTTGACCGCGATAAGGCCGAGTTCCCCGACTGCTTCCCCGATGCCCCGACGACGGAAAAGGCGTGAAGGGCAGAGCGGGGCGCTCTCCCGGCTCCCGCCGGGGAAGAGGCACGACTCCCGCGCCCTTTGTTGCTTCCCGCAAGATGTCAGCGCTCGGGAATGGCTTTGCCTGTCCCTTTCGGTCCTTTTTCAGCGCGGAACCCGCGGGACCGGCGTGCCGACGGCGTTCAGTGTCCGGGCGGGCCTTCGTCCGTCGTGGATGACCGTCTCTCGGGGGGCGTTCCTTCGCTTTTCTCTCCCTTCTTGAAGCCCGGGCTTCCGGGCGGCGCAGGGCCCCGGCCGACGCCGTCGTGCGGGGCCCTCCCGCGTCAAGCGCAGCCGCCGTCGTGCGGGCGCCGCGTCCGTGCAGCCGGTCCAGAGCTGACGGACGGCAGTGTCGTTCGGGCGTCGTCACTCTCAGAGGGCGGCGTCTGCCGGGCAAAGGTATGTGTCGTCGTCTTGACGAGTCAGGCAAAGGACTCTATAAAAATGGCTTTGGCGCGTTTTCAGAAGGCTGCACAGGCCTTACTATTTCCAAGGTGCGTCCTAAGGAGAAATATATGTCGAACATGACTATCGTTGGTGCGCAGTGGGGCGACGAAGGCAAGGGCAAGATCGTCGATCTGCTCACTTCCGAAGTGGATATGGTGGTCCGTTTTCAGGGCGGCAACAACGCCGGACATACGGTCATTGTGGATGGCCGGAAGTACGTCCTGCATGTTGTCCCTTCGGGCATCCTTCACCCCGGGAAGATGTGCATCATCGGCAACGGCGTCGTGCTCGATCCCGAGAGCTTTCTTGAGGAGATCGACGCCCTCCAGAGTCTCGGACTCGACGTCAGCCCCGAACGGCTGAAGATAAGCTACAAGACGCATCTCATCATGCCCTATCACCGCGCCATCGACGGCGCGCGCGAAGGACACGCCAAATCCAAGATCGGCACCACCGGTCGCGGCATCGGTCCCTGCTACGAGGACAAGAAGGCCCGTGTGGGCGTCCGTGCGGGCGATCTCACCGATCCCGAAGTGCTTCGTGCCAAGATCGAGCACGCCCTTCAGGAAAAGAACGTGCTCTTCACGCAGCTTTACGGCCTGCCCGCGCTGGATCCCGAAACCGTGTTCAACGATCTCATGGCCATCGCGCCCCGTCTCGTGCCCTATCTCGCCGACGTGTCCACGCTCATCATGGACGCCGACGCCGCCGGCAAGAGCATCATGTTTGAAGGCGCGCAGGGCGTCATGCTCGACATCGATCACGGCACCTATCCCTTTGTGACCTCCTCCAACGTGGTGTGCGACAACGCTTCCATCGGTTCCGGCGTGCATGCCGGCATGATCGATCAGCGCATCGCCATCGTGAAGGCCTACACCACCCGCGTGGGTTCCGGTCCCTTCCCCACGGAGCTGTTCGACGACATGGGCGAATTCCTGCGTCGTCAGGGCGGCGAATACGGCGCCACCACCGGCAGGCCCCGCCGCTGCGGCTGGCTCGACCTCGTGGTGCTGCGCGAAATGGCACGTCTGTGCGATCCCACTTCCATCGCCCTCACCAAGGTGGACGTGCTTTCCGGTCTCAAGGAAATCAAGTTCTGCGTGGCCTATGAATACGAAGGCAAGGTCATGCAGTATCCGCCGCAGACCCCGCGCGGACTCGACAACGTCAAGCCCGTCTACGAAGTGCTCCCCGGCTGGGACGAAGACCTTTCCGACTGCACCACGTGGGAATCCCTGCCCGGAAACTGCCGTCGCTACATCGAGCGCATCGAGACCCTGCTCGGCGTGAAGATCGGCTTCGTTTCCGTGGGCCCCGACAGAAATCAGACCTTCCGGCGCTAGCATGGCCGCGGCCAGAAAGGAAGGCGCCAAAGCGAGCGCGCGCAGATCCGCGCCCGAGGACAGACTCCCCGGCGTGGACGAGGCGCGCGCCGCGTTTTCCGCTTCTCTCGGTCCGGAACTGGAAAGGCCGCGCGCCTTTCTGCGCGCCATGCGCGGCGAGCCGCCGCAGCTTCTGCATCTGGAAGGCGGAAACGCTTCCTCCCGCGTGGCCCTCGCCCTGTGGTGGGCCGCGCTGCTCAACTGCGAGGAGCAGGGCGACGAACCTTGTCTGGCCTGTCATTCCTGCCTGCGGATCGGGGCGAACATGCATCCCGATCTCTTCCTGCTCGACGGCCGTGTCGCGTCCATCAAGATCGACGAGGTGCGCGCGCTGCGTCCCGTGCTGGGCGAAAAGCCCCATTTCGGACGTCGTCGCGTCATCGTGCTGGCCGAGGCGCAGTCGCTCGGCGTGGAAGCCGCCAATTCCCTGCTCAAGGTGCTGGAAGACCCGTCGCCCGATACCTGCTTCGTGTTCACCGCGTCCCAGCGCGAACGGCTCCTGCCCACGCTGGTTTCCCGCGGATGGGTCATTACGCTCCCCTGGCCGGAAACAGGACGCGACCTGCCTGCCGAACTTGAACTCTGGGAAAAGGCACTTGCCCGTTTCGCTTCCGAAGGCCGGGGCTGGTTCGACATGACCCAGGCCAGAAACGGCCTCGACGCCGCAACCGCGCAGAACGTCGTGCTCGTGGGCCAGAAGGCCCTTGCCGACTGCCTTGCCGGACGCAGATCCGGTGCCCTTGCCGAAATTTTGCGCCCCCTGCCCGAAGAACTGCTTCTGGAACTTTCCGAGCTCTTCGTGAAGTGTCAGGACTCGCTCATCGCGCAGGTGAATCCGCTGCTTGCCCTCGACGCCATGGCCACGGGACTGTGGCGCGTCGTGCGCGAGGGGCGACGCGGCAAAGTGCCCGGAACTCCTTGACAGAGGGACTCTTCGTTCCTACCTTTCGTGTACCACTATTGGAGGTCTTTTCATGAGTCAGGAATTTGAAAACAAGGATGCCGTGAACGAAGAGGCGGAACTCGAGGCCCCGGAACAGGCCGCCGAAGAGAACGCTCCCGTTCAGGAAAAGACGGAAGAAGAGCAGCTCGAGGAGTGCCGCGCCAGACTCTGCGCGGCCTGCAATGTGGCCGCAGAGGCCAATGCCGTCAAGCTGCGCGCGCTGGCCGAGATGGACAACTTCAAAAAGCGCGTTCAGCGCGAAAAGGAAGAGCAGGCCCGCTACGCCGCCGAAAAGGTGCTCGCCGATCTTCTTCCCACGCTGGACAATCTCGACCTCGCCCTCCAGTACGGCGGCCAGTCGGAAGAGAGCCGCAACATGATGGTCGGCGTGGAAATGACCCGTACCATGCTGCTCGACGCGCTCAAGAAGCACGGCCTCGTGCCCGTGGGAGAACCCGGTCAGGTCTTCGATCCCAACGACCACGAAGCCGTAGGACAGGAGGCGGCCGAAGGCGTCGACTCCGGCTGCATCGTCCGCGTCATGCAGAAGGGCTACAGACTCAACGATCATCTGCTGCGTCCCGCCCGCGTCATCGTCGCTCTGTAAGGTCGTCCTTTTCCCCTTCGTATCTGAACGGAGTCGCCCGCGGGCGGCTCCGTTTTTGTGCTCTCCCCGGAACGGCGACGCCGCTTCTTCGCGCGTGTCCGCGCTGGCCATAACGCCGCCCCGGCGATCGTAATCCCGCCGGAATCCGTCCCGGACGGCCGCCGCCGTCGTCCGTTCGTGACTTTGGACATGGACGGCAGGGCGTCCCGGGATGATAAAAAGACCTGGACTTATAAAAACAGGAGTAATGTTATGCAGGTTCTTCTTGTGAACGGCAGCCCCCACCCCAAGGGCTGCACTTGGACGGCCCTTTCCGAAGTGGCCGCGGAACTCGAAAGACAGGGCATCGGTTCTCAGATCTTTCAGCTCGGCACCCAGCCTGTGGCGGGCTGCATCGCCTGCGGCTCCTGCCGCAAGACCGGCCGCTGCTTCCGCGACGACAAGGTGAACGAAGCCCTCGCCCTGGTGCCTGAGTTCGACGGATTCGTGTTCGGCTCCCCCGTGTACTACGCTTCCGCGTCCGGACAGCTCGAAAGCTTCCTCGACAGACTCTTCTTTGCCGGTTTCTCCCTCTTTGCCAACAAGCCCGGCGCGGCCGTGGTGAGCTGCCGCAGAGGCGGCGCTTCCGCAGCCTTCGAGCAGATCAACAAGTACTTCGGCATGAACAACATGCCCGTGGTCACCTCCAGCTACTGGAACCAGGTCCACGGCAATACCCCCGACGAAGTGCGCCAGGACGCCGAAGGCCTCCAGACCATGCGCCAGCTCGCCCGCAACATGGCGTGGATGCTCCGCTGCTTCGAGGCCGGAAAGGCCGCAGGCATCCCCCTGCCGGAAAAGGAACCTACCATACGCACCAACTTCATCAGATAAGCGCTTTCGCGCGTGCCGTAAAAGGACGGAGCCCGAACAGGGCCCCGCCTTTTTTTTAACGCTGACGCGGAAAGGCAAGAAAGGCAGAAAACGCAGGAAAGGCAATGCGGGGCGCCGCCCCGCACCCCGCCGGGGAGTCCCCCGGCCCCCTGGAAAGGCAATGCGGGGGAAATAATTCCCCCCGCGCCCCCCTGTTTCTTTCAGCTTCTTATCAGCGCTCGGGGGCACGCGGGCGAGGTGAGGAGCCCGCGCCGACGGCCGCAAGCAGCCGGAATTCACTT
>NZ_CAJJIC010000121.1 GCF_905187505.1 uncultured Mailhella sp.
GAACGCGTGTCGCATACGGGGCAAGGAAGATTTTTTTCATGGTGAAAAATTTAAAATTAAAGAAAAAAAACATTATATAATACTGTCAGTTTTTTTTATGCAGTAAAAAGCCGTCATCATGACGGCGCTTCTTCGGGCGGAACATCCGGGCCCGGAGACAAAAAAAGCGCCGTCGCTCCAGAGGAGGACGGCGCTTTCAACATGCCGGATTATTTGATGATGGATGTTTTGACGGGGGAAAAGGGCGTCGACTTCGCCCGGCGGTTTCGTCCGTCGGCTTCGTCCGGAGGCGCGCCCGGCGGACGAGGCCGACGCGCGCTTCAAGGTTCAGCGCACTCTGGCGGCGGCCCAGCAGTCGGACACTTCTGCGGCGCGGCGCGTGAGCACGGCAAGTTCCGCTTCGGGCATGAGTCCGGCGAGGCTGCGGCCCGATCTCCAGCGCGCGCGGATGAAGGTGGAGCTTATGTCGAGTCGCGGCACGGGCAGGAAGGTGCACATGCCCCCGCCTTTGAGGTTCACGGTTTCGCGGCCCAGGGGCACGTCGCAGTCCGGCGGAATGCTGCCGGGCCAGAAGGCGCGTATGCTTTCATGGAACACGCTGCCGTCGTCGCCGTTTCGGGGCACCATGACGAGGTGGGCGAAGTGCGGCAGTTCCAGACCGTGCTTCCAGGTGTCGAGGGCGGCGAAGGATTCCGCCCCCATCATGAAGAAGGGAAGCGGCTCGCCCTCATGACGGCGGGCCCATTCGCGCAGGGTGCGCCAGGTATAGGAGGGACCGTCGAGCTCGCCTTCCAGCGTTTCCACGCCGAGGAAGGGAATGTGCCCCACCGCGGCGCGCAGAAGATCGACGCGCAGTCCGAAGGGCAGCAGGCCCGCGCTTTCCTTGTGAGGGGGCGTGGCGCAGGGCATGAGCATGACGCGCTCAAGGCCCAGCGCTTCGGCCACTTCTATGGCGTGGCGCACGTGCCCGTTGTGCACGGGATTGAAGGTGCCGCCGAGCAGGCCGGTGCCGCCCATGGCTACTTCCTCACCTGACCCTGACCGAACACCACGAACTTGGTGGTGGTGAGCTCCTTCACGCCCATGGGCCCGTAGGCGTGGAGCTTGGACGTGCTGATGCCTATTTCCGCACCGAGACCGAGCTGTCCGCCGTCGTTGAACCTTGAGGAGGCGTTCACGGCCACCATGGAGGCGTCGGCTTCGCGCAGGAAGCGCATGGCGTTCAGGTGATTGGTGGTGCAGATGATTTCCGTGTGGTTGGAGCCGCAGCGGGCGATGTGGGCAAGCGCCTCGTCCATGTCGCGCACCACGCGCACGGCAAGAATGAGGTCGTGGAACTCGCGGCCGTAGTCGTCGGGCGCGGCGGGCGCGGCGGAGGGGCCGAGCAGCGGCAGGGAGGCGGCGTCGGCGCGGAAGCTCACGCCCGCATCGCCGAGCTTTTCTGCCACCATGGGCAGGAAGGCGGCCGCCGCCTTTTCGTGCACGAGCAGGCACTCGAGCGCGTTGCACACGCCGGGACGCTGCACCTTGCCGTTGTATACGATGTCAAGAGCCTGCGGAAGATCGGCGCTTTCGTCGATGAAGGCGTGACACACGCCCTTGTAGTGCTTGAGCACGGGCATGGTGGCCTGACTCGTCACCGCGCGCACCAGCGACTCGCCGCCGCGGGGAATGAGCACGTCCACGTATTCGTCGAGGCGGCACAGCTCGGAAACCGCGTCGTGGGAGGTGATGTCGATGAACTGCACCGCGTCCGCCGGAAGAGCGGCCGCGTCGAGGGCTTCGTGCAGAAGATTCGCGAGCGCCACGTTGGAATGGAGGGCTTCGGAGCCGCCGCGCAGCATGACCGCGTTGCCCGCCTTGAGGCACAGAATGGAGGCGTCCACGGTCACGTTGGGCCGCGCCTCGTACACCATGGCCACCACGCCGAGCGGCACGCGCATCCTGCCCACGAGCAGACCGTTGGGCCGCTGCCACTGGGAATCCATGGCGCCCACGGGATCGGGCATGTCGGCGACGTAGCGGCAGGCTTCGGCCATGTCCGCCAGAATGGCCGGCGTGAGACGCAGTCTGTCCATGCGCGGAGCGTCGAGACCCGCGCGCCGGGCCGCGTCGAGATCCTGAGCGTTGGCGTCAAGAAGCGCGCTTTCCTTTTCCTTTAAAAGAAGGGCCAGCGTTTCCAGCGCGCATTTTTTCGCCGCGGGACTTGCCGCCGCCATGCGCCGGGACGCTTCCCTGGCCTTTCGTCCGGCTTCCCGCACGGCTTCGCGTATGTTTCTTTCTTCCATTGTCCGCATCTCCTTGCAAAAAAAAACTGCGTCAAGCATACGGATCAGCCGCCCCCGAGTCAAAGCCTAATGTGTCGGGCGAAGGGAAGAAGCGCAAAAAAGACGCGTGAAAAAGACGTGCGGAACGCCGCGTCAGAACACGCAAAAAGCCGCCCGTCACGGCGGACGGCTTTCGGAGTCCGGCCGTTTTTTTCGCCTGCCGTTTGTCCCGGCAGACGGGGGACGGTGCAAAAAAAAGCCGCCCGGCAGGAGAGCCGGACGGCGGATCGGCCGCGCTTCGGGAAAGTCCCGGCAGGGGCGCGGAAGACGTGTTTGAAAGAAGCCCCGGAAGGGAAAGAGCCCGGCCGACGTTTAAACGCGCCGCCTCGACGTTTGGGGAAAGAGCCGTGCAACGGTTTCCCGGAGGCCTGCGCGTCTCCCGGGACCCCGACGTGGCGGCCACGCGGCAGGCGGAACTTCCTTCCGCCGACGCGCGCGGAGCCGGTCTCGGGCGGGAAGACTGACGGTGCGGAAGCGTTCCGGCCGGGGGAGCTCCCTCCCCCGGCGTGGAGCCAGGCTGCTCTTCCGCGCTAGAACTTCCAGCTTATGCCCACGTTGACGCTCTGATCGCTTTCGTGCTTCGAGGCCTGCATGCCGTAGTTGAGGCCGAGGGCGAAGTTGCCCTTTTCGGCCTGAACGCCGACCGTGCCCGCCCAGCTCGTGGAATCCATGATGCGGGTGTTCACGCTGTCGGCAACGTGCGTGCCCGCGTAGGAGACCTTCGTCGTGCCGTTCTTGTCCCCGGCGGCGGGGATGACCGACACGTCGAGCAGCGGCGTGACGTTCCAGCCGGAGACGTCCACGCTTTTGGACAGGGTCACGCCCACGGGGAACTGCACGATGTCCTGCCTGTCGGAGGCCACGGAATTCACCGTGGAACCGTTCGTTCTCACCTTGTGGCTGTCGGTCGAGAGCGAGGTGTAGCGCACGCCCGCGTGAGGCGTGATGTCCGCCACGCTCGTGGATATGCGGTACTCGCCGCGCAGGTCGGCCACGAACGCGGTGGTGTCCACGTCGGCGCGAAGCGGCCCCACGTGCATGGAGGAGGGCAGATTCAGAGTCAGATCGTGGGTGCCGATGGACCAGCCCGCGCTGGCCGTGACGTTCAGGTTGCCCGGATTCCAGCCAGCGTACAGGTTCACGCCGCCGAAGCCGTAGGAATTGCTTGCGCTCGAGGCAGTGCCGCGGGTTTCGGACTTGCCGCCGCCTCCCGCAACGGACACCAGCGCCCTGTCCGGCGCGTTCTGGCCCCGGGCCAGGGTCACGTTGGCGAGCGTGGCGCTTGAGGTTTCGTCCACGGAGAGAGAATCGTCCAGCGCGATGGCGGACTTGTCGGTGAAGACCACGTTGCTGTGATTGCTTATGCTGCCGGCAAACGTGCCCTTGACGTACAGGTTTTCCGCGCCCTTGGAGCCCACGCTGTCCATGACGAGGTTGTTGTTCGTGCCCTGCAGGCTGATGAGGCCCTCGACGCGGCTCTTGTCGCCTTTGAGATTGATGGTGGCGTTGTCGGTGCCGGTCACGAGAATGGCCGTGCTCTTGTCGTCGGCGGCTATCGTGCCGGTGTTGGTGAAAAATTTTTCGTTGTAGGAAGCGTCGTTTTTGTCGTTCGTGATGACCACGCCCGCGCCGCCGTTGGAAACGAGAATGGTGCCGTTGTTGGTCACTTCGCCGCGGGCCGCGTTTTCCTTGCGGTAGTAGATGCCCACGCCTGCGGCGTCTTCCACGGAAATCATGCCGTTGTTCACGATGGTCTTGGCGTCGGAGCCGGAATTGTCCGCCATGGCGCTGCCCTTGCGCACGGCAATGAGCCCTTCGTTGAAGGCCTTGCCGTCGGGGTTCACGCCCATGCCCTTGGTGGCGGAAGCCGTGGTGCCGTCCACATAGATGTAGCCGTGGTTGGTCAGCGTGAAGGCCGTGCCGTACTGACCGCCCATGGCTTCGGCGTAGCCGCCTTTTTCCGAGGCCATCACCCACACGGAGCCGTGATTTTCTGCCGTGGGATTGTTCTTGTCGGCGTATACCAGCGCGGGAGTGTCGGCGCCGTTGGCCACGCCCAGGACACGCCGGTCTGTTCCTTTTTGAGATTGTGGGTGAATTCCGCGGGCGGGCCGACGTCCGGCACGCCGCCTACCACGAAGTCGGGATATTCGGGCACATGGTCGAAGAACTTGCTTTCAAAGCCCATGGCCAGCGAGCCGAACACGTTCAGAAGGCGGCATTTCTTCAGCACCGCAGCGTAGCGGTTGATGAGATTGCCCATGGCGTTTCTGCTCAACATGATTGTCATGCCTCCGTGAATGAGTTTTCCCCGCGCCTGCGTTTCTCCGCTCCTTGCCGGAGAGGGGAAACGCGTTGCGGGACTTGAGTTCCGAAAAACGGCAGCGCCTTGAAAATTCATGTTTTTCAGGTATCTGCCCCTTGTGAAAAAAAGCGAATACCATGGAGTTATATTAAAGGCCAGCAAAAAATAGCTGTTTTAAGAGTTGGAAAGGAAATTTAATGCATTGTCAGAAAAATGAAAGAAATAAGGAGGAAAAAGTGTCGTTATGTGACTGTGGTCATATGCTGATGACGCTTTTTGATGCATGAGTGAACTTTTTTTTCCGCCGTTTTTCATTCAATAAAAAAGATTTGAAGGAGCAATGGTTGCACGATAAATTTTTTATTGGTGACTATAAAAATGATTTGAAGGAAGAAACGCACGACATAAGTTCACTATTCATGAATTGTTGAATAATTGAACAGGGACGCATGACGCGTGGAAGGGACGTTTCGGGAGCGCGCTTTTTCGGAGAGCTTTGCCGGAAGGAGAGGGGAGGGCGGAGAAGTTGCGGGGAAAGCGGTCTTTTCGGCTTTCGGGGCTTGACGGGGAGGCGCGTTTTTTTCATGCTTGAATCATGCTGCTGTACGTTCATGTTCCGTTCTGTCGGCGCAAGTGCCGGTACTGCGCCTTTTATTCCGTACCTGTCGGTTCGGGGGAGGCGCTGCGGCTGTGGGCCGACGCGCTGGCCGCGGATCTGCGCCGCCGGGCGGAGGAGCTGGGGCATCCTGCGGTGGAGACCGTGTTTTTCGGCGGCGGAACGCCGAGTCTCGTGCCGCCTTCCGTCATGGGGCGTCTGCTGGACACGGTGGCGGAATGCTTTTCTCTGGATGCCGGCGCGGAAATAAGCATGGAGGCCAATCCCGATTCCGTGGATGCCCTGCGCGCGGCGGGCTTTCGCGCGGCCGGGGTGAACCGCGTGTCCCTGGGGGTGCAGGCGCTGGACGACGCGTTTCTTGCCGCCGTGGGCCGCGTGCACGACAAAAGGGGCGCGCTGAAGGCCTTCGACGCGCTGCGTGAAGCGAAGTTCGACAACATAGGTCTCGACTTCATGTGGGCGCTGCCCGGCGAGTCGCTTGAAAGCTGGAAGGCGCAGCTTGCCGAGGCCGTGGCCCTCGGCCCCGAACATTTTTCCTGCTACGGCCTTACCCTTGAGGAGGGAACCCCGCTTTACCTTTCCCGGCACGCGCTCGCCCTGCCCGGTGAGAATGAGTCCGCCGCCATGTACGAGGAGGGCGGAGCCCTGCTGGAGAGCGCAGGTTACGAGCAGTATGAAATTTCCAATTTCGCCAGCCCGGGACGCAGATGCCGTCACAACGAGGGCTACTGGCTGGGCAGGGAATATCTCGGCGTGGGCCCCTCGGCCGTGAGCTTTCTCGGCGGCAGACGCATAAGCCAGCCCGCCGATCTCGACGCATGGAGCACTGCGGTAAGGGAAAACCGTGAGGCCGGAACCGTGGAGGAACTCAGCTTCGTGGAACGCGTGGAAGAGCTGGTCATGCTGCGACTGCGCATGTCCGCCGGACTGGATACGGAGGAATATCGACGCACCACGGGCCGCGACTTCGTCGCCGACAACCGCGGACTCATCGAAGAGCTCAAATGGCGGGGCATGGCCCGCCTGGAAGACGGTCGCTTCTCCCTTACCCGCCGCGGAATGCTCGTGTCCAACGCCGTCATCGAACAGTGCTTTGAACGCATCCCGCAACAACCGGAGACTACGGCATGAATCAGCATACTTCTTCAGGCGGAACCGTCACGGGCCGCTTCGCCCCGAGCCCTACCGGACTCATGCACCTCGGCAACGCCTGGTCGTTCTTCCTGGCCTGGCTCGGCGCCCGCGCCTCGGGCGGCCGCGTCATCCTGCGCCACGAAGACATAGACCCCGACCGCTCCCGCACCGAGTGGATGGACGCCATGGAACGCGACCTCTCCTGGCTCGGCCTCGACTGGGACGAAGGCTCCTCCCACGGCCTGCACGCCCCCTATCACCAGAGCATGTGCGGCCCCCTCTATGAACGCGCCCTCGATGCCCTGAAGGCAAAAGGCCTCGTCTACCCCTGCTACTGCACCAGAAAGGAACTGCGCATGCTGGCCGGCGCCCCCCACGGCGCCTCGGACGGCCTCGGCGATGCCGGAGCCGCCTACCCCGGTACCTGCCGACACCTTACCCCGGAACAGCGCGCACAAAAGGAGGCCGAAGGCCGTCATCCCGCCCTCCGCCTTCTCTGCCCCGACGACGACGTGGAATCCTTCAATGACCTCGTCCTCGGCCCCCAGAACATCCCCCTCAAAGACTGCGGCGGCGACTTCGCCCTCCGGCGCTCCGACGGCGTGTGGGCCTACCAGCTCGCCGTCGTCGTGGACGATGTCCGCATGGGCGTCACCCAGGTCGTCCGCGGCGAAGACATACTCCTCTCCACCCCGCGACAGCTCCTGCTCTACAGACTCCTCGACGCTCCCCCCCCATCCTACGCCCATGTCCCCCTGCTCTGCGACGAAAACGGCGAACGCCTCGCTAAACGTCACCACAGCCTCAGCATCGCCGCCCTCCGAGAAAAAGGCTGCTCCCCAACCTCCATCATCGGGTTCTTCGCCAAAGTCGCCGGCCTCCAGCCCGATCCCTCCCCCGTCTCCCCCTCCAGACTCGCCGACAATATCATGCGCGAAGGACCCTTCCCCTGGCACGCCCTCCCTAAAGGCTCCCTCATCATCCCCCATAACGCCCCCGAAGCCTGGCTGTAACACACAGAAAACACAGAAAACGCAGGAAAGGCAGAAAAGACAGGAAAGGCAGATC
>NZ_CAJJIC010000122.1 GCF_905187505.1 uncultured Mailhella sp.
GATGTGCATCAGACATTCCGCATAGGACAGGGGAATAGTCTTTGTTCAAGGCATGAAGGAAAGTCGACGGTCCTTTTTTGCTGACTGCAGAGATGGTTTCTTCAGAACTGACACTCATGCCGTCTTTTCCAATATGAAAAGCCCTTCCGTCGGAGACGGAAGGGCAAGAATGAAGGACTGCGTGCAGGCGGCGTTATTTACCCAGATATCCGCCGTCAACAGGAATGACGGCACCTGTGATGTAGTCGGCGGCGCTGCTGGCGAGGAACACGGCAAGTCCGCCCAGATCCTGTCCGGTGCCCCAGCGCTTCATGGGAATGCGGCTGGTGATTTCCTTGTACTGCGCGGGATTCTTTTCCTGCATGTCGGCCGTCAGTTTGGTGACCATGTAGCCGGGGGCGATGGCGTTGACGTTGACGCCTCGGCTGGCCCATTCGTTGGACAGTGCCTTGGTCAGCTGAGCAACGGCGCCTTTGCTGGACGCATAAGCCGGAACCATTTCACTACCGAAGAAGGAAGTCATGGAGGCCATGTTGATGATGCGGCCGTATCCCTGTGCCAGCATGTCGCGTCCCGCAAGCTGTGAAAGAGCGAAAACGGCGTTGAGGTTGATGTCCAGAATCAGTTTCCACTTGGCAAGGGGAAACTCTTCCGCCTTTGCCCGGTACTGAATGCCGGCGCCGTTGAACAGAATGTCTATACGACCGTCGCAGAGCGTTTTAATGGCTTGATAGTCGGCATCAAGCTGCTCCAGCTTGCTCAGATCGCAGCTGTAGTAGGTAACCTTGCGGTCCTTGCCGAGAGCCTCGGCAGCTTCGGCGAGGTTCGGGGCAATGTCCACGATGCAGACTTCGGCTCCTGCTTCGTAATAGGCCGCGGCGATGTCATGGCAGAGGCCGTTGGCTCCACCGGTTACAACTGCATGCTTTCCCTTCAGGTTCAGTTCCATGGATGGACTCCTTTGTTATGTGATGAACGTTTTGGCTAGATGGAGCCTTTGAGACTCCACTCCTGAATCTGTGTGCTGTCGTGTCCGAACAGCATGACGGCGTCATACTGCTTCTGCATTTCTCTCAGGCGTTGAAGGTTGGCGAGAAATGCCTCGGTTCCTTTGTTGATGGGACCGCCGGGGGGCGTGGAGGTTTCCCAGGTTTCCCTCGTATACACGGTGTCGCTGGTGGCGATGACGTGCCCCATGGAGCGGGTATTGATGATGAGCCCGATGACACTAGGTGTATGCGACTGCTGGAGAAAGAGGGTCAGATCCGGCGCAAGTTCCGTCGTTTCACGAATGGGCTTGTAGACCACGCCGTCGACATCGAACAGATTCTTTATGTAGGCACTGTGAGGCTCCCCGGAAAAAACGCTGAGGCAGGCATTCTGCAGTTCACTTTCGGCCACAATGACATTTCTGATGGCCTTTGTTTCCTGAAAATACCTGAGCCCACCGACATGATCAAAGTGCAGGTGAGAGAGAATGATCATGTCGATGTCGGAGCAGCGCAGATTATGCCCGGCCAGAGCCTGTTCGATGGAGATGAAGTGTCCTACCGGATAGACATCATTGATGTCCTTTCCGTATTCCCGGCGATGGTAAGGACTGTTGCCGGTATCGTAGAGAATGTTGCCGAGCTTCGGATGTCGTATCAGCAGGGCGCTGACGGGGGAGCGGTACATTTTCTTTTCGTCATACCCGGCGACGATACGAAAATACTGGCAGTCGAGATAGCCGAGATCAAGCACGGTCATGGCAGGTTCTAGCATGTTGTTTCCTTGCAAAGAAGAGGTACGGCCTTTCGGCAGACAAGAGGACGGTCGAACAGGCGTTAATTTAAAAAGGCCCGATTCAACTCAACGGAAGGGAAGAGCTGAAATCGGGCCTGTGGTTCGCCGCAGCGGCACACCCGTGGTATGGGTGCACCAGGTCGAACTCCCGGAAAACGGTTGAAGGTTGAGAGGGGGAGAGGTTAGTCTGGAATGTCAATCTGCCGGAAGCGTTCCTGCGCATTGCGCAGGGCGTGTACGATGCTGCTGGTTATGGCAAGATGGATATGGCTTTGAATTTTCTCCAGAAGGGGTTCGAGCGGATCATCGAAGCAGTAACCGAACATCAAGTCGTTGATGTAGTCCGAGGTAAGCGCACTTATGGTGTTGAAATGACACTGGACGATGCAGTGGGATTTTTTATTGATGAGAATCTGGCAGGACAGAATGTTGTAGGCGAAGTTTGCGGCCGTTTCTTTCGGAGGCTGCGCATAGCCGCCAATGAGGATGCATGATTCCGACGTGGTTCCCATGTGAATACTCTCCTTGAATACATGGAATGCGGCGTGTCCGCACTATAGCGTTCAGTCGCAATATAATATTTACCACGTGTTTTTTCAATGCTCCTGATGCGGCGGTTGTGTCGAAGGACTTCTGGCTTTACCCCATGACGGGGTAGTTCTCGAACACCCAGAAATCGTGGGCGGGAAGAATGACCGCTCCTTGTTTTTCCAGAACTTCCAGGCGGGCAAAGGATTCAAAGTAGGCTTTGATATCGTTGTAGATGCCGCCAGGTGTTCTTTTCGTCCAGTTGTCTCGGATGTTGATGAGATCGCCCGCTATGACAAAGCGTCCGTCTGTTGTATCCACAACGACGCCCTGAGAGCCGCAGGAGTGGCCGGGAAGCGGAATCACGCTCAGCCCGGGCTCGATGACTTCCTCGCCTTCCACCAGGTCGTACTGATGATAGAATTGAAGGAAATAGGGAACCTGATCCTTTACGGCTGTTTCGTAGTGCTTGGCATCTGTAGGGTAGGGGGCCACGGCAAACAGCAGTTCCGACTTCTGGCATATGACCGGCAAAGTAGAAGGAAGGTCAAGCACGGCCTGGGCGTGATCCCAGTGAAGATGGGTGACGATGATGGCGTCGATGTCGTCGGGGGTAAGTCCCTTGTCCGCAAGAGCCTTGACTATGTGTTTTCCTTTGGACCGATCTACAGGGTTGTGGAGTCTTGAGTTGCGCTCATTGTTGTTGTCGGAACCGGTATCAACTAGGATTTTACGGTTACGGGAGGAATCTTCAAGAAGCCAGGCGATGTGCGGTCCCTGCACCAGTTCTCCCGGGTTCGATTTTGCGCCGTGTTTCATGATAAGACCGCCGGCAATGGTGGTTACCGTTCCGACATGAAGCGGAGTGATTTTCCA
Organism: uncultured Mailhella sp.; assembly: GCF_905187505.1. GTDB lineage: Bacteria > Desulfobacterota > Desulfovibrionia > Desulfovibrionales > Desulfovibrionaceae > Mailhella. The sequence continues at coordinate 3,190 of NZ_CAJJIC010000122.1, forward strand.
CATGGAGAAGCTCCTTTTAGAGGAAGTTGAGAACGCTGCCCACCGTGAACATCGAAAGCAGAATAAGGGCTATTTCCGCAATGGAGATGAATAAGCCGGTTTTCCATGCATTGGTGATGTTCAGCAGACCGGTGGAGTTGATGATGGGGTAGAAGCACACGGCCGGCGACAGGATGGGCGCGGCCTGAGAAAGCGCAACCACCATGATGACGCCCACAGGATTGAACCCGCCCATTTCCGCCACAGCGAGGAAGGCAGGGGCCAGCGTGGCCACGGCACCTGCGCCGGAGGGAATGGGGAACTGGGAAATAATCATGACCACGCAGATGCAGAAGAAGAGCATGACGAGAGGAAGGGAGGAGAATGCCATGAGGTATTCGTGGGCAAACCAGGTAATGACGCCGGTCTTGGTGAGCATGGCGCCGAAGGAGGTTGCGCCGCCCACGAGCATGATGGCGTCCCAGTTTACATCTGCGCTGTCGCGTCTCCAGTTGAACACATCGACGCCGGGCAGGGAAAGCACGGCCACGCTTATCATGGAGATCACCTGAGTGGAAACGCCGTGGATGCGGTCGGTGAACCACAGAACGAGGGTGAGGCCGAAGACGATGAGAAAGAGCTTTTCCTTGCGGGAGATGCGGCCGAGCTGCTTCATGTCGTCTTCGAAGTGTTCCATCCCCTTGAGCTGCTTGATTTCGCTGGGCATGAGAATGACGAAGCTCAGCCAGATGCAGGGAATAAGGAGCAGCACTATGGGCATGCCGATAGCGGCCCATTCCATGAAGCTGATGTGAAGACCGGTGGCCTGTTCCAGAATCTGGATGGACGTGGGGTTTGCGGCGCTGCCGGCGGGAGTGGCCATGCCGCCGAGGAAGCAGCCGCTGCCTATGCCGAGCAGAAGGGATTGGGCAAAGTTGCTTCCGCGTACGTTGCAGTCGTTTTTCTTGATGATTTCCAGGCAGATGGGAAAGAGCATGACAAGCACGGGAATGTCGGCGAGTACGGAAGAGCACAGAGCGGCCGTGGCGATGAACAGGAAGAGCAGACGTTTCGGACTGCCGCCGGATTTGGAAACGATGAAGAGGGCGATTCTTCGGGTCAGGCCGGATTTCTCAAACGATATGGCCAGACAGACCATGGCGAACACGAAGATGAACGCCGGGCCCATGAAGCTGCTCATGGCTTCCCCCATGGAGAAGATGCCGGCCGGAACCGCCAGAAGCACAAAGAGAGGTACGGAGATGGCAATATCGATGGGCTGTATGCTTGAAGGTCAGAATGCCTGCAACAACGAGCGCAAAGGCTCGCTGAGCCACGGGAGTGAGGCCTTCGGGCGTGGGGAGCAGGGTAAGAATCAGATAGACAACAAGGGGCAGGGCGGTTCTGGTGATTTTGGGATTGCGGAGTATGCTGCTTATCGATGTCATGGCGGACTCCTTGTTTTTTATTGAAATATTTCTGAGATCCTACAACTTGTCTCAGGAAGAGGGGAGTGTATTCCGGCTCGTTATCGGACGAGACGCTTTTTCAGCAATTCTTCCGTGAAATAAGTCATGATAATTTTTGCTCCTGCACGGCGTATGCCAAGCAGAGATTCCAGAATGACGGCCTCTTCGTCAATCCAGCCGTTTTGGGCTGCGGCGCGGATCATGGCGTATTCGCCGCTGACCTGATAGGCCGCTACAGGTACGTCGAACCGTTCGGAAACTCTGGTTATCATATCCAGATAGGGGCCGGCGGGCTTGACCATGATGATGTCCGCACCTTCACGGATGTCGGCTGCGGCTTCGCGCATGCCGTCCGTGACGAGGGCGGGATCCATCTGATAGGAGCGGCGATCGCCGAAGTGAGGGGAGGACTCGGCGGCGTCGCGGAAGGGGCCGTAGTAGGCGGAGGCGTACTTGACGGCATAGGACATGATGGGAAGATCAACGAAGCCTGCGGAGTCCAGCGTTTCGCGGATGGCGAGAATGCGTCCGTCCATCATGTCGGAGGGTGCGATCATGTCGGAACCAGCCTGTGCATGACTGAGGGCCGTACGGGCGATGAGTTCGCGCGTGGGATCATTGAGCACGCGGCCGGAACGGTCGCCTTCGGCCAGAAGTCCGCAGTGGCCGTGTGACGTGTATTCGCAGAGGCATACGTCGGTGACGACCTGAAGGGCGGGCCAGCGTTTTTTCAGGCGTCGGACGGCACACTGAATGATGCCGTTTTCTGCGTAGGCTCCGCTTCCTTGCTCGTCCTTTTCGGCCGGAATGCCGAACAGCATGAGCGAGCGCAGACCGGCATCAACGGCTTCTTCCACCTGGCGTTCCAGCTGATCTATCGACATCTGATACATGCCCGGCAGAGAGGCGATGGGTCTGCGGAAGTTTTTATCGTCGGTTTCCACCACGATATAACCCATCATGAGATCCGCGGCGCGGAGAGATACTTCTTCCATCATTTCACGAATGGCGGCATTGCGGCGCAGGCGGCGCCCCCGGAAAAAGTTTTGCATGCGATTGCTCCGTTATGTTACGCCGTCGCCAGGCCTATGCGGCGACGCAGTTCATTGTTCAGTAGAACGATTTCTTCTTTATCCTGACTTTTCAGATCCTTGACGGCATAATCCATGCCCAGCTGTTCATATTTCGGTGCGCCGAAGGAGTGGAAGGGGAGGAGTTCGTAGTCGTTCAGGCCGGGAACCTGCTTCAGAAAGTCGGCGATACTGTTCAGCTCTTCCTCATCGTCATTGATGCCGGGAATGACAGGCGTACGGACGATGAGTTCAACGGTCGGAAATTCCTTTTTCAGCCGGAGCAGGTTTTCTTTGATGAGCGCATTGTCCACTCCGGTATATTTTTTATGCTTTTCGGCGGAAAAGAACTTCATGTCCGCATAGATGAGGCTGCACTGCGCCGCCACAAGGACCACCTTCTCCCAGCTTCCAAACAGGGTGGTTTCGATGGCGGTATGGATGGCGTATCGGCGGAATCTGGCCAGCAGGGCGGCTACGAATTCGGCCTGCATGAGCGGTTCTCCTCCGCTGACGGTCACACCGCCGTCGCTTCTCCATGCCAGCGGCTGATTGCGTATGCGCGCATAAAGCTCATCGACGTCGAGGGCTTCGCCGTACACATGCATGGCTTTGGCGTAGCAGTGTTTGACGCACTTCATGCAGAGCGTACACTTTTTATTGTCGCGTTCGATGCGGCCGTCCTCTCCGCGGAAGAGTGCGCCGCTGGGGCACACCTTCAGGCATACGCCGCAGCCGATGCATTTCTTTTCCCGCCAGCCGATCTGGGGGTGAGGGCTTTGCGACTCGGGATTGGAACACCATATGCAGCGGAGCGGGCATCCTTTCATGAAAACGGTGTCCCGCACGCCGGGGCCGTCGTGAACGGAAAATTTCTGGATGTTGAAGATACGTCCTTTAAGAGCAGTGGATTCCATGGCTGTTCCTTTTTACTGAAGTTTTGTGGCGATGATGTAGATAAGAGGAACGACTGATGTGGACAGAATTATCATGCTCACGATGAAGTGAGATATGAGAACCTTATACGAGGTTCTTGTCGGCGACCAGTCATTGAGGAATACCAGTGACGAGGCAGCGGAAGCTGCGGGAGTCGTGGTGGAGAATCCGTATGCGAAGCAGAGCACTACAACAAGCAGAGAGGGATCACATCCGGCTACCATGGCGAACTGTACGATAAGCGGAGTGACGACGGCGGCAAGAACGAGATTGTGCATCAGCTGAGTAAGCAGCGTGATGACTATGAAGGTAATGATGAGAAATTCAAAGGAAGTCAGGTGACTGAGCATAGGCATGCAGTAGTCCACGATGATGTTCGTGATGCCTACATTAGGATTCGCCATGGCGCTGGATACAGGCATGCATCCGGTGTACATGATGATGACTTCCCAGCCTATGTGTCCCTTATTGGCCATATCCGAAAAGTCGAGGATGGGCTTTTTATCGATGCGGAACAGCGTGAGCAGGCCGAACACCAATACCAGGCAGCCTGTCATTCCGAATTTTTTGAGTATGGAGGTAATCAGCCATTCCTGGGGAAGGATGCTCGGAAGAGCCATGATGGCTATAAAGAATATAATGGTGATAAAGGCAAGTTTTTCTTGAATGGACAGCTTCTGATTCCGATAGGAAGCAAATTTTTCTTCTGTAATTTCGTAAAGAAGATCTACATTTACCTTGAATACGAATCTCATCATGAGAATGTATATAATCAGCACGATGAGCGTAATGGG
>NZ_CAJJIC010000123.1 GCF_905187505.1 uncultured Mailhella sp.
GCGGGACCAGAAGGCCTATGTCGGAGCCGAGACCCCGGAGACGCTGCGCAGACTGCTCGGCCTGCCCCTTCCCATGCGCATGACAAAACTCAACGACTTTCTGGCCGGACGATACCTTTCCGCCCTTGACGTGCCGTCTCCTGAGCGCTACGTCACCGGAGGCGACGGCAGCATCGTCTACCGCTACAGACAAGGCGGTCAGGACTTCGAGCTGGAACTTGACGCCCATGCCCTTCCCGTACGGCTGAGCATGGGGAAACACTGGTCGCTCTCCATTGCCTACGACGATCAGGAACTTCCCCGCCGTCTGGACGGCAGCATGGACAGCGACGGCACGCCCATGCGCATGGTGCTGCTCGTCAAGGAACGCCGGCCCGCCGGCACGCTGACGGACGCCAGCATGAATCTGGACGTTCCGGACAGTTTCGCCGTCTATTCCCTGGACCAATAAAACGGTACGGGAACACCCCGCACCTCCACACCGAGTCACTGGAGACTGAAATGAGCATCATCTACATTGCGTCCGACCATGGGGGCTTCAATCTTAAAACCTTTCTTGTGCAGTATCTGAAGGACAAGCGACATGACGTGCATGACCTCGGCCCTTCCGATCCCGCAAGCTGCGACTATCCCCTCAAGGCCCAGGCCGTCACGGACGCCCTTCTCAAGGATGAAAACGCCCTCGGCGTGCTCGTGTGCGGCACGGGCATAGGCATGAGCATGGCCGCCAACCGCGTTCCCGGCATCCGCGCTGCGCTGTGCACCACGGAATTCCATGCGACCTACGCGCGCGCCCACAACAATGCCAACGTCATCTGCCTCGGTGAACGCGTCACCGGTCAGGGCCTTGCCGCCAGCATGGTCGACGTGTTCCTGAGCACGGCCTTTGAAGGCGGACGTCATCTGCGCCGCATCAACCTTTTCAACAAGTAGTCCTTACGAGAGACGGTCATGCCGAAAATACGGGAAGTCTATGTCTGCCGCTCCTGCGGAGCCCAAAGCGCGCAGTGGCAGGGGCAATGCCCGAAGTGCCGGGAGTGGAACACTCTTGAGCTTACCCGCCTTGCCCAGACTCCCTCGGCACGACCGCACTCCGCAAAGCACGCGTCCGCTACGCGCATACAGCCGCTCTCCAGCGTATCCGGCAGCGATCACGCCGCCTTCGGCACCGGTCTTGATGCGCTCGACCGCGTGCTCGGCCACGGCTTTGTTCCCGGTGCCGCCATACTCGTGGGAGGAGAACCCGGCATCGGCAAATCCACGCTGCTTCTGCAGCTTGCCGGAGCCGTGGCCAGAGAAAACAAGCTCGTGCTCTATGCCAGCGGCGAAGAATCACTGCCGCAGATACGAAGCCGCGCCGAACGTCTGGACGTGCTCCATGACAACCTTCTTGCCGTGGCCACAAGCCGGGTGGAAGACCTTTTTCCCGTGCTTGAGGATACGGAAACAGCTCCGGCCCTCATGATCGTGGACTCCGTGCAGACGCTTGCCTCGGACAGTGCCGAAGGGCTGCCCGGCAACGTCAGTCAGGTGCGCACCGTGGCCACGGAGCTCGTGGAACGCTGTCGTCGCGCGGGAACCACGCTCGTGCTCGTGGGGCACGTCACCAAGGACGGCACGCTGGCCGGTCCGCGCCTTCTTGAGCATCTGGTGGACACCGTCATTTCGCTGGAAGGCGACCGCAGAGAAATGTTCCGCATGCTCCGCGTGCTGAAAAACCGTTTCGGCCCGAATCAGGAACTGCTCATTTTCCGCATGGTGCGCAAGGGACTGGAACTCGTGGAAGACCCTTCCACCTTCTTCCTCGGCGCCCGCGACACCTCGCTGAGCGGAACGGCCGTGGTCATGGCCGTGGACGGACAGCGCCCCCTGGCCGTGGAAATACAGGCCCTCGCCACGCGAAGCTATCTTGCCATTCCGCGCCGCACCGGCCTCGGCTTCGACGTCAACCGTCTTCATCTTCTTCTGGCCGTGCTGGAAAAGCGGCTTCGTCTCAACTTCGGTCAGGCGGACATCTACGCCAAGGTGGGCGGCGGCATGCGTCTTCAGGAACCGGGACTGGATCTTGCGCTCGTGGCCGCGCTGCTCTCCTCCTTCTACGACATTCCTCTTCCGGAACGCTGCGTACTCTGGGGCGAAGTGGATCTCAACGGTCAGGTGCGTCCGGTATCAGGACAGGACGTGCGCATGAAGCAGGCGCTGCGTCTCGGCTATTCGCCCATCATCTGCCCGGAAAACCCCAAGAGCAAGGGCATATCCACGGTGGCTGATCTTCAACGCATTCTCTTCCGAAAGGGCTGAAAAGCCACGCTTTTGCCGCAAGCGCCGCATCTGCAGGCCCAACCATCTCTTCCGCAGAAAAATCGACACTTGCGTGTGCGAGCTTCACCGCTCCCCCATCCCGCCGCAGACGCAAACAGGCTCTTTCTGAAGCCTCACAGTTTTTCTCAGCCGCAATCTTTCAAGGCCGGAATCTCACGAAAAATCTTCCGTGCGACTTGATCGAAAACGCGGCATGAAACACGGCATGTTCCGCCGGTTCCATGCCGCTCACACAGGCAAGTTAAAGCATTGCTTTAAAAGTTTCCGTCACCTGCCGTCCTTCGAGACTCAACGCTCTCTTTTTCGGCAGGAAACGGAACCGCATTTTCTCCCCTCATCAGGAAAAGCGTCTATTTTTCATCGACGCAAGGCCAGTACAGGCACACCCAGTCATCGGCCTCGGGATTGTCACGGCTGGCCGAACGCGTGGGATCGGAGGCAGGAGATGGCATGCGCAGCTCTCCGGCCTTGCCCATGGCGGCGTAGGCTTCCTTCATGCCGGGCACCTGAACCGAAAGAAAGCCGGAAAGAATGAGACAGCCGCCGGGCTTCACCAGAGGCATGAGCATGGGAGCCATTTCCTTGAGCGGGCCGGCCAGAATGTTGGCGATGACCACGTCGAAGCGCTGCCCCTGCACAAGCTCCACGCTGCCTTCCTCAATGTCGAACTCCCCGGACACGCCGTTCATGTCGCAATTTTCCCGGGAATTAGAAATGGAGAGAGGATCGATGTCCGCGCCGAAGCCGGAGAGCCCCAGCTTGACGCAGCCTATGCCGAGAATGCCCGTGCCGGTGCCCATGTCGAGAAAGCGCTGTCCCGCCTTCAGCATTCCGGCCCTGTGCAGCAGGCTTATGGCCTCAAGGCACATGGTGGTCGTGGGGTGATGTCCCGTGCCGAAGGCGGACTTCGGTTCGATGACGACGGGAATGCGGCCTTCGGCGGCCTCATCCTTCATCCACGGCGGAAGGATGAGAAAGTCCCCTGCCTGCACGGGCGTGAAGTAGCTGCGCCATCCGGCCAGCCAGTCCGTGTCGGGAAGGGTCTCGCGGGAAAGCGCGGCTCCGGGGAGCATGGTCTCCACGCTTCGGGCCAGCGTTTCGCGTTCCTCTTCGCTTTCACCCGTCACGCGAAGCAGCATTTCTCCCGTGGGAAGAGACTCCTCCTCCCAGCCGGCTCCGGCGCTCTGCGCCACCAGCGCTTCCGCAAGCGGAAAATCCTCTTCGGCAACAACGATGTCCAGACGATACAACTGCGGCATATTGACACTCCTGCCGTTTTGTTTTCATGACACGCGGGGACGCCCCGCCCCCGTCATGTACCATCTGCGCCCCCGCTTGCCAAGGAAGACCTTGACACGCGTCCCGCTCTGCCGCACATTCGTCCGCATGTCGCGGCCCTGCGACCTTTTCCCATCAAACCTTCGGAATACCAGCATGGATCTCAACGGACTCATCGTCGGACTCGGCAACCCCGGGCCCAAATACAGAGGAACGCGCCACAACGCCGGCTTCATGACCGTACAGCTTCTTCTTGAGGAGGCGGAACGCGGCAACGGACGCAGCCCGGAAACGCTCTCCGGTTCCCGGTTCAACGCCCTGCTGTGGCGCATACAGATTCCCGGCGGCGGCACATGGCTCGTGGCCATGCCCCAGACCTTCATGAACCTGAGCGGCGACGCGGTGCAGCCTCTCATGTTCTGGTACCGTCTTCAGCCCGATCAGCTTCTCGTGATCCACGACGAGCTCGACCTCGAACCGGGCAGGCTCAAGCTCAAGAAGGGCGGAAGCGCCGCCGGACACAACGGCATAAAGTCCATACAGCAGCGCCTCGGCACGCCGGACTTCTATCGCCTCCGCATAGGCGTGGGCAAGCCGGAAAACAGAGAGCAGATCATCCCCTGGGTGCTCGGACACTTTGCCGAACCGGAACGGGACATCATGGAAAAGACCTTCCCCAACGCCGTGGACGCCGTCATACGCTTTGCCGTCGACGGGCCGGAACGGGCAATCAACGTGGTCAACACGCGCAAAAAATGACGGAAGGCGCCCCGGGACTTGCCAATGTCGGAAAAAAGCTCTATGTTTTTTCTGCCGGTCGGCTGTCTTCGTCCGGTCTCCCTCTTTTATTCTTCTCTGTCGTCACGCCATCTTTCGACGTGCCCTTTCTTCATCTTCCCCTTTTCCCGGTGGTATCTCTATGCCCATACGGAAACGTAAAGCTCCTGTCGAGCCCGAAACTGTAGAATCTGCTCCTCTTCTTGACGAAAGCGTCCTGAACCTCACGGAACTCAAGACCCGCAAAATGCAGGATCTCATGGATCTCGCGGACAAGTATCAGCTTGAAAACGCGAGCTCCATGCGCAAGCAGGAACTCATCTTCGCCCTGCTCCAGGCCTGCGCATCGCAAAACGGCGTCATCCACAGCGACGGCGTTCTGGAAATCCTGCCCGACGGATACGGATTTCTCCGCTCTCCCCTGTGCAGCTACATGCCCGGTCCGGACGACGTCTATGTCTCCCCTTCTCAGATACGCCGCTACCATCTGCGCAAGGGCGACTGCGTTTCCGGCCAGATACGTCCTCCCAAGGAAGGAGAACGCTACTTCGCGCTCGTGCGCGTCAATGAGATAGGTTTCGAACCTCCGGAAAACGCCAGACATCTGGTGCTGTTCGACAACCTCACCCCCGTGTATCCCGACCAGCAGTTCCGCATGGAGACCGATCCCAAGAACATGTCGTCGCGCATCATCGACCTCATGTCTCCCATCGGCCGCGGACAGCGCGCCCTCATCGTGGCCCCGCCGAGAACCGGCAAGACCATCCTGCTCCAGACCATAGCCAACGCCATCAACGCCAACTATCCCGACGCCTACCTGATCATTCTTCTGGTGGACGAACGTCCGGAAGAAGTCACGGACATGGAACGCACGGTGAAAAATGCGGAAGTGGTCAGCTCCACGTTCGACGAACCTCCGCAGCGTCACGTGCAGGTGTGCGAAATGGTGCTGGAAAAAGCCAAGCGTCTCGTGGAGCGCAAGCGCGACGTGGTTATTCTTCTCGACTCCATCACCAGGCTCGGACGCGCCTACAACACCGTGACGCCCTCGAGCGGCCGCGTGCTTTCCGGCGGCCTCGACGCCAACGCCCTTCAGCGCCCCAAGCGCTTCTTCGGCGCAGCCCGCAACATCGAAGGCGGCGGATCCCTCACCATCATCGCCACCGCGCTCATCGACACCGGCTCCCGCATGGACGAAGTCATTTTTGAAGAATTCAAGGGAACCGGCAACTGCGAAATCTATCTTGACCGGCATCTTTCCGACAAACGCGTGTTTCCCGCCATCGACATCAACCGCACCGGCACGCGCAAGGAAGATCTGCTTCTCGGCGAAGACGTGCTCAATCGCGTCTGGATTCTGCGCAAGATTCTCGCGCCCATGTCCCCCATCGACGGCATGGAATTTTTGCTGGACAAGATGAAGGGAACCAAGAGCAACAAGGACTTCCTGAACGGCATGGGCCGCTGATTCCATCCCGCTCCGGCCGCAGAAAAGGCGTTGACAATCTGCCTTTTGCGGTGCATAGTCCCTCTCACATCGGGGTTTTTCCCCTTGCGCCCGTGGCTCAGCTGGATAGAGCGACAGCCTCCGGAGCTGTAGGTCGCGCGTTCGACTCGCGCCGGGCGCACCATTTGCCTGTAAGGGGTACCGGATTCCGGTACCCCTTTTTTCATGCCCGCGGCATTTCTCTGGGGAGGCCATCATGCCCGTCATGCGACTTTTCCTTCTGCTTTGTGCGCTTCTGCTGACCGGATGCGGCACCTACTACAACGTTTCCGTGGACTCCCTGCGCGATGCGCAGCAACCTTCGGGCACCGTATACTTCATGCAGCCGGGCAATGAAGGCGTGAGCGAAAGCGACCTGCTCTTCCGCGAAGTGGTGCGGCAGATCACCCCGGCCTTCCGGGCACGCGGCTACGCCGTGGTCGACGACATAAAGAACGCCGACAACGTGGCCGTCGTCAGCTACTGGATGGACGAACCCCGCGTGCACATTGACACCGACACCATCACGCGCACCCACCCCGTGGTGGTGGGACGAGGCAGATACCGTCATGTCGAGTATGTCTACGTCGATGAACCCGTCGTCACGAGTACGACCATATACACCGCCAATCTTCTTATCGAAGCCTACGTCCTGACGCCCGACAAGAAGCAGGACCGGCAGATATGGCGCACCTCCCTGCGCTGCTCTTCCGGCAACGAAGACTTCCGCACGCTCATGTTCAGCATGGCGCAGGTGCTCCCCGGCGTCATGGGAACACAAAGCAACGGTCTCAGGCAGTTTGAGGTCTTCCTCGGCAACGACGGCGAAATCGAAGTCACGGACAAAGCCGACAGTCTGTTCTGATCCCCTTTGACCTCGGAACGGCCCTTTTTACAGGGCCGTTTTTTTATCTCCGGTACGGCGAATACGCGATCGCAACGACACGCGAAGAGACCGGCGGAAAGAATCTTGGGACGCACGGCGCGCTCTTGCCCCGTGTCGAGATTATCTGCCGAATGCCGGAGGGGAAAAGCCGCAGAAACAATCTGCCTCTTCTTCGAGCCCTTCTCCCCTTTCCCCCGGCGTCCGCAGCACTGCGGCACGGGACGCCCCTTCCCTTTTCTCCCTTCCTGCAAGCGTCGTCCACCCCGCCGGAACTGCGTCGCTTGTTCCCATTGGGAAACAAGAAAACTTTCCATAAAATCGCATGGAATTATCAGGTTGCGTCTTGCTCCGTGCGCCCATTCCTGCTATTTTGAAATGGAAAGGAGCGCACCCATGGAATTTTCCCTGTTCGGGCAGCAGTTTTCCCTGCTTCCCATCTATCTTTCGTTGAAAGTCGCCGGACTCTCCACGCTGGCCTCCCTGATTCTCGGCACCCTTACGGCCCGTCTTCTGGCCAGACGCCGATCCGTGTGCGCCGCCGTCATCGACTCCCTGTGCACGCTGCCCATGGTGCTCCCGCCCACCGTTCTCGGGTACTATCTCATTCTTCTGCTCGGTCGGAACGGCGCGTTCGGTCCGGTTCTGAAGGAGCTCG
>NZ_CAJJIC010000124.1 GCF_905187505.1 uncultured Mailhella sp.
TGAGTTTTTCTGCAAAGGCCATAACGGCTCCTTTCTGCTGCTTGTTGGCTTAAGCGCGACATGGAGGCGCTTGTGGGAGGAATTCCCCTCACGAAGGAGTTCTTTTTCTTTTCCGATCCGCCGGGACCGGAAACCCTGGGGCGATGCCGCCGGGCCGTTGTGGGAAAAGGCAGAACGATGCTGCTCTGCGAGCCCGCAGCCCCGGCAAGGGCTGCCCGGAGGGCCGGACAGATCCGGGAGCAGATGCGCAGCATCGGTACGGATTTCGTGCGGGAGACCTACCGGGAGCGTCTGCGCAGACTGACGGGCAGAAGAGCGGTATTGAAGCTGGGGGCGCTGAGCAAGAGCGTTTTTTCCGAACGCCGCGTTCATGCTGTCGATGCCGTTCGGGCGGTCTTTTCCGCGCGGAGGGACGGTGTCGTCGCAGGAGGCGGAGCGGCCTATGTTCACGCTCTTTCCGCGCTGGAGGAGCTCTCGTCGGCATCCATGGAGGAGCAGGCCGCTTCTTCCATGATGAACGAAGCGCTTGTCGCTCCGTTCTGTCGCGCACTGCAGGGAGCGGGAGTGCGCTGCCCTCTGTGCCTTGCGGAGGAGCTGAGGACGATGGGAACCCTGTACGGATATGACGGCCGGACGGGACGCTTTGCCGTTACGGTCGAGCCTGCCCGCGCGGCAAGGGAAGATCTTGGCAGAGCGGTGCGCATTGCGGAAAAGGTGCTGACGCTGGGCGCCGTCGTTCTTCGCAGGACTGGAACACGCCTGCCGTGAGCGCTCCTGCCTTCCCCGAGGAAGAATGCGGATGATGAAAAGGCCCGGCTTCTTTTGAAAAAGAAGGCCGGGCCTTTCGTGTGTTCAGAAGAAATCAGGCGATGTCGAAATCGTCTGCCACGGGTGAACCGGGCAGTCTTTTCAGCTTCGAGGCGTCGAGATTGAAGAAGTCCGCGGCGTTCTGATACATGATTCTGGGCAGAATGTGATCAAGAAAGCCGCAGTTCAGATAGTAGTCGACCAGTACGCTCATGTCGCCCAGCGGGTAGGAGGAGGCAAAGACATAGTTGCCGGGGTTCATGTAGTTGGCCGAGTCCACATAGCCCCGCCAGCCTGCGGTGTTCATGATGTAGAAGTCGGGCTGAACCATGACGTTCTTGTTGAGGAACAGATAGGCGGCTATTTCGTTGACATGGGGCCAGCAGCCGTGGACCAGCAGCGTTTTCAGACGGGGGAAGTCGTCATAGATGTGCTTCAGCCTGACCGGGTCGCTGCCGGAGGTGTCGGGATAGGCGGGAGCGTTGTGGGTAAAGCTCACCACGACGCCGTGCTTTTCGCACAGTTCGTATATGGGCCAGAACTTGTGGTCGTCCACAAAGCGGGGCGTGGCGCCTTCCACGTCGGCCACCAGGCCGGTTTCCAGAGAAACGCCGAGCAGCGGGCCGTCGATGCAGTACTTTTTTATCTGCTCCAGATTGTATTCCATGGGGTCTTCGGGAAAGATGGAGGCAATGCCTGCGAAGCGGTCGGGATAGTCTTCGGTAAGATCGACCACGTCCTGGTTGTCCACCCACATGTGGTCCTGTCCCTTGCGGCCGGGAGCAATGGCAAAGTCGATGCCCGCCGCGTCCATTTCTGCAAGACAGTCATCCAGGGAATGCGTTCTTACCGAAGGTGCGGCGTGCCCTCCGAACATTCCCGACCATTTTGTGGCGTGTTCAAAGTTATGTATCAGCGAGTCCTTGCCGGCAGTAAAGCCTTTATAAGGCGGACGAATGCGGGTGTCGATGATCATGATGACTCCTTTTTCTGTAAAAAGTTCATGCCTTCCTCTGACGCAATAGATAAAAAATAATATATTGCTTGATAATAACAATAAGAAATTTTTTATGACCTTTGATGTTTCAACAGAAAAAACTTGTGACCGTGACGCAGAATGTCCCGTTGTCGTTCATGTCTGACGCACAACGGCGACCGCATCCGGTGTCGGAAGCGGACCCTTGTTGGAAGATTGTCATGTCCGCGGGCCGTGCGGGAAGGGAGAAATGTCTGAGGGCATGGGAAGGAAGCGGCGGAATGCGGCGACATGGGGGCTGGCCGTCTGTCCGGAGGCGTTGCCCCGTCGCCTTCATGCGCGAAGTTCAGCGGGGAACAGGGAAAGAGGCCCGCACAGGCCGGGGCATAAAAAAAGGTGGCGGACTTCCCGGAAAGTCAACCACCTGAAAGAACGTCGGACGTGAAGGTTTCAGATCATGAACCGAGGCGCAGCATGAGGTGCGCCATGTTTCTGCCGAGATTCCTCATGTTGTCCATACCTTCTTCATCGTTCTTTACGTCGCCGGGCATTTTTCCGTAGACCATGTTCCAGTACGTGGAACCGACCACGAACATTTCATGATTGAGGAAAAAATGGTGCATGGCGTCCACGGCCGCGAGACCGCCGCCGCGTCTGACGGCCGCGACGGCTGCGCCTGCCTTGTGCCGGAACAGACCGGGCCGCATGTCGGCCACGACGGCTGCACGCTCCAGGAGCGCTTTCATTCTGGCGGAAACGTCCGCCGAATAGACGGGGGAGCCGAGAACTATGCCGTCCGCTTCCACCATCTTGTCGAAAATTTCGGCAAAGGCGTCCTGACGAAAGACGCAGGAGCCGTTTTGGGCGCAGGCAAAGCAGGCCCGGCACGGTTCGACGGTCAGATCGGCAAGCTGAACGAGCTCGGTGCTTATTCCCGCCCGTTCCAGTTCTCCGAATACTTCCCGGATAAGTGCGGCGGTGTTTCCATCCTTGCGTGAACTTCCGTTGATGCCCAGTACTTTCATGATGTTTCCTTTTTTTGGGGGACAGGAAGACTGCCCGGTCCGTCATGACCCTGCTGTCCGTGAGCTTTCGGCTTATGTCGGAGCAGGGCGGTCTTCCCGGTTTTCGGGACAATGGGATCATGCGTCGCTGCACGGCCGCGAGCGGCAATGGTCGCGGCCGCCTCCGTCCGGTGCTTTCGCGTCGACGGCAAAACGGTCCGGCGGGTTCCGGCAAAGAACGGACCGGCCGGAGAGTCGTGGCCTGCGTGTCCTTCGCATCCGACGCAGGCGTGCGGGCAGTCGGAATCCTCATGGGCACAGGAGCGCGTCATGTCAGTCGCGTTTTGCTGCTCCTGGAGGGCGTCGGCACAGAAGAGAACCGGAGTCCGGCGCGACGACCGTCGTTTTGGGAGGAGAAAACGGCAGAATTTCCGGTCGCGTTTTAGAAGGCGGCGCATGGAGGGCCTTGCCTGATTTCATGCCAGTATAAGAGAACGGCGGGGTAAGGGCAAATGCCGGGAGTGAATAGGTCGACATAGTCGGCGGGCATGAAAGGGAAAACGTGGTCGGGCAGAGCCTGCGGAAAGACGGATGGCGGGGAGCAGGCGTGTCGTGTCTGCTGCCGCGGACTGTGCGCATGAGAGGCGGCAGGGGCAGGGATCGGCGTGAAGGGAAGAAGAAGCGGGGAGCGGACGAAAAAGGCCGGACGAGGAAAGGTCGTTTTTGTCCGGCCCGTGCGCGGCCGGTCGCCGGGCCGCGCACGCAATCGTAAGAAAGGTATCAGCGTTTTGCGGGAGCGATTTCGGAGTAGCCGTTCCAGGCGAAGAGGGGCGTTTCCTGCTCATCGCCGTACACGTTGTTCACAGAGCAGACATAAAGGTAGTGATCGCCGACGTCGATGAATTCGCGCAGGCTGCATTCGATGGCGACCGCGCTGTGTTCGGGAATCTGAATGTCGCAGCCGGAAAGGTTCTTGAGGGCGATGCCGAAATCCTTCGCCTTGTTTTTGGTCCTGCCCGTGGAGCAGCCGCACTGCATGACCTGTTTTGCGAGGGCTTCGCCCGGAATGGTCAGCACGACCTTCTTCGTTTCCCGGACCCGTTCCCCCGTATAGGAGGTCTTCATCATGGCAAAGCCGATGATTTCGGGATTGAGGCTCAGATAGGTCCACCAGGAGACCGTGCCCAGATTGGTGTCTCCCGAAGGGGTCAGGGAACAGACGAGGGAAACGGGATTGGGCGAAGTGAGCTTCGCCGCTTCGATAAGAGAAAGAGCTTTCATCATGACTCCTTTCACGCTGCGTGCGTGAGGTTTGCGGCAAAAGAACCTGAATCAGGCGCGTCGTCCCATGTCTGCGGCATCGGCAAGCGCCCTGTGTCCTTTCATGGCCCCGCATTCGTTGACGCCGGTGACGAACAGACGGCCTCTGTCCTTCCAGCCCTTGAAGCCGATCATCTGCCGGTACGATTCGGCGGCTCCGGCAAAGGAGCGGAGAAAGTGACTCTCTCCGCACATGAGCAGCATGGTTTCCCTCACCGGGGTGTCGCGCAGCTTGTTCTTTTTGGAGTAGGGATAGAGCCTGTCCATGACGCACTTGATGTGCCCGCTGAAGCTGTACCAGTAAAGAGGGCTGCAGAAGACCAGCATGTCCGCCTTTTCGAGCAGAGGGTGGAATCTTTCAAAGCTGTCTTCCATGACGCAGGGCCTGCCCGTGCTCCAGCATCCTTCGCAGTGCATGCACGCGCGCATGGGATCGCGTCCGGCGGAAAAGATGTCCACCGTGTGACCGGCCTCGCGCGCGCCTCCGGCGAAGGCTTCGGCCAGAAGATCGCTGTTTCCCTGCATTCTTCCGCTGCCGGTCACGAGCAGAATATGCTTTTTCTGGCCGGAGGCCGGAGTCATGAAGGATTCCACCTTCACGGAGGACATGGAGGAAACGTGCCGGTACAGCAGCCCTCCCGCAGCGGCGATGAGGGCCGCTCCCGCGCCGAAGAACGCCCTCCTGCGCGAGAGAAGGCCTCTGCCGGAACTTTCGGCATCGTTGTGAGATTCGCTCATGTCGGATTCCGTCTACAGGGAGGCGCCGAAGCGGAAGGCTTCGTCGATCACGGGCGTTCCGGCCACGGCTCCGGCATCAAACACGCCTCCGGCCAGCACGTGTCCGAGATCCTTCCATTCAAGGAAGCCGAGAAGTGCCTGATAGTAGTCCAGCGCAGGCTTCCAGTTGTCGGCGCTGTTGCCTTCAGCCGCCATGATGAGCGCGCAGTCCTTTTTGGGATTGGCGTAGCCGGGATTGCACTCGGCCACGGCGAAGAGACGGTCGAAGGCCGTCTTGAGCTGGCCGGAGAAGCCCCAGTAGTACATGGGCGAGGCCAGCACCACGATGTCGGCTTCCTTGTAGGCGGGATAGATCTGAAGCATGTCGTCCTTCTGCACGCAGGGAGCGGCGGGGGCCTTGCCGCCCTTCACGCAGCCGAGGCAGCCGTGAATGTTCATTTTCTGCAGGTCGAAGCGGGTGACCGTGTGACCGGCGCTTTTTGCGCCTTCGGCAAAGGCGTCGCACAGCATGGCGGTATTGCCCTTCATGCGGGGGCTTCCGTTCAGAATGAGAATGTTCTTGCTCATGACGTTTCTCCTTATGAAAAGAATGCAAATGGTGAAGCTGCCTGTTCCCCGGAGGAAAACGGGCAGACGAAATTTCTTGTTGTCCGGCGGCGTGCGGTCGTTACAGAGACTGCTTGAGTCTGCGGCTCACCATGAGCTCGAGATCTTCGTCCGTGCTGGATCGCAAAACGTCGTCTATGTCGTCCAGAACGCGGCGCTTTGCCTGAGCGTCGCTGTTGGAAAAGCGGTAGTTGAGCGGATTCAGGTAATGGATGCCGTCATAGAAGACGTCTATGGTCAGATTCTGCAGAAAAGCGCGGAGTTCTTCGATCTTTTCCCGTTCCGAAGCCTCGATGAACTCGCCGCGTGCGGCCATGTCGAAAAGAGGCGTGTGCCTGAACAGCGTCATTCCCGTGGTGGTGATGAGCTTCGGGTGAACTTGATTGAACATCCTTGCCGTGTCTTCGCCGCAGACCTTTCCGGTTCCCCTGCCGCCCATGCCGAGGATGTAGAACGCCGTGTAGCTGATGCCCGCCTCGTCCAGCCGAAGAAGCTGCTCCACCGACTGCGCGGAAGTCTGTCCCTTGTTCATGAGTCTGAGCGCATCGTCGTTGCCGCTTTCCGTACCTATGTAGAGATGACGCAGGCCCATGCCGCAAAGCTCCCGCAGCTCTTCCATGCTTTTTCCGGCAATGTCGGCGATGCGGCTCTGCATGCTCACGCGCCTGAAGCGGGGGATGCGGCGTTCTATGACCTGCAGGTACTGGCGCAGCTTGTCCGAGGGCAGGGCAAAGGGATTGGAACCGGTCATGTATATGGCCGTGTCGTCGGGAAAGCTCCCCCGAAGGGACGCGATTTCCTCTTCAAGCCGCATCGGTGTGACAGCCATGAAAGGATAGCCGCGCGAAACGTAGCAGAAATGACACTTGTTGTACGTACAGCCCTGCGTGGCGCGAAGAAGAAGCGAAGAGGCTTCCTGCGGCGGCCGCATGGCCGGTTCCGTGAATGTCATGGTCATACTCCTGATGAAGAGGCCTTCATTGATCTGAAAAAATATTTAGTGATCACTATAAAAATGTCAAGGGATTTTTCTGCGGTGATCGCGGGAAGGGGCCGGCGTTCAGTTCAGAGGGGAAGGCAGCATGCGGACGGCATGAGCGGCAATGGCTTTCAGTTCGGACTGAAAGAGACCGTCCCTGGCCTGAATGGAGAGTCCTTCGAGCATGGTGTTCAGTGCGCCGGAGAGGGCGGGTACGTCCGTGTCCGGGGGAATCTGCCCGTCCTTGATTGCGCGCCTGAGCCTGTCGGAAAACATCTGTTTCGTTTCCATGCGCAGCGCTTTGACCGCTTCGATGATTTCCGTTTCCTCGTCGGAAATGTTGACGGCGGCAAGTACGACCATGCACCCGCAAGGCGTTTCGGGAGAAAGAAGTATCTGTGCGGATTCGTTGAAGAAGTTTTTTACGGCGCTGTAAATGTCCGGGTCGTCCAGAAAGCGCCGGGCGGGTTCTTTCCAGTAGGTTTCCTCATAGAAGTTCACGGCTTCGAGAAAGAGCGAGGCCTTGTTGCCGAACGTGGCGTAAAGGCTCGGGGGGTTGATTTCCATGGCCTTGCACAGTTCTGAAACCGACGCCGGGGCATAGCCCCGCCGCCAGAAGACTTCCAGGGCGCGGCGCAGAGCCAGCGTACGGTCGAAGGCGCGGGGACGGCCCTTGCAACGGCGTTCGGAAAGGGATGCGTTTGCAGACATAGGGGAAGTTTCCATGATGAAAGGGAAGGTTGGGAGAAACGTTTTTTATAACGTTTGCTTTGAAGAAAAAACATATTTTTCTACGATTATTTCAAGGGAAATATAGGATAAAAATCGTCAAAAAGAAAGTTTTATATTTTTTAGCATATGCTAAAAATATAAAGAGGCATTCGTTCGAGTCTGATGCCGGAGAGG
>NZ_CAJJIC010000125.1 GCF_905187505.1 uncultured Mailhella sp.
GAAACATCGGTCGGCCACGGCAGGCGGGTGCGGCAGCACACGCCTGCACTGACTGGGCAGTCCGAGCAGCGTCCGCCGAGACTTCCGGCCTTTTCGTCACTCCCCTGCCCTGCCGCCTTTTCAAAGCACGACATCCGGCATCCGCACGACGCCCGCCGCGCGGCGAAGCCGCAAGGCGAAACGAGGGGGCGCGGGGGGAATCATTCCCCCCGCACTGCCTTTTCTGCCTTTCCTGCCTTTTACTTTTCAGCGGCGGCGCGGGCGGCTTCCGCCTCTTCGGTGAGGTAGTGCACGGCGAGTCTGGCGGCGAGGGCGAGCTGATCGTCGCGGGACATGGATTCGTCGTCCATTTTAGCGGTGAGCACGTCGTTCAGGATACGGCCGATCATGGGACCGGGCTGGACGCCGAGGCGTTTCAGGTCGTCGCCGTTGACGTCGGGCTTCATCTGCCGCCCCATGTATATGTAGCGGGTGAGCTTTTCGTGCTGTTCGGGGTTATCCTCCTGAGCGAGGAGGTAGAGCAGGGTTTCGAGGGGGGCGCGGCCGAGCATGCGGTGCAGGTCGCTGAGGGAGCCCTTTTTCTTTTCCCACTGGTTCATGCCGGAGCGGGCGGCCATGATGGAGGAGCGCACCTGCATGGTTTCGCGCTTGCGCCTGTCGGAAAACTGGAGCCTGTCGAGCAGGGATTCCACGTCGGGGGCCGGGGCGCGGCGGCACAGGGCGATGAGCATGAGCATGAGCAGATCCGGTTCTTCAGGCAGATACATTCTCATGTACCATTCGAGCACGCGGCGCACTCTGTCGGCCATGTCGCGCTTTTCGTCGTTCATGGCGAGCAGCGGATGCACTTCGGCGAGCAGGCCGAGTTCGTCCATGCGGCGGAATCCGAGGTAGGGATTGCGTTCCTCCATCATGAGTTCGAGTTCGTGGCAGATGCGCGAGCCGGACAGATGATGAATAAGGTGCAGATCGTCTATGGCGTTGCGCATGAATCGTTCGCACTGGGCGCCCATGCGGAAGCCGTAGCGCTGCTCGAAGCGCACGGCGCGGAACATTCTTGTGGGGTCTTCCACGAAGCTCAGGGCGTGCAGGGTGCGTATGCGCTTGTTTCGGATGTCCTCCTGTCCGTCGAAGAAGTCCACGAGCTGGCCGAAGACCTGCGGATTGAGGCGCACGGCCATGGCGTTGATGGAGAAGTCGCGGCGGTAGAGATCCATCTTGATGGAACCGCGTTCCACCTGCGGGAGCGCGCCGGGTTCGGTATAGAACTCGAGTCTGGCGGTGGCGATGTCCACCTTGATTTCCGTGGAGTCGGCAAGGTGCGTGCGGCGATGCCTTTCGACGTCGGCGCAGAGGCTTTCTGCGGGGAAGACAAGCATGGCGGTCATGAACTCACGGTGTTCGCGCACGCGTCCCTTGAGGCGTATGGCCAGATTGTGGGCAAAGGCCATGGCGTCGCCCTCGATGACGAGGTCGATGTCGATGTCCGGCCACTTGAGTCCCTTGCCGTCCATGACGAGGTCGCGCACGAAGCCGCCCACCACGTACACGGAAGCGCCGACGTCGTGCCCGATTTCTCCGGCCATGCGCAGGAAGTCGAGGCAGGGAGCGGAAAGACGCTTGCGCATGACGGAGGTGAGATTTCTTTCCTTGCGGGCCTTTCGGCTCACGGGGGGAATGTGCGCGCCGTTCTCGCCCATGAACAGGCGTATGATGTCGGTGCGCGTGACCACGCCCACCACGGGACGGGTCACAAGCACGGCCTCGCGTTCCTCTTCATCCATGCCCTGCACGTCGCCGCCGCCCACCACGGGAATGAGGCGCTGCTGACAGCCCACCATGATGTCGACGAGTTCCTGAATGCCCGCGGTTTCCGGCACCACGCTGAAACTGCGCTGCATGTACATGCTCACCTTGATGTGCGCCAGACCGTGACTTGAAGCCTTGGCCGCGGTTTCCTGGGCAAGAAGACCTATGCAGCGCTGCGTGCCGTCGGCGAAGATGGGCACGGCCTTGAGTCCGTAGCGGATCATGAGGGCCTGCGCCTCGCCTATGGTGAGCCTTTCGGACGCGCCGAGGGCTGGGCTCGTCATGAGCTTGCCCGCATTTTCGTCGGCGTTCACGATAAGCGAAGCCTGCATTTTGAGGAAATCGCGCACCTGCGGGAGCGTCATGTCCTTCACCGAGGCGGAGGCCGCATAGTAGTGTCCTCCGCCGCCCAGTCTGCGGCAGATTTCCCCCACGTCCACGAGGGGCGTGCGGCTTCGGCCCACCACCTGCACCTTGTCTTCCATGGATGCTATGGCAAAAATCACGGAACAGTCCTCTATTTCCATGATGCGAGGGGCGAGGGTGGCGAAGTCTTCAAGGAAGGTTTCCGTCTGCATGGAGGATATGGCCATGACCACGCCGCCGCCGATGTCGCGCGCCTGCGTGTTCTCCAGCATGGATGAAAGCGCCTTGAGCTGCTCGCGGCCCATGACGCGGGTGATGAGACGGCTCACCACGGCAAGATCCGCGCCGCGGGAAAGCAGCCAGGAGGCGGCGTCGAAGTCTCGGGTGGTGGTGGAACTGTAGACGAACGAACCCGTGTCGCCGTAAATGCCCCCGGCAAGGGACGTGGCGATCTCGCACGTCACGTCGAGCCTGCGGCGGCGTATTTCCTCCACGATGAAGGTGCTCACCGCGCCCACCTTGTCGTCCATCATGAGCGCGGCAGGAAGACGGTCGTCGCCCTCGTCGTCGCTCAGCGGATGATGATCCCACACGTGAATGTCGAGATCGTCGCGCTCAAGCAGCTTCTTCACCTGCGGCAGACGACTGGCCAGATGCGTGTCCACCACCACGAGACGCTTCACCTGCGCCGCGTCCAGCTCGCGCTGGCTCACGCAGGGATAGAGCGGCTCCACCACTTCGTCGTAAAATTCCTGCACCTGCCTTTCCTGACTTCCGGGAAAAAGCAGCACGGCGTCGGGATACAGAACGAGCGCCCCCACCAGCGCGGCGAGCGCGTCGTTGTCGGCGTTGGCGTGGCAGGTGATGACGGTTTCAGCGTTCATGCAACATCCTTTCTTTTCTTCCTCTCCCCGGGGGAGAGCGCTTCTCTGGCAATTCTGCCGCAGGGAGGTCAGGCGTCCGTCGTTGCGCGGAAAGCGGACTCCTGCGTCCGGTTTTTTGCGGCGTTGTTCTCTTCGTCCGTCGTGCTCTGCCGCGTCTGCGGGAAAGCGCCCTCCTCCTCGTCTTCCTCCCCGTCTTCGGCGATGCCTCCGGCATGGAACAGATTGCGGGGGTGACAGCGGCGATACACGTCTTCCAGAAGGTCCGAACGGACATGGGTATACAGTTCCGTGGCCGAAAGGTCACTATGGCCGAGCAGCATCTGGACGGTGCGCAGATCCGCGCCTCCCTCAAGAAGATGCGTGGCAAAGGTGTGCCGCAGAGTGTGCGGCGAAATGTCGCGCCCGATGCGGGCGTCGAAGGCGTAGCGGCGGATGAGCTTCCACACGGCCTGACGGGTGAGTCCCCGGCCGGAGCGGTTCAGGAACACGCGGCTCTCCTGAGGCATGAAGTCCGGCCGCACGTTCTGCAGATAATCGTCCATGACGGCCACGGCGCGCGCGTGCATGGGAATGAGACGTTCCTTGCGGCCCTTGCCGAACACCCGCACCACGCCGCTTTGAAGATCGATGTCCAGAGGCCGCAGGTTCACAAGTTCGGACACGCGCAGACCGGACGCGTACAGGAGCTCGAGCATGGCGTGATCGCGCCGTCCGAGACGATTGTGCCTGTCCGGCGCGTCGATGAGCCGCAGCACCTCGTCGCGGGAAAGCACGTTGGGGAGCACGCGGGGGAGCTTGGGACCGTCCAGAAGCTCGGCAGGATTGCCGCTCATGAGCCTCTGATCCACGCACCAGCCGAGGAATCCGCGCAGACACGACAGCCTGCGCGCGAGCGTGCGCTTGCCGTCGCCGCGCCGCCTGAGCCACACCACGAAAAGCAGAAGCTGTTCGTCGTCCAGCGTGGCGAGCGCCTGCCGTGCCGTGAGATCCTCCGCGCCGCTCTCCTCAAGAAAGGTCGCAAGCGAGGCTATGTCCTGCCGATAGGAATCCACGGTCATGGGCGAGAGGCCGCGCACGGCAAAAAGCTCGTCGAGCCAGCGCTCGCCGAGAGCCCGCAGACTGTCCGAAGGCGCGCGCCTCGCGGCAAAAAGCGCCGTGGGCCTGGGGGCCTTCTCCCCCGCTCCGGCGTCGGGGGCGTCGATCACGGCCTGCGCCTCAAGAACGGCGGAAGTCTCCTCCGTCTGCGCCCTGTTCTTGCGGGGACGCCCGCGTCCGCGCTTCACGACCGCGGGCCACGGTTCCAGACCGGAAACGGTCCCCTCACTGTCTGCCGTCATGCTGACCTCCTTCTGCGGGGCATACCCCCCGACACGCGTCCCTGAACAGTGACGCGCCTGCCTTCAAATTAACGGCCGCGGAAGGGAGCGTCAACGCCCTTCTCCCCATGTTCCTTTTGTCCCAAGGCGGCCGGTCTCCCGCGGGCAAACGCGCACGCCGTGCACGCCGATTCCTCATGACGGCCCCGCAACAAAAAAGAAAAAAGTAAAAATTCCCAGTGAATTCACATAAAAAAGCATGGAGCGCAACACGTTTTCTCTTGTGAGAAGCGTACGCCGACATCATATTTGTCGCTATCCTCCCCTTGCCTTTACCCGCCCATGACGGTATTGTGATGGCGCTAAAAATGTTCTTCCGCCTCATGGCATGACTCTGTATCTTCCGGGTGTGCGATTTGCCGACAATGAAAAAATATCTGCCGATTCTGGGAAAGCTCCTCGTTCTTCTCATCTGTGCGCTGGCCTGCTGGCTCCTTTACGACAAGCTCAAGCGCTACAGCATGGAAGAAATCATCGACAGCATACTTCACATACGGCACAGACAGCTCGTTCTGGCCGTCATTCTTGTCGTCATCAACTACGCCATTCTCGTGGGATACGACTGGCTGGCCGTCAAGGCCATCCACCGCCGTCTGCCCTTCCCCAGAGTCTGCCTCGTGTCCTTTGCCGGTTCGGCGGTAAGCTACAATCTCGGCGCGCTGCTCGGCGGCACCACCGTGCGTTACCGGCTCTACAGCGCCTGGGGCTTTCATCCCATAGACATCGTGCGTCTCGTGCTCATGCTGGCCGTCACGTTCTGGATAGGCGCGCTCGGCCTTGCCGGCGGCGTGCTGCTCTTTGCCAACGTGCACATTCCTCCGGAACTCGGCATCGAACCCGGTCACATACGGCCTCTCGGCGCGGCGCTGCTTGGTCTTTGCATTCTGTATCTTTTCGTCTGCTGGTGGGCCAGAGGCCGCGCCGTGCGCATCTTCAAAAAGGAATTCGCCCTTCCCACCCTGCCCATCGCCCTCGCGCAGACCGCCGTGGCCTGCGCGGATCTGCTCGTGGCCGCCGCCTGCCTTTATGTGCTGCTTCCCGAACGCAGCGCCATCACCTTCGCCGACTTCCTGCCCAACTACCTGCTCGCCCAGGTGGCCGTGGTGCTCACCCATGTGCCCGGCGGCGTGGGCGTGCTCGAGCTCATCCTCATGCACATCATCCACGGCGTGAACCCCAAGCGCCTGTTCGGCGCCATTCTCGTGTTCCGCGTGCTCTACTATCTCGTGCCCCTGCTCATCTCCCTCATCATGCTCTTCATCTATGAATTCCGCCTGCGCCGCCGCACCCCGGAAGAAATCGCCGAAGACGAAAGGGAAACCGAAGAGCTGCCCGAAGAGAGCCGGTCCTCTTCCGAAAGCGCCGGACAGCACTGACGGGGCGCCCGCGCGATCCGGCAGAACACATCCCTCCTCCCCGCGCGGATCATGCCGCATCGCAGGTGCTGCACGATCCGCCCCCTCCGCTCTCTGCCGCGGCCCCGCCTCTGCCGAAGCTCCGTCTTTTCCCGCGCGTGAGCGCCTTTGCCTTCACGCCCGCGCCACAAGGCCCGGCGCTCCCTGCCTGCGTCCGTTCTGCCTTTTCCCGTCCCCGCCCCGGCGTCCGATCGTCTCCCGCCCGACGCCGGTTCTGCCCCCTTCCTCCCCGAAAAAACGCCCCTCGACGACATCCGCCGTGCCTTTTTCTCCCCGGTTTCGGAACGCTCTCACCTCATGCCGCGCGTTTCTCCCCGAACTGCGCGCATGATAATCATGGATTGCCCGCCCCCACGCGCTATAACGAAGGCATGAACCAGGTTTGCGCGGCCCTCCGCCGCGGCCTGGAGCAAAGGCCCGCGTTCATCCCTGCGCGCCGTGCGCCGGAGCGTTCCGGCCTTTGAGCACCTCTAACCAGGAGAACTCACATGTTCAAGAAGTTCGGAATGCTGCTTGTCGCGGCCTGTCTTCTGCTTCCCGCCCAGGCACAGGCCGCCGATCTCATCGGCGTGTACGTCGCGCCCAAGTTCGTGCTCAACGTCCAGCACTTCAAGGGCATGGGCAAAGACCTCGACGGCGACCGGCTGCCCGGCTCCGGCTCCAAGGACGCGGCCCGTGCCGGCGGCGCTCTCGCCATAGGCTACGATTTCGCCCCCGCCTTCGACCTGCCCGTGCGCGCCGAACTCGAATACGCCGCCTACGGCAACTCCTCGCGTCACCTCGGCTTCATCGATCAGCTTGCCGGCGACGCGCTGGCCGCCAAGCACACCGTGCGCTTCCAGACCCTTCTGGCCAACGTGTACTGGGACATCACCGACTTCTACGGCTTCACGCCCTACGTCGGCGGCGGCATCGGCATGGCCTTCGTCACCAACAAGGTCAACTACAACTACAACGGCGTCGGAGAATCCGAAAACAGCTCCTTCTCCGATACCGACACCGTGTTCGCCGGACAGGTGGGCCTCGGCTGCTCCTACGCCTTCACGGAAAACATCGCCGCCGACTTCGGCTATCGCTTCCTCATGATGGGCGACGCCAAGGCCAGCAATCCCGGCATCTCCATGAAAAGCAAGGACATGTATGCTCATCAGCTGACGCTCGGTCTGCGCGTGACATTTTAAGGGGGGAGGAGTGACGCGAAAGCCCGTCAGCTCCGGACACGCTGTACGGACACGGGGCTTGCACG
>NZ_CAJJIC010000126.1 GCF_905187505.1 uncultured Mailhella sp.
TGCCTGAGTTCCTCGGCGATCCCGTTGTTGAAGACGTAGGTGACCTCTTCGGAAGTAAAGCCGGCAAGCCCTTTGATGTAAAGCACGCCGATCCTCATGGCGTCCACCACGCAGCCTTCGGAACGGATGATGCGAAGCAGCGCGGGGTTGGTGTTGGCCTTGGCGGAATAGTTCACGCAAAAGCCGGGGAGCGACGAGAGTCCCAGAAGGTCGCGGCAGCGCTCGCGCAGTATGTTCTCATTGTAGACATACAGAGGAGAACCGAAACGGGAGATCAGTTCACGGGGATCTTCCTGCCCATAAAAGTTGACACTGTCCGTATAGGTGGATCGTACGTTTGCCATTTTCTCTTTCGTACCTGTATGAGGAAAAAGCTCCGGAAACAGGCCCGCGACATGGAACGGCAAACCATGACTCCGGCCTGAAACACAAAAAAACGGCCGCCCCCGCAAGGCGATGAACGGTCGTCCGAGCGGGGAGAAAGCAGGCGCTTTCTCCCCGTGACTGAATAAAGACGCCCCTGCCGCAAACGGCAGGGATCGAACGCATTACTTCTTATATTTGTCGAGAGCGGCGGCCAGGCGGGTCTTGCCGTCCAGCTTCTGCTTCTTGAGAGTCTTCATTTCCTGCTCTTCGCTGGGAGAGAGGTAGCTCTTGCCTTCAAACTTGGCGAGCTGCTTTTCATACAGCATATGTTCTTCCCAGAGAGCCTTCAGTTCAGGATCAGTATCGCCGTACTGTTCCACAATCTTGAGATCACGTTCTTCCATGGCACAGACTCCATTATGTTGGGGTGGCAGGGAAAAAGCCGGCAGACCGGCTTCCTCTAAATTCATACGCCGGCCAGACGCAGCCCGAGCTGAAGCAGAGACTGCACGACCACGCCGTTGAGCAGTTGCAGGGCGACCAGAGCCACGATGGGGGAAAGGTCTATCCCGTTGACCATCACGAAGGGGAACGCCTTGCGGATACGGTAAAACACCGGTTCCGTGAGCGCCCTCAGCGTGCGGACGATCGCATTATACGGGTCGGGCCTCACCCACGAGAGAAAGGCCGCCACGATAACGACGAAAATATAAAGATTGATGACCAGACTCAGAAGCCCGGCAACAGTCGTGACAAGATTTGCAAAGACGAACATGGCTCCTCCATGAAAAGTCCTGTATTCAGAGTGTTGCCTGATTGGCTTCCAGATGCAAGCAAAAAAATGAAATTTCCGACCACAAATTTAGCAGACGCAGCGAAGACGCTTCACGCCGTCCTTGAACATCACGTCCATCTTGTCGGGCGGAAGCAGCTCGATGACGGCTCCCGTGCCGAAAACGGGATGATCCACCAGCGTGTTCACGGCAAAGGTGCCGGTCATGCTGTAGGCCACGGGCACGGCCGCTCTTCCGGCCACAAGACTGGTCCAGCGCTGTTCGTTTTCCTCGGCACGGTGGGCAAGCTGCTTCTCTTCCCTGGTGAGTCTGGGGGCCGCAGCGCGCTTTTCCGCCTTGACGGTGGCGTCCACGGCTTCCGCACGGTTGTGACCGGCCTTCACGCGCACGGTCTTTTCCACCTTCGGGCGGGCATGGACCTCGGGGGCAACATACTTATGCACACTGCCGCAGGCGCGGCATTCGACCTTGACCGGCATGCCGTCGAGGCACGCCATGACGACGTGGCCAGTGACATCCTTGCAGCGCGAGCAGCGAGCCTCAATGATCTGACCTGTAACAAATGAACTCATGAAACGAAAAACTCCAGATGGATTTTCGGCGCAGGTCGTCCTGCGCGCAACACACGATTCTACCGGGCCCCGACAAGGAAGCCCACGACCGCATTGGCGGCCGAAAAATTTTCCGTCAGCAGCGCGTCTCCGCCTCTGCCCTCATGGCGGCTATCTCATCCCGGATCACGCGGGCTGCAGCCGAAGCGGCCGTCTGCTCACTTTTCTTTTCCCATTCCTGAACGCGCTTCTCAAGCCCGTCCACGCGTGCGCCGAGGTCGGCAGCTTCTCCGTCCTCCTGATCCGACGAAGCCGGCAGTCTGGCGTCGAGCATGCGGCTCACAAGCTCTTCCATGTTGAGCCGTACGGAGGCGTCTTCCAGAAACATGGTGCCGGCCTGGGCGATCTGCTGACTCAGGCTTTCCACGCTTTCCTCAAGTTCCCGGCACATCTTCTCAAGAGAAGCGACACGTTCTTCCAGAGCCTTTACCTCGGCCTCATGTTTCCGCTTCAGGACAAGCAGACGTTCATCCTCGGCGTCGGCCGTCTCCCCGTTTTCGGAAGCCGCGTCGCACCCGTCATCAGTCCCGACCGCGTTCTTCGACGCGCCTTCGCCGCCGCTCTCCTCCGCGGAGAAAACGGCCTGTCCCGCCTCTGAATGCTCCACGTCGCCCTGCTCAAGCACGGCGCTCTCTTCCAGAAGCACCGCCTCTTCTCCGACCTCGGTGCAGTCTCCGACCTCTTCAAGATCGTTTTTTTCAGGCTGTTCCGCCTCGTCGGCCCCGTCGGAAAGAAGTGCGGATTCTTCCGCCTGTACGGCTTTCTCATCCGATGCGGACTGCGCCACAATGTCCAAAAGCTCAATGACCTCTTCAGGCTGTTCAGAAGAACGTTTTCTTTCTTCCATGATCCCCTCTTGGCGGTACAGAAAAATGTGGGTCAAAGATATACAACTAAAGGCAAGGCTTCCGCAAGGCCAAAAAAAGCCCCCTTCCGGGGGCAAAACGAGGCCGTAGACAACCGGCCGCAGTTTTGCCCCGCCCCTCACAGGCGGGGCAAAACCAGAGATTCAGCTAGTTCTGCTTGGGATGGCAGGCAGACCCGGAGCAGCCCGTAAGAGCCTGCTTCATTTCAGGACGGGTCTTTGCAACCTGAGTATGGCAGCCGAGGCAGGAGTCGGCAACGTAACCCTTGCCGTAAATTTCGCGGTCATGAATGATCTTGAAGTAGCTGCGTTCCGCCTGTTTGTCTTCAGGATTGTGACAGCCGGCAGTCCCGCACTTGAACTTGGGAGTGGTGCCGGCGACCTTGTGATGACAGACGGCGCACTGCTTTTCCGTATCGACAGCCAGCGGGGGGAAGTGGGCGGGCATGCTGGTATGGCAGGCCGTGCAGTCCTGAGTGGTATGGATGTTATGATCGAAATAGACGGGCTTATCGGTCAAATCCATCTTGATGGGCCCGGCAGGGATATGTGCGAACTGCGCGGCGCCGGCCGGCAGAGCCAAAGCGGCGACTATCAGAGCGGCGGAGCCGAACGTCAGCAGCTTTTTCATAGGGTGACCTCCTCCTGGTCTTTACACGAAACCAACGCTCACGCTGCAGAGGCATAAGCAGAATTACGTTACTTCCAAAACAGAAATAATGTCAAGAGAGAGCGCTCAAAGGCAGGCTCTCTTTCCGGTGCCGTCGGATGATTATCTGTCGGCTCACTCTGCACCCGCAGACCCGCACCGTGCGCGAACACCTCGTTTCATCCTACGCTTCCGCAGACAAAAAAGCAAAAGGGCCGGAACGTCTTTTTTCGTTCCGGCCCAGGTCTCTACTTGGAGGTATTGGCAAGCAGCGGCGAATTGTACATCTTCACCTTTGCCTGCGAGCTGAGCTGCGTGAGGTAGATCTGGTAGATCATGTTGGCCCTGTCCGCAACGAGGCGGTCCTGCATGTCGGCCTCGGCGCCTTTCCATTCCTCTTCAGAAGGAGCTTCGATGGCGGACACGCGGGCCAGCACGGCGCCGTCCTGCACGCGATAAGGTTCGTTGAGCCACGCATCGCTGACTTCAGGCACGGCAAAGGCGGCCTGGGCAAGCGCGGGATCGGCAATGAGGTCGGCGATGCTGCCGTCGCGTCCGAAGGGCTCGGACGTCTTGACGGCCGCGCCTTCGGCGGGCTTGCCGTCCTGGAACGCGGCACGGGCCTTGCGGGCATCGTCCATGGCCATTTCAGCCGCCTTCTGCTTGGTGAGGAATTCCACGATGAGCGGACGCACTTCATCGAGAGGCTTCACGCTCTGAGGTCTGCTTTCCGCCACCTTCACCACCAGCAGCGCGTTGCCGGAAGGCACGGCGGAATCGAGCACCGTACCGGCAGCGGCGGCAAGAATGGTCTGCACGTCGGAGTCGCGGATGTCGAGCTTGCCGGCCAGCTCCTCGGCGGAAATAAGCCCGGTGCTTTCAGCCTTCACGGCCGCGACGGAAGCAGCCTGCGCGGCCTCTTCC
Organism: uncultured Mailhella sp.; assembly: GCF_905187505.1. GTDB lineage: Bacteria > Desulfobacterota > Desulfovibrionia > Desulfovibrionales > Desulfovibrionaceae > Mailhella. Next base: position 4,210 of record NZ_CAJJIC010000126.1, read on the forward strand.
ATGCTCTTTCCGGCAAGAGCCTGCGCCAGCACGGCGTCGGCCTTCTCTTCCAGCCCATGACTCGCGGCCTCGGTGGCCAGTTCGGCGCGCAGGGCGTCCTTCACCTCATCAAAGCTGTGCGTCACGGCGTCCTGATGGCCTTCCTTCTTGATGAGATGGAAGCCGAACTGGGTACGCACGGGAGCAGACACCTCGCCGTCCTTCAGAGCAAAGGCGGCCTTGGAAAACTCGGGAACCATCTGACCGGCGGAGAACCAGCCGAGGTCTCCGCCCTGAGCCGCGGTGCCGTCCTGACCGCTCTTCGCCACTTCGGCGAAGTCTTCGCCGCCGCGGATGCGGGCTTCAAGAGCCTTGATCTCATTCTCGGCCTTCTTCACCTCGGACTCGGGCGCGTCGGCAGCGACACGAATGAGGATATGACGGGCGTGAATCTTTTCTTCCTCGGTGTACTGGGCAAGACGCGCGTCATAGGCGGCGCGAAGTTCCTCATCTTTAATGGTGGAAGGATCGCCCATGACCGCGGGGTCAAGACGAACGTACTCCACATTCACGCTGGGCGGAACCGTAAAGCTCGCGCTCTGTGCCTCGTAGGTCTTGGCGACCTCCTCGTCGGAAGGCGCTGCCTTGTCCATGTGCGCGGAGGCGGGGAACAGAATGTAGTCCACGCGGCGCCGTTCGGCGGCATAGTCGAAAATGGCCTTCACGGCGGAAGGATCGACATAGGCTCCGGCGGTCACAAGGCGCTGGAGCTTGCCGGGGAGCATGGATTTGGCCTGATCGGTCTCAAACTGACGAGGGGTAAGATGATTTTTGCTCAGTACCTCCTTGTAGACGTCAGGATCGAACTTGCCGTCCTTCTGGAAGTAGGGAAGCTGCTCAAGAAGGACGCGCAGCTCGTAGGGGCTCACGGTAAGTCCCGCGCGCTCGGCTTCATCCTCAATGAGCTTTTCCTGCATGAGAGACTGCAGCACGCGCTGTTCGAGCTGGAAGCTCTTCAGCATTTCCGAGGTGATGTTGGGGATGGAGCGGCGCACGTTGTCTTCCATCGCGGCATAGGCACGCTGAAATTCCACTTCAGTGATGTTTCTGCCGTTGACGGAGGCCACGAGTCCCTTGGGACCGGTATAGGAACCGATGCCCCAGAAGACAAAGACCACAATGATGATGCCGAAAGCCAGTTTTACGCCCCAGGACTGGGCGTTGGCTCTGATGCCGTCCAGCATGACGACTCCTTGCTGTTGTTATTGATGTTCCCGGAGCCGCGGACGGCCCGAATTTCTTTTCCCTTTCAGGCGCGACGGGCGCGCACGGCGTTGAGCAGGCCGCCGGCTCTGAGCACGGACCATTCCTTTTCGGAAAGGTCGTTGCGCACGCGCACCTCACCCAGACCTTCCACGTTCAGCACGGCTTCGCCGCCGGCCGTCATGCTCGCGGCATCAAGGCTCACGGAAGCGCCGAGCGCCATGCGGTCATAATCCCCGCCGTTCACGAAGATGAGCGGAAGAATGCCGAAGTTGATGAGGTTGGCTCTGTGGATTCTGGCAAAGGACTTGGCCACCACGGCGCGCACGCCAAGATGACGCGGCGCAAGAGCGGCGTGTTCGCGGCTGGATCCCTGGCCGTAGTTCTCCCCGGCAACGATGATGCCGGCAATGCCTGCGGCCTTCGCCTTGTCCTGCCGCTTCACGAAATTCTCATCGGTACGGCTGAACACGTAACGGGCGATGGCGGGCACGTTGGAGCGCAGCGCGGTGATCTCCGCACCGGCAGGCATGATGTGGTCGGTGGTGATGCCGTCGCCGACCTTGAGCGTCACCTCGCCGGAAAGCTTTTCGGGCAGCGGTTCAAAGGTTTCCAGCGCCACGATGTTGGGGCCGCGCAGGATTTCCACCTTGGCGCGTTCCTCTTCCGTTGCTGCGGGGAACAGGAAATGATGGCGTCCGCCGGGCACGTGCGCGGGAAAGTCGGGATGCGCGGGCGCCTCGCCCCAGGTTGCGGGATCGGTGAAGCGGCCGTTCAGAGCGCACTGTGCCGCCGTGACGGGGCTGACCAGATAGACCTGAGCGTCTCTCGTGCCGCTGCGGCCTTCAAAGTTGCGGTTGAAGGTACGCACGGACACGCCGCCGGACACGGGCGAGCTGCCCATGCCGATGCAGGGACCGCAGGCGCACTCCAGAAGTCTCACGCCGCTGTCGAGCAGCGAGGCAAGCGAACCCTCTTCCGTGAGCATGGCCAGCACCTGACGGGAACCGGGCGCCATGCAGGTGTCGGTTTCGGGACAGACGCGGCGGCCGCGCAGGGTTTCAGCCACGAGATGCAGATCGGCGTAGGAAGAGTTGGTGCAGGAGCCCATGGCCACCTGATCCACGCGCAGACCGTCAAGCTCGGCAACGGGAACCACGTTGTCGGGCATGTGGGGACGGGCTACCAGAGGCACGATGGAGGAAAGATCCACTTCCATCTCTTCGTCGTACTGCGAATTTTCGTCCGCAGCGAGCGGCTCCCAGTCCTGCTCACGCCCCATCTGCTTCAAGAATTCGCGGGTACGCTCGTCGGAGGGGAAGAGAGAGCCCGTGGCGCCGAGTTCCGCGCCCATGTTGGTGATGGTGGCGCGTTCCGGCACGGAAAGCGTGCTCACGCCGGGACCGCAGTATTCAAAGATGCGCCCCACGCCGCCCTTGACGCTCAGACGGGACAGCATGTGCAAAATGACGTCCTTGGCCTGCGCCCATCCGGTCAGACGACCGGTGAGCCACACCTTGACGACCTTGGGCATGGGAATGCTGTAGGGTTCCCC
>NZ_CAJJIC010000127.1 GCF_905187505.1 uncultured Mailhella sp.
AATATTTATAAGATATAAAATGATAAATTGATGTGTAACAATAAAATATAAATTCTGGACTACCTCGTAAAAGAATAGTTTGTTCAGTATTTTCATGGGTGTTTGTTATTTACTTGTGATTTTAAGGGCGCTGACTTGAACTTCTCGGGTAAACGTCCTCTCTTTTTCAATGTCCTCCTATATACTTTGACTTGTATTCTGCTCCTAAAGACTCTTTTCTTGCTTTGAGCTAAACGGGTTCATATATTCCTTGCACATTCTCTTGTCGAGCATGATATATTCCCTATCTTGGTCCTGTAGATATTTTTTGATTGTCGCTTCTTTCAAAAACTACTGTGCTTGACTATGCCTCCAGTTTTTCTTCAGTCCTTGAGCCAGCGCACGGCGGCCTTTGCGGCGTTCTGTCCCAGCGCGTCGAGCCATACGGGCAGGGCGAGGGCGTCGAAGGCGGGCATGAGAAATCGTGCATGGTGCAGAAAGAAGGTCTCGTCCAGGCGCTCTTCGGGATGAAAGAGCGCGCCGTAGCGGCGGTCGCCGAGAAGCGGATGCCCGAGAGAGGAGCAGTGAGCGCGTATCTGATGGCGCGCTCCTTTTAAAATGGTGCATCCGGCAAGGGTCACGGATTCGGGCAGACTGCCCGTCCAGCCGTGTTCCGCGAGTCGGAGGGCCCGGGCGAGAGCGGCAGCGTCCAGAACGGCCAGAGGATGCACGCGTGTGTGGCGGCGTCTGTCGGGGTGGGGCGCAAGCTCCACGAGCACCCGGCTGCGGTTTTTGAGAATGAGCTTCTGGTCGGCCAGCATGTCATGTGTGAGCGTGCCTTCCAGAAGGGCAAGATAACGTTTTTCGGTGCGCCCCTCCTCCTGTGCGTCGCGGTAAAGGCGTTCGCCTTTCTCATCCAGCGCGGCCAGCGTGAGCCCCGATGTGGGATAGTCCAGTCTGTTCAGAAGTCGCGCGTCTCTCCGGTCGCCGAGAAGCGCGGGCAGAAGATTCTGAAGACTGGTCCCCGGCTTGCCCGCGAGGGATTCCGTGTGCATGGAGGCAGGTTTGCAGAGCGCGGCCAGATGCGTCGTGCTCACAATGAGCCTTGCATGGTCTTCGGGAAAGAGCCGGTCCTCTTCAAGAGTTCCTTCCCCGGGCGTGTCCGGGGACGGGAAGGCGTTTTTTTTCGTATCCGGGCCGGCGGCGTCTTCGGAGCTCGCTTCATCATGAATTTCCACCGTGTCGCCTTCCCTCACTTTGCGCGCGGGAGAGGCGGAGCGTCCGTTCACGAGAGCGAGGCCGAGTTCGCAGAGCCTTCGGCGTCCGCGCAGGCCCATGTCCGGAAGAAGGCGCCCGAGCACCTTGTCCAGACGGGCGTCGTTTTCCCCGGCGGAAACGGTCAGTCGATTCATGTCATGCATCCCTGCTTATCCAGCCTTCCGGCATGGGATCGCCTTCGTACCATATCTGCGTCATGGTGAGCCCCTGGGGCGGAGCGGTGAAGGGCGCCCTGCGTCTGTCGCCGGAGGCGAGCAGCGCCGGAATGGCCTCCGGGTCGAACTTGCCGCGGCCGCAGGCAACCATGAGCCCCACGAGATTGCGCACCATCTGCTTGAGAAATCCGTTGCCCTCGAAGCGCACGTCGATCTGACGACAGCCCTCGGGAAGGGCCGCCTCTTCTGTGCGGGCGGGAGAGCGCGTGATGGAAAAAAGCGTGCGCACCGTGCTTTTGTGCGGCGTGCCCGCATTCTGCAGGGCCGCAAAGTCGTGCGTGCCCGTAAGGTGCGCGACGGCGGCGTCGAAACGGTCCATGTCGAGCGGGCCGCAGGCCCACACGAAGGGGTAGAGCTTGGGCGGCGTGCAGAGATGGTCGAGCCACAGAGAATAGGTATAGGCCTTTCTCTTCACGCTGAAGCAGGCGTCGAAGCTGTCGGGCACGATGCGCGCGTCGGTCACGCGGATGTCGCGGGGCAGAAGCGTGTTCAGCGCAAGCTGCCAGCGCACGTTGACGCGGTCTTCAGGAATGTCGCAGTGGGCCACCTGTGCGTCGGCATGCACGCCGGCATCGGTACGCCCGGCGCCCTGCACGTGAGTGGGGCGGCCTGCAACATGGGAGACGGCCTTTGCCACAAAGGCCTGCACGGTGGGAGGATCCTCCCTGTCCTTCCAGGCCTGAATCTGCCAGCCGTGATAATGGGTGCCTACATAGGCGAGCGTGAGTTTGAGACGGGGCATCAGAGCGTTACCAGTTCCACGGTACAGGGTGCTATGGGAATGCCGAGGAAAAGTTCGCCCATGCGGGTGAACCTCGGCACGTCGTCGGTGGTGAGAAAGCGCACGGAGCCGGGGCACAGAGGCATACCCACGTCGGGACCGGCGCCGCGGGCAAGATGCTTTTCCTGAAGGAGTCTGCGCACGTCGCGCGCCGTGTAGCCTGCGGAATCCACAAGCGTCACGCCTTCGCCCGCGACATGGGCTATGGCGTTGCGCAGAAGGGGAAAATGGGTGCAGGCGAGCACCAGCGTGTCGGGCACTTCCAGTCCCTGTTCGCGGGGGTCGTGAAATATCTGGTCCAGATACCGGGCCGCCAGCGCCTCGGCCAGCGGACCTTCCAGAAGTCCGTCTTCCACCATGGACACGAAAAGAGGACAGGCCAGCGCGGAAATGCGCGCTTCCGGCATCCGGCGCAGAATGGCCCGCTCGTACGCCCGGCCGCGTATGGTGCCGCTTGTGGCGATGACCGCGATGTAGCCGCTCTTCGTGGCCCGGCAGGCGGCTTCGGCCCCGGGTTCCACCACGCCCACCACGTCGATGTCGGGAAAGGCGGCCTGTACTTCGGGCAGCGCGGCGGCCGTAGCCGTGTTGCAGGCGATGACGAGCAGCTTTATGCCCCTCTCCACCAGCTTGGCCGCGGCTTCCAGCGCGTACCTTTTCACGGTGTCCACGCCCTTGGTGCCGTAAGGCATCCTGGCCGTGTCGCCCAGATAAAGAAAGGACTCGTTGGGAAGCTGTTCCCGCATGGTCCGCAGCACCGTCATGCCGCCCACGCCGGAGTCGAAAAGTCCGATGGGCAGCTCACGTTGTGCGGAAAGGCTTGAAGATATGCCCTGAGTGGTGATCATGAAGGCCTCGCATCTTGAGAGTGGGGGTTCCTTTTCCTATCGCGCGGGCGAGGGAAAGGTCAATGCCGCAGATCCCTCCCGGCGGGACGACCTGAATATTTTGCGCAGGAACCACTTTTCATGCCGCAGGCGTCTTGACAAGAACTCTGAACTGGAACAAACACAGTACAAGGAATCCCGGCCATAGTTGCCGGTCTCCCAGGCCCTTGCGGCCAGTGATTTTTTGATGTTTTGAGGGCTTTTTGCATGAGTTCCGCTTCGGTCACGCTCAGAGGTACAGTTTCTCCCCTTGAAGGCGGCCCCTGCCGCGTTGCGCTTCTTGACAATGAAGAACAGGAATGGCCTATCTTTCCTCGCGGTGCGGGGTCCGATCTGGCCGAGATGGTCGGGTCTCCCGTGGAATTGCTTTGCAATGTCATGGATGAAGACCAGCGTCAGATCTATGTGCGTTCCTACAAGTTCCTTGACGAAGCGGACAACGACCCCTGGCTCTGATTGAGTCGGGCACGTGCCTTTCGTTTTTTTTCTGCAGGAGCTTCATGCGTCCTCGGATGCATGAGAGGTCTTTGTCTGCGCACCGTCTTTCTGCTTTGAAATCACCATGGACATCGCTTTGAAACAACGCCTGAACATGGGAGGGGGGCGACCTTGCATCATCGTGCCGCTGACCTCCTCTTCTTTGCAACGACTGGTTGAGGAAGCCTCGGCGCTGGCCTCGCTTCCCGTCGACGTGGCCGAGTGGAGAGTGGATATGTTCTGCAGCTCGTCGGGGGTGGATGAAAAGGCCGTCACGACGGCGCTGGCCTCGCTCAAAAAGGTGATTTCCGTGCCGCTTCTGGCCACGTTCCGCACCATGGACGAAGGAGGCTGCTGTCCCGCAGGCGACGGAGAGTATGAGTCGCTTTGCGACGTTCTCTGCGAAAGCGGTCTTGTCGACCTTCTGGACGTGGAGGCATTTTTCCGTTCCGGCAGGGCAAAGGACATCATTGCCCGGGCTCATGCCGCAGGCGTGGGCGTGGTGGCGAGCAATCATGATTTTCAGGCCACGCCGCCGAAGGCCGAAATGGTGCGCCGTCTTCTTTACATGCAGGACGAGCTTGACGCGGACATTCTTAAAATCGCCGTCATGCCGCACAGCCGCGCCGACGTTCTTGCGCTGCTTTCCGCCACGGAAGAGGCGTCGAGACGGGCGAAGAGGCCGGTCGTTACCATGAGCATGGGGCCGCTCGGCGTGATAAGCCGCGTGTGCGGGCAGTTCTTTGGCAGTGCCGCCACCTTCGGCGCGGCAGAAAAGGCCAGCGCTCCCGGTCAGATGGACGTCGGCTCCCTCGACATGGTGCTGCGCGCGCTGGATGAGGCGTGCGGAGAGAATGCCCCGAAGACTGATGCGCTTGTCGAATGAATCCTTGACGTCGATTTTCTCCGCGTGATTTTTGGAACGGCTTCGCGTCTTCTGCATACGACGGTGCATGCCCGCCGCAGGGTACTTTTCAGACTTTTCAGTTTTCCGGGGCTTCGCCCTCCTGTTTCCGCCCTGCCTTTGCTGCAAAAGGCAGGGTTTTTCGTGTCCTGAGCATGGAGGAAGAGACGGCGGAAAGGGACGGTCGCGGCGGGGCCTGCCGAAGGAAATGCGGGCTCTTCTCCCGCGACATTCCAGAAGAGGACCCGAAACCTTCCGATGAGCGGGCCGGGAGACTCATTGTCTGCCGGAGGGATGAAAACGACAATTTTCAAAAAAGTTTTCTCTTCCCCCCTAGACGGCGCGCAAAACGGAATTACCTATTGCGTGTAAGAGTTCAGCCGCAAGGCGCGCTCTTCCCCAACAAGTGCAATATCTGAGGAGGACATATAGTATGGGCAAGATTATTGGTATCGACCTTGGCACCACCAACAGCTGCGTTTATGTGATGGAAGGCAAGGAGCCCAAGTGCATCTCCAACCCCAATGGCGGCCGGACCACTCCGTCCATCGTCGCTTTTACCGATAAGGAACGCCTGGTGGGCGAAACCGCCAAGCGTCAGGCCGTCACCAACCCCGACCGCACCATCTTCGCCGTCAAGCGTCTGATGGGCCGCCGCGCCGATTCACCGGAAGTGCAGCACTGGATGCAGCACGCTCCCTACACCATCGTGGCTTCCGCCAACGGCGACGCCGCCGTGCGCGTGGACGGGCATGACTACAGCCCTCAGGAAATTTCCGCCGTCATTCTCGCTCAGCTCAAGAAGGACGCCGAAGCCTATCTCGGCGAGCCTGTGACCGAAGCGGTCATCACCGTCCCTGCCTACTTCAATGACGCTCAGCGTCAGGCCACCAAGGACGCCGGCAAGATCGCCGGTCTTGAAGTGAAGCGTATCATCAACGAACCTACGGCTGCCTCCCTGGCTTACGGCTTCGACCGCAAGGCCAACGAAAAGATCGCCGTGTACGACCTCGGCGGCGGCACCTTTGATATCTCCATTCTGGAAGTGGGCGACAACGTCGTCGAAGTTCGCGCCACCAACGGTGATACCTTCCTCGGCGGCGAAGACTTCGACCAGCGCATCATCCGCTACATGGTGGATGAGTTCAAGGGCCAGTACGGCATCGATCTCTCGCAGGACCGCATGGCTCTGCAGCGTCTGAAGGAAGCGGCCGAAAACGCCAAGAAGGAGCTTTCCAACTCTCTGGAAACGCAGATCAACCTGCCCTTCATCACCGCCGACGCCACCGGCCCCAAGCATCTCATGATGACCCTGACCCGCGCAAAGCTGGAACAGATGGTCATGGATCTGGTCGAGCGCTCCATCGAACCCTGCCGCAAGGCTCTCGCCGATGCCGGCCTCACCGCTTCCCAGATCGACGAAGTGGTTCTCGTGGGCGGCATGACCCGTATGCCTCTCGTGCAGAAGAAGGTCGGCGAGTTCTTCGGCAAGGACCCCAACCGTTCCGTGAACCCCGATGAAGTGGTGGCCATGGGTGCTTCCATCCAGGGCGCCATCCTTACCGGCGACGTCAAGGACGTGCTGCTGCTTGACGTGACCCCGCTTTCCCTCGGCATCGAGACCATGGGCGGCGTGTTCACCAAGCTCATCGACCGCAACACCACCATTCCTACCCGCAAGAGCCAGACCTTCTCCACCGCTGCGGACAACCAGCCTGCCGTCGACATCCACGTCCTGCAGGGCGAACGTCCCATGGCGGCCGACAACATGACTCTGGGCAACTTCCAGCTCACCGGCATTCCCGCCGCTCCCCGCGGCGTGCCGCAGATTGAAGTCACCTTCGACATCGACGCCAACGGCATCGTGAACGTGTCCGCCAAGGACCTCGGCACCGGCAAGGAACAGTCCATCCAGATCAAGTCTTCTTCCGGCCTTACCGAAGAAGAGATCAACAAGCTGGTGCGCGAAGCTGAAGCCAACGCCGCCGAAGACAAGAAGAAGCAGGAAACCATCGAAGCCCGCAACCAGGCCGACGCCCTCATCTACGCCACCGAAAAGTCCCTCAAGGACCTCGGCGACAAGGTCGACCCCGCAGTGAAGGCCGACGTGGAAAGCAAGACCGAAGTGCTGAAGAAGGCCATGGAAGGCACCGACACCGAAGCCATCAAGAAGGCTTCCGACGATCTTTCCCAGGCTTCCCACAAGCTCGCTGAAATGCTCTACAAGAACGCTCAGGCTCAGCAGCAGGGCGCTCAGGCCGGTCAGCAGGCTCAGCAGAACTCCGGCAAGAAGGACGACGACGTGGTTGACGCCGACTTCACCGAAGTGAAGTAAACATCATCCAGCCAAGGATACACGAAGGGCCCCGCTCCCGTTTGGGAGCGGG
>NZ_CAJJIC010000128.1 GCF_905187505.1 uncultured Mailhella sp.
CCGAGGCGGAACGCGAAGCCCGCGCGGCCGACCTCATGCTCGTGCTCGGCACCAGTCTCACCGTGTATCCGGCCGCGGCCGTACCGGAAATCACGCTGCAGAGCGGCGGAAAAATCGCCATCATCAACCGCGATCCCACGCATCTTGACCGCTACGCGGTCTGGACAGCCCGCGACCTGAAGCAGGAAATGGAATCACTCGAACTCTGAAGTCACGTCCATGGCTGCTGGACACCTTCCGCTCCGGGAAAACGGTTCGGGAATCTTTCCCCGTCCTCTTTCCCGGACGGCTGAACAGCCTTCCTCCCGTCTTCATGCCGCCCGGCGAGAAGCCCCTCGTCCGACGTGCGCCCAGCACACAAGGCGAACAGACGGCACCATCCTGCGTTCCGCTCCGCCGACACGCGCGCTCTTCCTCTGCCCGCCGCGTCCCGGTCCGAGGCACAATCCCTTTCACCGCCATGCAAAAAATGAAGGGCGACGGAGAAATCCGTCGCCCTCGTGTCGTCTTCCGCCTGCGGCACAACTTCCGTGCCCGGCATTCTTCCTACTTTTTCGGCAGATAATCCGTCAGCGCCTTTTCCCCCGGCCTTGAGCCGAACGTCACGGGCAGGGCGTCGGGATTCATGGACGCAAGAGCAATGATCTCCATGAAGTTCATGGGACGTTCCGGAGCAATGGTCATGACGAACTCCCCGGGACGTTCAAGCTGTTCCAGAAGAGCCGCCCCGCATTCCCGAACCGGTCTTTCCTTGTCCTGTGCCATCTTCTGCAGAAGCGCAGAAAGCTCCTTCAGCTCATTTTCGACCGTCGAGCCGCTCCAGCGTGCCGCGATTTCCACGCTCATGGGCAGAAGTCCGGAATCACGGCAGATCACGTTCATTCCCTTGAGGCGCACGGACTGCATGAGCCTGTCGACTTCTCCTGAAGGGTCGCCTTCCAGCACCGCGCGCTGAAGCGCGCGGATGTCGCCGACAATGTCAAGGCTTCCTTCCAGCACGCCGAGCCCCTCCAGCTCATAGCGGGCCTTGCCGGAAAGCTCGTCATCCGCGAGAAGGCTGTTGCTGGTCACATTCAGAATCAGTCCTTCGGGCGCATAGCGGGAAAGAATGTCCGCCTCCTCCATGGAGTCCGGGAAGTTCATTTTCAGACCGGAAAGATTCGTGGCATCCCTGATCGCTCCTTCTTCCGTCAGGGACAGTCGATAGTCGAAGCTCTTCATGTCCATGGAAAAGACGGCAGGCTTCGCCCCCTGCTCTTCCGGCGTGTCCTGAAGGCTGAGCGAGCCGCCTTCTGCGAGCATGCGGCGGATCGGAACCCTGTTTTCGTAGTTCTTCAGCAAAAGATTCTCGATGTCCGAAATGAGCTTGTTTTCGGCAAGATAGCGCAGATCATCGTCCTCGAAATTGTCTCCCTCGCCGAAAATCCGGAAAAAGGCCGCCAGCACGTCGGGATCGGGAGCAAGGACATCCCGGAATTCCAGCTTCCGCAGTGCGCCGGAAAAATCCTTGCCGGAAACATGAATGCCGTCGAAGCGCACGCTCACGGGCGCGACCTTTTCCCCGTCCCGGGGAGCGCGCATGCCGTCGGGGAACGAAATTTCCTCCACCCCGATGCGTGCGGAAGGAGCGTCGGCTTCGGAAAGAGCCATGCTCACGCCGTCGATTTCCATGCCGTCGATGCGGCAGCGGTACAGCTCCTCAAAAAAGGCCTCGTCGCCCCTGTTCTGCGCGTTCAGGGTAAGCAGGGTGCCGAGCCGCTGATACCAGCCCGTAAGCCGTACCTTTTCCACGCGCTGCTCGACCTTCGTCCCGTCCATCTGCATGCTGTCGACGATGCCCGTGGCGGCAATGGCTTCGGCCACCAGGGGGAGATCGTCGGCACGATAGGGCGCATCGGACTTCGTGAATACGTACTTGCGGTTGAACCCCTTCACTTCCACGCTGTCCACGCTTCCCCTGCGCAGAATGTCGCCGCCGGAAAATTCGTAGGTCACGCCTTTGAGCGTGAGCGTGTTCTCAAGAAGGGAATACCGTATCTCGCGCGCCTGTGCGGGCACGGAGGCCAGCGCCTCAGCCACCGCCTGCTCGGTAGTTTTTTCCACGGTGCGCATGCCGAACCAGCCGGCTGCCCCGGCACAAAGGAGGACAAGGACGCCTATCGCATACTTCCTGTTCATTTCCGTTCTCCCGGCAGATAGTCTTTCACCGCTTTCGTACCCGGTTTCGAGGCCAACGTCACCGGCAGCGCGTCGGGATTCCCGGACGCGAGAGAAAGCGCTTCCATGAAATTCATGGGCTGCTCCGGCGCAATGGTCATGGAGAACTCACCCGGCGCAGCAAGCTGCTCCGCGAGCGCACGGCCAAGTTCCCGAACGGGTCTTTCCGGAGACTGCTCGAGCATCTTCACCAGCACGAGGGCTTCGGCCAGCATTTCTTCCGGCGTGTCGAACTTCCAGCGGGCCGCAAGTTCCAGTCCCATGGGCACAAGACCGGCATCCCGGTAGGTAAGGTGCAGGCGTCCGAGACGCAGGGTCTGCATGAGTTCGTCCAGCGTGTCGTCCGGCACGTTCTCCATGGACGCCTTACGAAGTGCACGTATGTCGCCGCTCACATCAAGATCGCCTTCCAGCGCTCCAAGGCCTTCCAGTTCATAACGGACCTTTCCGGAAAGATTCCGAGCCCCGGCCGTCGCGTCGCCGCTCATGTTCAGAGTGATGCCGTCCGGCGCATACCGGGAAAAAATGTCGGCAAACATCCCGGCATCGGGCAAGGTGACCTTCAAGCCGTCAAGCGTCACGGCTTCCCTGAATCCTCCGTCCCCGGTATCGGACATCGTGCAGTTCAGGCTTTTCAGCGCCATGTTCAGGGAAAACACTTCGCTCCCGCCGGGGGCGTCCATGACGGAAAGCGTGCCGCCCTGCACCGCCGCTCTGGAAAACGGCACTCTGTTCTCATAGTTCTTCGCCGTGAGCTCGAACAAGCGGTCGATGAACTCGTCGCCGTCATTTGCGGACATACGGTTCGGCTCTGCCGTGTCCAGCGCCCTGTTCAGGCGCAGAAACTCCGCCATGGCCGCCGGTTCAAGAACACGGAGGTTCTCGAGGTCAAGCTGCTGAACACCTCCGGAAAAACTTTTGCCGGCAACGGCCGCGCCTGAAATGCGCAGGCTTGCGGAAGGCACCTTTTCCGTGCCGCGCGGCGCACGTATGCCTTCGGGAAGAGCCATTTCCGCCACGGAAATGCGCATGGGCTGCCGGTAGGGCCCCGAGACGGAGGAGGTCACGCCGCTCAGCTCCATGCCGTCCAGACTGCAGCGATACAGCTCCTCAAAGAAGGAAGCCTCGCCGTTGTGCTGACTGTGCTGATCCAGAAGCATGCCGAGACGCTGATGCCAGCCGCGAAGATGCGCGCGCTCCACGCGCTGCTCCATCTTCGTATGCCCCGCATGCACGGTGTCCACGATGCCCGTGACGGTGACGGACTCGGCCACGATGGGGAGAGCATCGGGATCGTAGGCGGGCATGTTGGGCTTCACGAACATGCACTTGCGGTTGAAGCCCGTCACTTCCACGCTTTCCATGGTGCCCTTGTGCATGATCTTGTCGTCGGGAAGCTCATACTCCACGCCCTTCAGAGTGAGCGTGTTCCTGAGAAAGGAATACCGTATCTCCTGCGCCTGCGCGGGCACGGCGGAAAGCGCCGCAAACACGGCGTCCTCGGTATAGCTTTCCAGAATGCGCAGCCCCATGTAGCCGGAAAGCCCGGCCCAGAAGACAAGTCCGCCCACGATATACTTTTTGTTCATCCAAGCTCCTCTGGCATTAAAAGGCTCGTTGCTTTCAAGGGCTGCGGCCTGACCGGAAAGGTTCCGGCCGGAACCGCTCAGTCAAGTCCGAGCAGACTTTTCACCGCGTCTTCGCGGAAGCCCACCACGCTCCGGCCGTCCGGCACCACCAGCGTGGGGAAGGAGCCACGGGGATTGTGCGAACGAAGCGTCGTCATGATTTCCCTTCTGGCAGGATCAGAAAAATCGTCCACGTAGATGAGTTTGTGCTCTATGCCGTGATGGTCAAGAAAATCCTTGAGTCTCACGCAGTGACGGCAGGTATGCAGCGTGTACATGACGGGCACGCCGCAGCCACAGGGATCCACGCCGCAGCGGTACTCCTCCTCCAGCCCCTGGGGGATGCCCGTTTCTGGGGCGGGAGAAGCGCGTTTTACCGGCTTTTTCCTGCCCTTGAGGATGAAGAACGCCAGCAGACATACGAGAACGAGAACCACCACGAAAAGCGAAATTGAACCTGAACCAGCTTCCACGAAACGCTCCTGAAGTTCGACCCGCAGAACGGGCCGTCTGTCCGTGTTTCCGCAGCCCGGCGGAAAGACAAAAAGAGCCGGCGCAAGACCGGCTCTCCGTCACTGACGGCTATTCAAAACGACTGACGCGGGTGATGACGACCATGTCAAGAGGCACGGCCTCATGTTCACCCTGGGGCTTGACCTTGAGCTTTGCTATCTTGTCCACCACGTCCATGCCGTCTTCCACGCGGCCGAACACGCAGTAGCCGAATCCTTCGGGAGTGTCGTCCCTGTGATCGAGCTCCTCGTTGTCCACCACGTTGATGAAGAACTGCGCCGTGGCGGAATGGGGCTCGGAGGTGCGGGCCATGGCCAGCGTTCCGCGCTTGTTGGAAAGGCCGTTGCCGGCCTCGTTGACCACGGGCTCATGCGTGGGCTTTTCTTCCATGCGCACGCCGAGACCGCCGCCCTGAATCATGAAATCCTTGATGACGCGGTGAAAAATGGTATTGTTGTAGAACTCCTCGTCCACGTAGCGCAGAAAGTTGGCCACCGTGGCGGGAGCCTTGTCTTCAAAAAGTTCCAGCAGAATGTCGCCGGAAGAAGTTTCCATGAGGATAAGGGGGTTGCTCATCATTGTCTCCACTAAGGTAATTTTTTCTTTTGTGACGCAAAAAAGGGGAAAAGGCAAGGCGAACGGCCGCGACTAAACGGGTCTTTCCATGAATGTCCGCACCTCTTCCGCGTTGCCGCAGTAATAAAGCGCCTGCATGAGGCGCACGGTGAGGGCTTCCACGGTCTTGTCCCCGCCGGAAACGGCTCCGAGCCGCGCGGCAAGCACGCCTATGGGATATCGGGAAAGATCCACGCCGTCAAAAACGCACTGCGAGGCGCACACGATGACCACACCCCTTTCCACGGCGCGGCGGATGGAAGGAAGAAAACTTCCCCGGCTGTCGTTGGGCACTCCTCCCGCCCCGAATCCTTCTATGATGATGCCCAGGTATCCGGCGTCAACCATCATGTCGAGAAGCGCCGGAGACGTTCCGGGGACCAGCTTGAGCACGCATACCCTGCATTCAAGACCGGTCAGAAGCTCCAGCGGTCCTTCCGGCAGAGGGCGGCGCTCCTTCCAAAGAACGCCGTCCGGCGTGATGCGGGCAAGCGGCGCGTTCACGCTGGCGTAGGCGGCAAAGCTTTCCGTATGCATCTTCTTGGCCCTCGCTCCGTCGATGACGGCGCCGTGAAAGGTCACGAACACGCCGGGAACGCCCTCGCAGGCCACGAAAAAGGCATCCCGCAGATTTCGGGGACCGTCGGACCCCTCCGCCGTGAGCGGAAGCTGAGAACCCGTGATGATGACGGGCCTGGGCAGATTCTTCAGCATCTGATGCAGCGCCGCAGCCGTGTAGGCCATGGTGTCCGTGCCGTGGGTGATGACGAAGCCGTCATAGTCGTCGCACGCGTCGGCCACGGCCTGCGCCATGGTTTTCCAGTCCTCAGGCTGAAGGTTGCTGCTGTCGAGATTCATGAGCTCGCGCACCTCAACCCTGCAGGGCAGATCGGCTCCCCCGAGAACGCGAAGCATCGTCTCCCCTGAAAGACGCGGCACAAGCCCGTCCTGCGAAGGTTCACAGGCAATGGTGCCGCCCGTGGCCAGCATGAGAATGTTCTTCATCCCTTTTCCTCTTCCGTCAACAAAAGTTCGCTGGCGCCGTCCGTGGCTTCCCTGAGCGCCTCGCGGCACGGCTCCGCCATGTCTTCGGGCAGCTCCAGCGTGAACAGAGCCCTCGCCCCGAAGTCGTCCTCAACCACGCGGGCCTGAAAGCGGGGCAGCAGCCGGTAAAAACGATCGGCATGCGCATAGTCCACTTCCGCAAGCGCCCGCACGAGAACCTTCTTCTCCGTCACCGGCAAAAGCTCGAGCGCCTGCTTCACGCCGTTCTGATACGCGCGCGTAAGACCGCCCGTCCCGAGCTTGATGCCCCCGAAATACCGCGTGGTCACGGCCACAAGCTCCCCCACGCCCCCGTACAGAAGCTGCGCGAGCATGGGCCGTCCCGCGGTTCCGTGCGGCTCGCCGTCGTCGCTCTGCCCCACCCTCGCCGTGTCGCCGGGTCTGCCCACGGCGTAGGCCCAGCAGTTATGTCTGGCGTCGGGAAACTCCCTGCGCACGCAATCCACAAAGGCAAGGGCCCGCTCCCGGCTGTCGGCCCGGGCAAGCGTGGTGATGAAACGGCTGCGCTTGATCTCTTCTTCAAAGCGAACCCGGCAGGCCGCCCCGTCCGACCGGCTCAAAAGAGCCTCGCCAAACAGCGGCAGATCGGGAACCATGTAGGAAGATGCCATAAAAAACCTTTTATTATCAAATAATTATAAAGATAATGAAAAAAAACGCCGCCAACCTTGAAAAAAATCCTTTACAAAGTCGGCGCTCTGCTCTAAATAAGAATCGTTCCTAGTAAAGAATCAACCACACAAAGAAACACAACGTCAACGTTTTTTCGCACAAG
>NZ_CAJJIC010000129.1 GCF_905187505.1 uncultured Mailhella sp.
CGTCCTGAAAAGGACGGCCTTTTTTCATGTCTGCGTTCCGAAACGACGCCATCGCACAGCCTTTTTGCGCTCGTTCTCGCAACAAGACCCATGCCAGCGCGAAGCCGGCAGGCTCAGCGCAGCGCCATGAGCAGCGGCACGATGACGGGCACAAGCAGCGTAAGACTCATGCCGGAAAACAGGGCCAGCACGGCGCAGCGCTCTCCGCTTACCTGTGCAATGACGGGCAGACAGGTATCCATGGCCGCCGCTCCTCCCGCAAGCACGGGACCGAGCCGACCCGTGAATCGCACAATGAGCGGAGGAAGCAGCAAGGCCAGCGCCTCATGGATCATGTTGGAAAGAAGCGCCACGGAGCCCAGCGCCGGATCGCCCAGACTGGTGATGATGACCGTGGCCAGACTGTAGTAGCCGAATCCCGCCCCCACGGCCAGCGCTTCCGGCAGCGAAAGCGTGGAAAAGCAGGAAAGCACGAGCCAGGCCAGAGCGCTGCCGCAGAGCGTGCCCGCCACCACGCCGAGCGGAATGAGCAGAATCCGGTACCGAAGCTCCCGAATGATGCCGAGCGCCTTCAGGTCGAAGCCCACGGTCATGCCGGCAAGCACGAGCAGAAGATAAAGAACCCACACCGCAGCCTCGCCCGCCAGACTTCCCACAGACAGAATGCGCAGCGTGCCGATGATCACGCCGGTCACAAAAAAGGCCAGGGCCACGAAGGAGCCGCGGCTTCCGCCCCGCTCTCCAGCGGCAGCACCGCCCTTGCCCGGCGCGTATTCCAAAAAGACGTGCCGTCCGAGCATTCTTGCCACCAGAAAGCAGCCCGCCACGGAAAAGGAACTGATGAGCACGGCGTACAGCCCGAGACTTTTGAGCTGTCCGAGCAGCGCGTCGTCAAGCCCGAGCGCCAGCCCGAGCAGAAAGAGCATGACGCGTACGGTCCAGGCAAGGGCCTCGTTCACCCGCGTCACTACGGCGGCGTTGCGGCGCAACACCCATCCTGCGGGAATTCCGCCCGCAATGAGTCCCATTTCCAGAAGCATTCTTTTCCTCGACGATATGCGGCCGGAACTCTCCGACCTCTAGTATTGCACGGGCCTCCGTGCCTGTTGCCCGGAAGCGCAACGGCGCCGTGCGCCGATGATTGGATCTGCAAAGACGGAGCCAGGATGAAGCGCAGGGGCATGCACCGGGAACAAAAGCCCGCCGTCACTCGGCCAACGGGACTTTTCCGCGGAAAGAACATCCTTTTCAGCGTCTCCCCGAAGTTTTCCGAACGATGGCCTCCGCGCGGAGCCGCACGGCCCTGGGCGCTGCTACTTCTCGCGGACCCGGCGATACCGCATCCAGACCACGCCGCCTTCAAGTCGCTGCACGTCTTCAAGTCGAAAATTTCTCATCACGCCGCCGTCGAACAGGCTCTCGTCTCCGTCGGCTGCGGTGACGGGCATGACCACGAGACTCAGCTCATCGACGAGATCCGCGCGGAGGAACGCCCCGTTGAGCACGCTCCCCCCTTCCAGGAGCAGCCTGCGTATGCCGAAGATTTCCCGCAGCTTGCGCAGCGCAAGCGCCATGTCCATGTCGTCCTTGCCAGCAAACACGCAGGACACGCCTCTGTCATGCAGATACGCCAGACAGGGCTGAGGAACGCTCTCGCACAGAACCTCCACGACGTGCGCTCCGTCGTAGCCCGGATCTTCGTCCGCAATGTGCGACGACTTCCACCCCAGACTGCCGTGACGGTCAAAGGACACGGCAAAAAAGGAGGCGTTCTCGTCGGCCACATGATCCATGGGCGGAATGACTATTCCGGCAAAGCGGGACAGATCGGGATGGAATCCCGAAGTAAAGCTTTCTTCCATGGTCACGCGTCCGCAGGCGAAGGCACTCGCTCCGTATTCCCTGTGGATGCGGTAATACGCCTTCGTCGCCGCTTCGCACTGCGGCAGGCGCAGAAAGTCTCCCGTCACCCTGCCGTCCAGAGACACGGACATATGGCAGACGACATGAGGCCTGTCCTGAATTTTCGCGTTTTCCAGCATAGGATTCCTCCACGGATGTTCCCGGAAGCGTGGCGCCGGGGGAAAGGATTGCCCATGGAAAAAAATCCCTTGTGCGGCCATGGTGCAACATTGTTCCGACGGAACGGACGTTCCGCCGACGAGGCGTCATTCTACCGGAAAGGCCAAAAAATGCCAGAGGAGGAACGCCATGAAAAAAGGCTCCCGCCCGAAGAGGGGAGGGAGCCTTCACGATGTCGAGTCGGGACAGGTTTAGAACCGGTAGCCCAGGGTCACGCCGAAGTTGTGGGCGTAGCTGTTGTGAGCCCTGCCCTCATAGGTGGCGATGATGGGAGTGGTTCCCTGCACGCTGCTTCTGTTGCTGTAGTTGATGTCGCGCACGTCGATGTACATGTAGGCAAGATCGAGCGTCCAGTTCTCATACTTGAAGCCCGCGCCGAGGGTGTAGTAGTTGCGGCCGTTGGAAGGAACGAGATAGTCGTAGCAGTTGGAATCCTTGAGCGGAGACGTCTCGTAGGTGAAGCCCGCGCGAAGGGTCAGCCAGTCGAGGGGAGCATATTCCACGCCGAAGGTGAAGGCCCAGGTGTCGCGCCAGTTCTTCTGCTCGAAGAACTGCGGAGTGACGGGACTGTGCATGTTGATGGTGAGGTTGCGGTAGCGACTCCACACGGTATAGGCCACGTCGCCTTCAAAGCTCAGATTGGGCAGGGGCTTGTACATGACGCCGAGGGTGATGACGTCGGGAATGGAAAGCTTGCCGTCGGCGTTGCAGGTCTGCATGACGGGCTTCATCATGGCGCCCACGACCATCTGATCGCCAGAGAAGCGGAAACGGGTCTGACCGTTGAAGGTCATGTCCTCGCTGGCGCGGTAGGTAAGACCGGCGCTCCACTGATCGTTGAAACGGGCGTGCAGGCCGAAGTTGTAGCCGAAGGCATAGCCGCTTTCGGAATGGATGCGCGCGTCGGCCTGACCTGCGCCGAGTCCCATGTAGCCGCCCATGTTCAGATTATACTGCTCATTCAGGCTGAGATAGCCCCAGGTGTAGCTCACGCCGGCGCTCACGGAGAACACGTCGTTGATCTTGTAGGCTATGTTGGGATTGATGGTGCTCGAAAGCAGCGTGACGGACTTGATGCCGCCGGCAAGCATGGGCATGGTGTCGGGAGTATTGACGGAACGGGCCGTCCAGTTGTCCGGGAACTGAGAACCGAGACCGTAGCGGGTGAAGGCGCCTATGCCGAACCACCAGTTGTCGTTGAGCTGATGGGTCACGTAAAAATGAGGAATGGGCCATACCTGATTGGAGGTGGACACCGTTCTGCCGGTATCGACGCGGCTGATGTCGAAATTCAGCGCGGAAACGGCAAGGCCCATCTGCGTGGCAGTACCGGGAATCTGCGTGATGCCCGCAGGGTTGTAGGCTATGGCGGAAGGATCGTCGGCACGGGCCACCATGCCGCCGCCGGCGCCGCCGCCGAGGGCCATGCCTCGGGCGCTCCATTCGGTAATGGCGAAGCCTTCGGCCTTCGCACCGGAAACGGAACCGGCCACAAGCCCGAAGGAAAGAAGGGCGGCGGCGACAAATCTGACCTGACTGCGCGCGGCACAGGAGACCCGGCGCATCACATTGAGAGATACGTTCATGAATTCCTCTGAATGGGATAGATAGGATTTGCCCGGCTGACGCCGGAAAAGAGCATCATCTTCCACAAAGGACGCAAAAGGCCCTCCGCAACCGGCCTCTCTTCCGGTATCGGAAAATAATACGTCGACTTATGGGTATACTGCTTTGTAAAAAAAATAAACCTTTATTTTATGGTAGATTACTCATTATTTCATCAAAAAGCTGATGGAACGACTTTTTCTCCATCGCTCCGCTGCGCATGGTCCTGAGGAAAAATTCCCGCAACTTCCTGTGCGACGGGCTTTTTTCAAGAACAGAGCGTCTCTCGGCCGATACCGGGAAAAAACGCGCGCCCGGTTCGTCGCAAGCTGACGACGAAGGACGCGCATAAAAAATTTTTAACGAAGCGGCGATGCCTGCACGCATCGCCCGCTCAGACGGCACGAATCCAGATGAAGCTTCCCTGACGTCCGTCCTCGCTGCCCTTCTGCCGGAAATGCCTGTAGGAGAAGAACAGCTGCGCGTTGTCGAAGGTACAAAGATCGATGCCGAGAATGCGACCGGGCGCAAGGCCTGCGGTTTCGAGCTGATGGCGCGCCAGCATCCACAGATCCACGGTCCGGCGTTCGCTGTCGTACCACGGCAGGAAGTCCGGCCCCCACTCGCTGTCGAAGTTCACGAATTCCGATGCCGCCGGCCCGAGACTCGGACCGCGCACGGCCCAGAGCTCACGAGGCTCAAGACGGTAGTGCTCGCAGAACTGTTCCACAGCGACGCGCGGATACTCCTGCCGGTTGCCTCTCCATCCGGAATGCAAGGCCATGACGTAGCGGCCGGACTCGTGGGCCACAAGAATGGGCTGACAGTCCGCGGTCTTTATCATGAGCGCAAGTCCGGAACGGGACGAGGCCATGCCGTCGGCCTGTTCGGAGGGCGTCTGTCCGGGGTTCTGTCCCTCGGGCTCGAAAATCGTGCGTACGCCGTGCACCTGATGCACCTCGGCAAAGGCCTGCACGCCGAGCAGCGCTGGAATGGAAGCACGTCTTGCCTCAGACGAGCTTCCCTCCCCGCGGGAAAGGGAAACGCTGCCGAAGCCGCGCATGGAAAAGGCGCAGCCCACGCCGGGAACGCCCGGAAACTGAAAGGGAAGCATGGTCAGAGACAAAGAAGTTCCTCCTCGGTGCATACGGCCCCGACGGGCCGGTCCCACGAGTCGCGGGGAAGACGATCCTGCAGAAGCCCGTGAAAGGTGAGTCCCACGCTTGTGCAGCGGGCTTCGGAAAGCATCCTGTCATAGTAGCCGCCGCCGTAGCCCAGCCTGTAGCCTTCCCGATCGAAAGCCAGCGCCGGCACGATGATGAGCGTTTTCTCTCCGCCCGTAAGCTCCGCTGCGGAAAGCAGGCGGGAATTTGCCTTCCTTTCCGGCTCGGGAATGCCGAAGGCCGACACTTCCAGCGCTTGCGGTCCCAAGCAGGCGATCATGTCCATGGTTCCCGGCTCATCCCTGCGGCAGCGCGGCAGAAACACCGTCTTGCCCTCGCTCCAGGCCGCGCGAAGCAGAAGAGACGTGTCCGCCTCTCCCTTCACGGCGACATAAAGCGTCACCACAAGGCTTTTCCGCCAGAACGTGCTTTCAAGAAGTCGCTTCTGCATTCGTCGGGAACGTTCCGCGCCTGCCGGACCGGAGGAAAGTTCCCCGCGTCTTTTTCTCAAAAAGACGCGCAGTTCCTTCTTGTTCATGCCGGAAATGTTCATAGGCAGCCCTTCCGCTCTTTAAAGAAAAGCGCAACATATTAATATGCCAGATAAAATCATGCCGTCCGCGGCGCGTCCGGCATTTTCATAGATTTGCCCTCCTCTCCCCCTTTGTCAAACGAAAAAAAATAGTCTATATTGCCCTGCAGCAGAAACGTTCTGCGGATATTTTCATCCGCTCCAGCGGAAAAGGATTTTCCCTACAATGCCAAGCCCCGTTCCGGAATCAGCTCCGTACATTCCGAGCTGCGGCTCTTTGTCGACGCGCCTTGCGCGCTTTGCCGACTTTGCGGACGCTGAAGACCGGACCGAATCCGGGCGTCTCTGGATCGTGCTCGGCGACATCCACGGTTGCATCCGCCGTGTCAGGGATATACCGGAACTGGAACAGGCGGCCGGAGTCATCATCACCGGCGATCTGACCACGCTGGGAGGCGTCGCCGCTGCCCGCACGGTGATTGAGGCATTTCAGGCCGTCAATCCCGTCATCCTTGCCCAGATAGGCAACATGGACCGGGCCGAAGTCAACGACTGGCTCGAGGAGCGCGGCATCAACCTGCATCGCAGCGTGCGGGAGCTGAGCCCGGATCTCGCCCTTCTCGGGGTGGGAGGCTCCACGTTCAGTCCCTTTGGAACGCCATCGGAGTTCCCAGAGGCACGTTTTTCGGAATGGCTGGAGGATCTGGCCCGCCGCGCCGGCAGTTACCGGGATATGGTGCTGGCCGCCCACAATCCTCCGTACAACACTGTTTGCGACCGTATCGACGGCGGCGGCCATGTCGGCTCCACCGCCATACGGGATTTCATAGAGGAATATCAGCCCGCCGTCTGCCTGTGCGGGCACATCCACGAATCAGCAGGAATACAGCGCGTAGGGCGCACGATCGTCGCCAATCCAGGTGCCTTTTCCGCCGGATGCTACGCCTTGCTCACGCTTGCGCGCTCCGGCATAAAAGTCGCCCTGCGGCGCCTGGAAAGCTGATGTCGCATCACCATTTTTGAGGATCACATGAGTCAGAATCCCGTTCTTACCGAAGAGAACACCGAAGAAATCAAGGCGGCAAAACCCCGCCGCACCAGAAAGGCCGCCGCAACGGACGTGCCTGCCGAAGAAAAGAAAACCGTCCGCCGGACCCGCAAGAAGGCCGACGCACAGGAGCCTTCCGCAGAAGGAGAAACGGAAGAAAAAAAGCCCCGCCGACGCACGACGAAAAAAGCGGCCGAGGCCGCAACCGACGCCGGAGAGAACGAAAATTCCGGGCAGCAGAGCACGCCGCGCAAAACGCGCACGCGCCGGACTCCCCGGAAGAACACGCCGGAAGCTGAAGCGCCAGCCGAGCAGAGCGCCCAAAACACCTCCGAGGAGGA
>NZ_CAJJIC010000130.1 GCF_905187505.1 uncultured Mailhella sp.
GCGTGTGCGCAAAGGGGAGGCTCTGGAAGGGTATACGACGGATCCGGAGAATCCCGTTTTGTACCGGCTGGCTTATTTCAAGGCCATGGACTGGTATGTGACGGCGTCCATACCGCTGAGTGCCATTACCGGTCCTGCGGAAAAGCTGACCCGTCACCTTTTTGTCGTGGCGGCGGTGCTCCTTGGAGCCAGTCTTCTCATCATGCTGGTGCTCACCATGCGCATCATTGCGCCGTTGCGTCTTCTCACCCGCAGGGCGCGGGAAATAGCGAAGGAAGACTTCAGTTCGGAACGCGGCGTAGGATTTGCGGCCGACATTGTCGATGATCTGCCTGTGGACAGAAAGGACGAAGTAGGGCAGCTTGCGGGAGCGTTTGCCCACATGGTGAAGGCTCTGGATGAAAACATTCGTCGGCTTGTGGACACTCTGGCCGTCCGTCAAAGAATGCAGGGCGAGCTGAATGCCGCAAGGGACATTCAGATGGGCATATTGCCCCCTCCGGACGGGGCGCCGAAGAGTCTCGGCTATTCTGCGGCGGCGTTTCTGGAGCCGGCCAAGGAGGTGGGAGGCGATCTGTATGATTTCTTTACCGCTCCCGACGGCAGACAGGCCGTCGTCATAGGCGACGTTTCGGACAAGGGCGTTTCCGCCGCCCTGTTCATGTCCATGACGGTCACGCTGGTTCGTTATGCGCTGGCCGAAGGGCTTTCCTGTTCGGAAGCCATGCTCCGCATCAATGAACGGCTGGCGGAAAACAATCCCAGCTGCATGTTCGTCACGCTGTTCATAGGACTTTTTGATCCGGCAACGGGACGTCTTGACTACGCAAGCGGCGCGCATTGTCCGCCGTTTGTGGTAAGTCAGGATAAAAATGTGCCGATCCGCATGCTTACGGATACCAGCGGGCCGCTTGTCGGAGCCATGCAGGGACTTGATTACGAGGCCTGTCACGCCGAAATTGCCCCGGGAGAATACTGTCTGCTTTATACCGACGGCGTGTCCGAGGCCATGAACGACAAGCTTGAGCTCTTCGGCGAAGAGCGCATAGCCGAGGTCCTGGAGAATCTGCGCGGCGCCTCTCCCGACGAAGTGCTGCACGGCGTCATGCAGGCCATCAAGGCATACAGAAAGGACGCTCCTCAGTCTGATGACATTACCATGCTTTGCTTTCGCCGGGCGTCGGCATAGTGCTTTGCCGATGCTTCGTGGGCCGTCCCGTCGGACTGAGCGGGAGCGCAAAAGATCGTTCCGGCAACGCGAGTTTTCCTTGGCATGCGCCGCGGAGTTGAGGCTGGGCAGCCTGCCGTGACTGTGGAAGCGATTTCGGACGTTTTTTCTCTGCGTGCGCCCATGTCCCGATGCCTCTTGCCCTGAGACTGTAAGCCGTGGAGTCCTGCAACAGACTGCTGTCCTTATGAGGTTGTTTTTGCTGGAGCGGCCGGGGCGTTTCTTCGTCATAAAAAAGAAAGAGCCGGAGCCTCCGAGAGGGAGGAGAAGGAGGCGCATAAAGCGTGCAGATGCCGCCTTCCGGCGGCATCGTCCGGGGAGAAAAAACTGCGTCCATGCATCAGGATGTGATGACAGGTCTGTATTCCACCAGAAAATCCTGACTGTTCGGCTGTGTGCATATGGCCACTCCGGCCATGCCTGCGTTCAGTTGCGCGCGGTGTGCGTTCAGATCCATGGCTCGGACGAAGACGGGGGCTGCGTCCATGGCGGTTCTGTCTCCGTCCATGAGAATGAACCGGGGCTTCCCGCCGTACTTGAAGGCAAAGGCCCGTATGTGCAGGCCGAGATTCAGATGGAGCTTCAGACTGGCGGCGTTCCCCGGCCATACCGTGGCCATGGACAGCGTTCGGCCGCATCCTTCCGTAATGTGCATGTTTTCCCGCACGAGACGCTCCGCCAGTTTTTTCCCCCGTATGTCGGGACGGACAAAGACGGATTCGAGGTGTCGAACGGTCGCCAGTCGCTCCGGGGGCAGAGAGAGCGGGAGCCCGAGATTTTCCGGATCGTCCGCCGCGGGAAAGCGTATGACGCTCGCCCCGGCCAGTTTTCCGTCGGCGTCGAACGCCAGCAAGATGTGACCTGTACCCCGCACGATGGGTTCATAGAACTCTCTTTCGTCCGTGGCGAACATGTCCCGGCAGGGAAGAGCCCGTTCCACCTCATGTTCCAGAAGAACGAGTCCGTCAAGATCATCAGGTCCGGCTGAGCGCAGAAGAAAGTCGTTCATGCTTCCTCCATGGTAATGGGAAGAGCCTGAGAGAAGAGTGCCCGTGAAAGCGCGTGATAGTCCGGTGTGAAGGAAAGCGTCAGTCCTTCGTGAAGCGACTCCGGGCAATCGGTCACGTCGAAGGACGTATAGGCGGAGGAGGCTCCGGCAAAGCTCATGCCGGGCAGGGGAGCCCGGAGACATTCCGGCGCCGTGTGGAAGGTTCCCATGTCGAGAAGAGCCATATGGCGGCCGTTCTTTATTCGGCTTTCCAGAATTTGCGCTTCCAGTTTAAAAGCATCCTGTCCGGTCCCGGGAATGGGACGCCCGGAGAGCGGGTACGTGCCGAGGGTTATGCCGGTGCCGCAGCGGATTTCCCCTATGGAGGAAGGCAGAGAAGACTGAGCCGCAAGTTCCAGCATGTCCGTTCCGCCGGCGGAAACGTCGGCCTCTGCCGTGCAGCAGAGGCGTATGTCCTGCAAAGCCTGAACGGCCTCCTGCAAGCGCCGGATCGAGGGGGCTTCCCTGCTCAGACAGGCAAAGTTTACCGCAAGACCGCGAATGGGTAGGCCCAGGCTTTGCGCGTGTTCACACAGGTCCGGCAGTTCCTCGGCCGGAGCTCCGTCTCTGCCGTCCCCGGCTTCCATGCAGAGGCGGATTTGCGGCGTGTTGCCGTTCAAGCCGCGGGCAAGGGTGCGCATTGTAAAAAGAGAGTCTACGTAAACGCATGAACAGGCGGCAGCCTGTCGGGCAAGCAGGGGCGAAGGCGCATAGACATGGTGTATGTGTATGTCGGCCAGGTCCGGCAGGCGGTGTTTCGGCCAGGCCACAAGCCCGAGGCGTCGCACGGGAGATCCTTTCATGATGTCGGCCGTGAGACGAGGATGAAGCGGAGCCTCCTTGAAGACGAACATGCACATGGCGCCCGCCTGACGGCAGAGATCATGAACGACCATGAGGTTTTTGCGCAGTACGCCGATTTTTATGACAAGACGGGGCATCAGGATTCCTGGGAACCGGAGTTGCGGGTAAGACTGAAAACGATGAAGAGAAGCGCGCAGCATGCGGTGCCGACGGCCAGAATGGTGAGGCCCGTGCGCGCGTTCCATACGGCCATCATGATGCCGAGGCTCAGCGGGCCGAGCACCTGTCCTATGCGCATGGCCACGTTGTAGAATCCCATGGTGCGCGCGCGACCGAAGTGCAGGGCGGCGGGGAGAGAAAGGGCGTAGGGCCCCTGCCCGTTGGCTGCTATGGAGGTGTTGACGGCAAGAAGTGCCACGCTCGTCATGGCAGCGGCAAGGCCGTCGAAGACGAGAAGGGCGGTGACGCTGAGAGAGACGATGATCATGGAAAGAAAAAGCGGCCGCTCCATGTGCCTTGTTCTGTCGAGCAGTGAGCCGAAGGCCGGTCCCGCAAACATGACGATGACACAGTACAGAAGGAAGACTCGGCCTATGGTGGCAGGGGACATGCCGGCCTGACTCAGGGAAAGCGGCATGAAGAACTGGAACAGGCATACCGTTATGAGCGCATTGGGAATGATGAAGAAGAGCAGAAGTGTTCCCATTCGTCTGTCGAAAAGAAAATCCAATGCTTCGCGAAAGGTAAGACGGGAGGAAGTTTCTTCTTCGTTTTGCCACGGTTCTCTGGGCAGCAGACGAAAAAGAACCGTGACGGCAAGTGCAAGCATGGCGGCGGAAGCCGGAAATACGGCCTGGTATCCAAGTCTGTCGGCAATGAGTCCGCCCATGGTGCTGCCGCACAGCGTGCCGGCGTACAGGCCTGCAAACATGAAGGCAAGGTTGCGCGCTCTGCTGTCTTCGGAAGAATGAGCAATGACGAAGACCTGTGCGGAAAGATTGATGAAGCCGTATCCGAGCCCGGACATTCCGCGGGCCAGAACGAAGGGAAGGGCCGAGGACGAGAGCCAGCTTGCGCAGGAGCCTAGACAGGCCAGCGCAAGTCCCGAAAGAAGCATGGGTCTCCAGCCAGACTTCTGACTCCAGAATCCGCCCGCAAACATGGCAAGTCCGGCCATGAAAAGTTCACAGGAGACGGGAAGACCGGAAACCACGTCCGGCGGGAGTCCGAAAAGGTCGAGACCCAGTTCCCCTATGCGGATAGGGACGTAGGACATGGACATTTCCGTAGCAAAAAGACAGGCGAAAATAATGGGCCGCATGAACTCCGGGGATCGGGACATCGCGGTCGTTCCCTTGCGGCTCATGAGCAGCAGAAACAGAAGTTCCGAAAGAAACAGCGCCGCCACCACCGTCATGGTCATGTTGTCCAGCATGACGGAGTGCAGGTTGCTTTCCGCTGCGGCGGGGTTCATGAGAATCTGTATGGTGCCGACGGGAGTCCCGTCGGCAGGATGCCGCATGTTCAGCGTCACCGGGGAGGTCAAGGCGCAGAGCTTCTGCCAGTCCTCTTTCGAGAGCTTTCCCGAGGCGTCCGCGGCCGCGTGCAGCTTTCCGGTACCGTCGAAGACCGCCATGCCCAGCGTGGGAACGTGAGCCTGTCTTGCGGTCATCCACTCTTCCATGCCGTGTATGCCGCTTATAGGCAGACCCATGCCGGCGAGGCGCTCGAGATCCCACGACATCTGTCTTGCAATCTGTGAGCCTGTATGGGTCATTTCTTCGTCATACAGGCGGGAAAGCGGTGAATGGAGCATGCAGAGAATGAAAATTTGCCCGGCGATGAGGGGAATCATGAAGCATACGCGCAGGCGAAGGGAAAAATTTTTGGGAGAGGCATGCTGATGCGGAAAAGCAAACAACTGAAGAAGCAGGGCCAGCAGAATGCACTCGCCCAGCGTCACGCCGCAGAAGAGCAGCATTTGTCCCCGTGCGGCATCGGCCAGCAGCGCGGAAATGCGTGTTTTGTCGAGTGCCATGAAAACGTGGCCGGCAATGAGGCCCTGCCTTCCAGTGATGGGGCAGACCGTCCAGAAGCTGTCGTCCGTGGAAAATTTCTGGACCTGACCGAAGACGGGTTTCGCATCGGAAGGCGTGAGGATGCGGCGTTCTCCGGCTTTTGCCCATTGATAAATGACATTGCCGTCGGTGTCTGCAACCGCGATGTTTTCCGCTTCCGTGCGGGTTTGATACTGAGATAGAAACCGTTCCAGCGTCAGAGGACGGAGGCTTTTGCCCACGCGTACGAGAAGTCCGAGATGATCGGCAATATCCTGACAGACGAGCCCGTTTATCTGAAACACCGGCTCCTGGTATTGTTTATAGAGGGCGGAAAGCATGAGCGTCCCGTACAGAAGCTGTGCGCAGAGCAGTGCGAGAATGCCGCCGACAAAAAGTCTGCGAAGCGGAGGCTGAGGCATTTAATGCACCGCCGGAATCTGCTGGTAAATTTCATCCACGGCGGCAAGAATCTCCAGCGGCGGATTCCAGCCTATGCGCATGGCTGTCTTCAGATTTATCGCCAGTCCCAGTTCCGGTTCAAAGATCTGATTGACCTCGCGTGGCTTTTTGCCGTGGATGACGGCCGCTATGGCATCCGCTTCGAACTGACCGATGTCGGCAAAGCTGGCCTGGGCGAGACTCATGAGCACGCCGTATTCCACAAGCTGGGGGCCGGCCTGAGCAAAGGAGGGAATGCCGGCCTCAATGATGGGCGTCATGAGATCGGGAATTTTTTCCATGGGCGTCGACGTGTAGGTCAGATAGATGGCGTCGGATTCTTTGGACAGCTCTTCCACGCATTGCTTGAGATTGCTGAAGGCCTGGGCGGCATCGGGCAAATCGAGAGGGGCGGAACGCAGCACAAGTTCTATGCCCAGGTCCGCCGCAGTCTGTTCGATTTCGTCCATGGCGGCGGTATTGCGCCCCTCAGGCGTGTCCTCAAAGGGAACGCCGAGTTTTTTAAAATGGAAGATTTCATGAAACATGGAAATCTGACGACGGAATCGTCCGGGTTCAAGCTGAGCGTGTACGTTGTTTTTGCCTGAATCCTCGGCGGACTTCACGATGCCTGCGGAAACGGCGTCGGTCACGCTCATGGAAAAGACCGGAATTCCCAGATCCTCTGAGCTCATGTCGAGCCCGCTCCAGGTACCCATGGCAATGATCATGTCCACGTCCTTGCGATGACGCACACGTTCGATGACGGCATCTTTTATGTGCTGTCTGGCCGTGGTGTCCCAGTCCGCGGAATAATGGCCGTCGCGAAGAAATTTTATGCGTCCATGAGCATTGTCTGCCAGCCATTGCCACATGGCGACGGTCGATTCCGTGTCGGAGGGAATGGCTACCTGACCGTTGTCGATGAGTCCCAGCTTTTCGAGACCTCGAGCGGTCTGGGCAAGGGTCTGCTGGTAGTTGGAAAAAGGTCCGCCTTCCACGTACAGAACTCGCCATGTTTTTTCTTCGGCATGGGCACATTCGCAGCCGGCCAGCCCGCCGCCCAGTACAACAACCTCGGCGCCGACTTTGTCCTTCTCCTTGTAGTAGTTGTTCACAACCACTACATTCGGTCCGGTCAGTCCAAGGATCGGCACGATCAGAGGAGTGG
>NZ_CAJJIC010000131.1 GCF_905187505.1 uncultured Mailhella sp.
CTGTCCCTCATCCCCATGGGCTGGCTCATCTGACGGCCTGATATCGGGTAATATCAAAGGGACGCCCCCACTCCGGGGCGTCCCTTTGTTGTTTAAAAGAAATGGCATGTAGGATAAACGAAGAGACTGGGGACAGCGTGCAGCGAGAACCAGGCAGAGAGCAGGGAGCTGTCCCCGCATTGAGTGGAAGGAGATCTGCCAGAGCAGCGGGGCGCTGCCCCGGGATTGAGTGGAAGGCAACAGGCCGGAGAAGCGGGGCGCTGCCCCGGACCCCGCCGGGGGAAATAATTCCCCCCGGACCCCCCTGTTTCCGCCGACGGCTTCGCCCTCGGCGGGCGGGAGTGCGGGAGCAGGGCGCGTTGCCGAAGACAAGCGGGAGAGGGGAAACGGCAGCTGTTGCGAGGCGCGGAAAGTCTTGGCGGGCGCTGTTCGGGCTGCGGACGCAGTGCAGGTGTGTCCTGTCGGACCCACCTGCGGTGGCCGACTCCTGTCCGACAAAAGTCGGACAGTCGTGAGTAAGGAAGAGATTTCCGGATATTTTGGAGGGATCACCGAGGGCCGGGCTGTAAAAGCAGACCGGAAGGCTGCTTTTCTACGCTCTGGGGACTCGGGCGACATCAGGAATCTCGGCCGACGGCAAACTTCGATGCCGAGGTTGAAGCATTGGGAGAGATTTTGCGCTCAGCGGTAACGTGTGCGACGCTCAGGCACAAAAAAGGGGCAGTACAGTGAAGAAAGCTTCGCCGTGTGCCCTTGAAAAGAGAGAGCAGCCTGAAACAATAAAAGTTTTAGGAAAGAGGATAGGGGTGCGGGGGAAGGGGAAAAGCCCTTTTTCAAAAGGGGGTTCCCCTTCCCCGGGAAGCGTCGTCGTCTTCTTCTTCTTCTTCTTCTTCTTCTTCTTCCTTTCTCTTCTTAGTTCGGAAGTATCTTTTTCCTCTTTTTTCAGGTGCTAAAAAAGGGCACGCGATTGAAGGAAACTTCGCTCGAGTGCCCGGGAAAAAGGAAAGCAGCCTGAAACAATAAAAGTTTTAGGAAAGGGGATAGGGGTGCGGGGGAAGGGGAAAAGCCCTTTTTCAAAAGGGGTTTCGCCTTCCCCCGCAAACTCCATCCTCTCTTTCTTTCTCTCTTATACTTCCGTGGCGTGCAGCCAAACCTGATAACGGGCGTTCAGGGTTTTTTTGGTTGTGGCCCAGGGAATGCCCGCCGTGTAGTACTTGCCGAGATTGATTTCAAAGTTTTCAATCTTGGTGAGCAGGCCTTCCACGGTGTTCAGCGCCTGTTCGTTGGCCGCAAGCAGGGCTTCGTAGGCTTCGCTGAAGTCTTCGCCCTGAAATTCCTCAACAGGCGTGGAGGAGGTCAGTTCGTGACCGGTCTTTCTTTCATAGAGCTTCTTGAATTTGGCGCATTCCACGCGGTCGTAGGATACGGAGCGGATGAAGGTGGCAAAATCGTCGTGCAGCGTCTTGAAGGCGTTGTAGGCCTCGGCCGCCTTGGAATTGCAGAAGAAGGAATCGCAGGAGAGCAGCAGGAAGTATTCCTCGCCGAGGAACTTCTTGATGCGCGGAAATTCGTCGGGATTGTAGAGGTAATGATCCCAGTCGGCCACGGACTTGTCGCCGTCTATGGCGCTGATGAGCAGAATCTTATGATGCAAAAGCTCGGCATACACGCGGCCGCCGCGGCGCTTGAGCACCGTAATGGCCGTGTTTTTAGAGTGAAAGTACATGGTGAGCGAGGCGATGAGCGCTACAAGACTCACGGCAAACACGGCGACGAAAACGCCGAGAAAGGAGAATGTGGTCATGCTGTACGTCGCTCGGGAGAAGGGAAAGATCATCGCAAGCGACAGCAGGGAGAGAAAAAGCAGAGCGTAGGAAAGATTGCGGAATGTGCTCATGATTCATGTCCTTATATCTCAATGTTTCGCGTGGAGGGAAAAAAAGAAATCGCCTCACCTGACATGGAAACAGATGGGGCGATTTTCTGATGAAAACAGAGAAAGGTCAATCTCATGAATAAATTATTTATCTGCCGAAAATGCGTCCTCCCATGGCCTGCCAGATGGCGTTCGAGGCGGAAATCACGCCGTATTTCCGCTCCAGAACCGACAGACGGGAGTCGTTGAGCGCCTTCAGCGCCTCCAGCCAGTCTTTGAGTTCGTCGGCTCCCTGCTCATATCGTGCTTTGCGGTACGCTTCCACTCTGCGGTCAGCGTCATATTTTTTCTGAATGTTTTCGAACTGTTGCTCGGCATTCCCCAGAGAGCCGTAATAGAGGGCCACTTCGTTGAGCGCCTGGGTCACGCTTTTTTCATAGGCGAGTTTGGCATCTTCAAAGTCGGCCTCGGCAATCTTCACGTTCCATTTTACACGATTCCAGTCCAGGAACGGAAGATCCAAACTTATAAGACCCTTGATGAAGGAGGACTGGAACAGGTCGGAGGCCGACGAGGCCGACGCGCCGAGCGTGCCGCCTATGGTGAGCGAGGGAAAAAGATCGGCCCGGGCGGCGTTCTGGTTGCGGAACGAGGAGAGCAGCCGGAATTCGGCTGCGTTCACGTCCGGTCTTGCGCCGAGCGCGGCCACGGGAACGTTGAGGTCCACGGCAGGCACTTTTACGGCCAGCAGATCGGGAAGCTGGAGCGTTTGTTCCTCTTCCGGGCGCAGGTTGAGAAGGTCGCGCAGCGTCTGCCGTTCCGTGCGGAGGTCTTCTTCCAGCGTGAGCACGGTGGTCTTCTGGGAAAGCAGGCTTTGTTCCGTCTGCGCAGGGTCGAGACCGTCGGTCTGGCCGGAGCGGAACTTTTCCTGCATGATCTTAAGAAGCCGCTCATAATAGCTCAGGCTTTCGCGGCTCAGTTCCAGAGCGCGAGAGGTGTAGGCCATGCTGTACCAGGTATTCACCACGCTGTTGACGAGCGCAAGCTTCGTGGCTTCCCTGTCCTGTTCCGTGGCGCGGTATTCCCACACCTGCGCCGACGTGGAGTCGCGCAGGCGGCCCCACAGATCCAGCTCATACGCCAGACCGAACGAAGCGTCGAAGCTGCGCGTGTTCCTGCCGCTGTCGAGCGCGGTGCGGGAATCGGCGCTGCCGGAGCCCGAAAACGTGGGCACGAGATCCGCGCCGAACTGTCTTGCCTGATACAGGGCCTTGTTGACGGTAATGGTGCTGCGCGCAAGGTCGATGTTGCGCGCAAGAGCCATGTCCACCAGTTTGTTGAGCGTGGGATCGTTGTACTGTTTCCACCACTCGCGGTCGATGTGAAAGTTCTGCTCGATCTGGCTTTCGCTCAGAATGCCCTGAGGGGGAATCTGGTAGTCGCGTGTGGCGCAGCCGGAAACAAGAAGCAGCACGGCGCAGAGAAAGGGCGTGGCTTTCATGGAATCACTCCTGGGAGAGCGCGTCCACGGGATTGAGCGTGGCGGCGCGTCGGGCCGGCATGTATCCGAAGATGATGCCGATGAAGGTGGAACAGGTGATGGCCAGCACGATGGAACCCGTGGAAAACGACATGGGAAAGTCCTGAATGAAGCTGTTGAACAGCACGCCGATGCACGCGGACAGAAGCACGCCCGTGACGCCGCCGATCACGCAGATGAGCACGGCCTCGATGAGAAACTGCTGAAGCACGTTGAACTGTCTTGCGCCTATGGCCATGCGCACGCCGATTTCCCGCGTGCGCTCCGTGACCGACACGAGCATGATGTTCATCACCCCTATGCCGCCCACAAGCAGCGATATGAAGGCAATGCAGGAAATGAGCAGCCGCATGGTGGTCGTGGTGCTTTCCATGGTCTGGCGGATGCTGTCCGTGTTCATGGTGAAGAAGTCCGTCACGCCGCGATGGCGCGAGGTGAGAAGACGCGTGAGCTCCTTTTCCGCAATCTGCGCGGAAACGCCGTCGGCTATCTTCACCGTGATGGAGGAAATGCTCCGGCTGCCGGATACCCTTGCCATGTAGGCGGTGTAGGGCGTCCACACCGTAAGGTTGCTGCGCGGGCCGAAGGTGGCGTTGGGCTTTTTCGTCACGCCCACCACTTCAAAGGGATGCTTGTTGAACAGAATGACCGCGCCTATGGGGTCTTCCCCGTTGGGGAAAAGTTCCTGCACCGTGTTGTCGTCGAGCACGGCCACGGCGCGCGCCTCGTCGATGTCCGCGCGGTTGATGAGCCTGCCGCGCGCAAGCTCCAGCCCCTTCACGTTGAAGTACTGTTCGCCCACGCCGCTCAACGAGCCGTTGGCCGTGAGATTGCGGTACACGAAGCTGCCGCTGGAACTTGCCGAAGGCGTGGCGCTCGCGATGTAGCTCTGTTCGGCCAGCACTTCGGAGTCGTCCACGGTGAGCGTGGTGTAGCGGCCGGAATTGCGGTCGCCGAAGCTGCGGCCGGGCATGATGTCGATGGTGTTGGTGCCCATGGCGTTGATGCCGGCCAGAATCTTTTCCTGAGAGCCGCGGCCGAGCGCCACCACCGAAACCACCGAGGCAATGCCGATGATGATGCCGAGCATGGTGAGCAGCGAGCGCATCTTGTGCGCAAGTATGGCCTGCACCGACATGCGGAACGCTTCGGCAAGCTGATCGCGCATGTACTTCCACGAGGAGGTCGGAGATACGGCGGCCTTCGCTCCCTCGGGATTGCCGACGGGCTTTTTGCGATGATCGCTGATGACTTCGCCGTCCCTGATTTCTATGATGCGGTTGGCGTATTCGGCAATGTGCCGGTCGTGCGTGACCAGAATGAGCGTGTGTCCTTCGGCGTTGAGCTGCATGAGCAGCGCCATGACGTTTTCGCCGCTTCTGGAGTCCAGCGCGCCGGTGGGTTCGTCGGCCAGGATGATTTCCCCGCCGTTCATCATGGCGCGGGCGATGGACACGCGCTGCTGCTGACCCCCTGAAAGCTCGTTGGGGCGGTTCTGCGTCTTGCCCTCGAGCCCCAGCTTGATGAGAAGTTCGTGCGCCCTTGCGCTGCGCGCATGCCCCTCCATGCCCGCATACACGGCGGGAAGAGCCACGTTTTCCTGAGCGCTCAGACTCGCAAGCAGATTGTAGCGCTGAAAGATGAAGCCGAACTTCTCCCCGCGCAGTCTGGCCAGCTCGTCGGGCGAGAGCCCTTCCGTGGCCTTGCCGTCCACCAGATAGGTGCCTTCGGAAGGCGTGTCGAGACAGCCCAGAATGTTCATGAGCGTGGACTTGCCCGAACCGGACTGGCCGATGATGGCCACGAAGTCCCCGCGCTCTATGCTCAGACTGACGTTCCTGAGCACCTGCACGCGGCTTTCTCCGCTGCCGTAATGCTTGCCTATGTTGCGTACTTCGAGAGTGACCATGAGTGTTTCTCTGCAGGGAATGATTCATGAAGCGCGGCGCAGGCCGCGCGTTCCTGAGCGACCGCGGGGCCTGTGCCCCGGCATTCATCAGCGCGCAGGCCTGCGGTTGCTGCGCGGATTGGCCAGACTGTCCGCAATCTCGGCGCTCGACATCTGCGTGGAGATGACCGCTTCGCCTTCCTTGAGACCGGAACGGATTTCCGTCATCACGTTGTTGGTGAGCCCCGTTTCCACCTTGCGCACCTCAACCTTGTTGTCCTTGCCGAGCACGCGCACGCTGTAGTTGCCCCGGCCGTCGTTTTCCAGCACCAGACTCGGAACAAGAAGCACATCGTCGGCCCTGGCGATTTCAATGACGTTCTGCGTGGTCATGCTGATGCGCAGCACCCCGTCGGGATTGGGAACCCTCGCCTTGGCGTAGTAGTAGATGGCGGAACTCGAAGAACTGCTCGAAGAACTCGAAGAGCTGCTCGACGATGTGCCGGAAGTCGAAGACGTGGCGTCCGAAAGCGTGGTGTCGCCCGGATCAATGGACGTGATGCTGGTCGTGTATACCTTGTCGGGAGCCCCGAGCAGCGTGTAACGTACTTTCTGACCCTCCCTGATGAAGGGAATGTCGCCTTCCGACACTTCAATCTTGATTTCCATGTCCGTGAGGTCCGCAATCTGCGCGATGGTAGGCGTGGTCTGATTGGCGTTCACCGTCTGACCTTCCTTCACCGGCACGGACACGATCACCCCGTCAAGCGGAGCCACTATCTTCGTGTAGCCCAGATTCGTTTCCGCCGTGTTCACCGCTATCTTCTGCTGAAGTATCTGCGACTCCATTTCCGTCACGCTGGCCTTCGCCGCCGCCAGCGTGTTTTCCGCATCTTCCAGATTCGCCCGTGAGGTGGAATCCGTCTTCCTGAGCTTCACTTCGCGGTCATACTGCGTCTGCGCCACCTTCTGCGCTATCTTGCGAGACTGAAGCTGCGCCTCGTACGTCTTGAGCAGAGCGCGCGCCGTGTCCAGATCGTTCTGACGCGTCGTGGGATCTATCTGCGCGATGAGATCCCCCTTCCTGACCTTCTGACCGATCACGGCATTGAGCTGCATGATCTTGCCCGAAGCCTGAGAACCTACCGTGACAAGCTGCACGGCGTCCACTTCGCCCGTGGCATTGACCGTCTTGCGTATGCTGCCGCGTACGACGCTTTCCGTAAGATAATGTATCTGCGAGGACGTGCCCCGCTGCTGGTACCACCAGAATCCGCCCGCGCCCGCAACAATGAGCCCAGCCCCCAGTTCTTCTGCCAACTCATTGACTTCATCCCGCACGCTACCAAAAC
>NZ_CAJJIC010000132.1 GCF_905187505.1 uncultured Mailhella sp.
GGGGAACAGTCGGCCACCGCAGGCGGGTGCGGCAGCACACGCCTGCACTGAGAGGGCAGGCAGAAGGGCGCAGGGCTTTGGAAAGACAGCCTGAGGAGAAGAACGGTTTTCCCCGGCGCTCATAAGAAGCTGAAAGAGCCATGGGGGTTCGGGGGAGATTATCTCCCCCGACGGGGTCAGGGGCAGCGCCCCTGTTCCTTTCGGAGTTCTTTCGGAGTCAGGGGCAGGGCCCCTGCGGGGTTTCAGGGGCGGAGCCCCTGCTTTCCTTGACACTTCCCATTGCCCGAGTAGCGCCACGTCCCGTCAGCTCCGGACACGCTGTACGGGCACGGGGCTTGCACGACGCCCGCTGCGCTTGACGGCGGAAGTGAATTCCGCCTGCTTGCGGTCGTCGGCCGGGCTCCTGACGTCGCCCGGGGCCCCAGAGCGTTGAGAGAAAGCTGAAAGAGCCATGGGGTTCAGGAGCAGCCCCCGTCGCTCTGCCTTAAATATCATCATGAAAAAGAAGATGTTATGGGACTGACGGACAGGAAGAAGCGATTTGTGGAGGAGTACCTTGTGGACATGAACGGCGCGGCGGCTGCGCGTCGTGCGGGGTATTCGGAGAAAGGGGCGTCGCAGGCGGCGTCGCGGCTTTTGCACGAGCCTGCGGTGCAGGCGGCTTTGGTGGAAGCGCGTGCCGGGGTATCGGCGCGGACGGGGGTGGACGCGGAGTATGTGGTACGGGCGCTGGTGGAGATAGTCGAGCGGTCCATGCAGCGGGTTCCGGTGCTCACGGCGCGGGGCGAGCAGATGGTGGACGAGGAAGGCCGCGGGGTGTGGCGCTTTGACGCGAGGAGCGCGAACAAGGCGCTCGAGCTTCTGGGGCGGCATCTCGGCATGTTCACCGACAGAATAGAAGCCGACGTGCGCGAAAGCGTGAAAGTGGTGCTCTTCGGGGGCGAGTGAGAGGGGCCGCCCCGCGTTTTCCCGCTCCGGGCCCGTTTCGACGGCAGGGCGTCGGGACTTTGCGCTCCCCCGGGGGAAGGCAGGGGCCCGGGGGAGTCGGGCATAATCGTGTAGGGAAGGAGAGATGAGCGAGGTTCGCATACGGCTGAGGCCGCTGCAGCAGAAGGCGCTGGAAGCGCTGGATGCCCGGCGTTTCGGGGTGCTTATCTGCCATCGGCGTTTCGGCAAGACGGTGCTTGCGGTATCGCGGCTGTGCCGCAACGCCACGCTTTCCGGGGAGTCGTACCGCGGGGCGTACATTGCGCCCACGTACCGGCAGGCCAAGGACGTGGCCTGGGACTATCTGAAGAAGATCGCGCTGGCGGCCGGGGCGAAGGTGAACGAAGGGGAGCTTCGGGTCGACTTTAAAAACGGCGCGCGGATACGTCTGTACGGGGCGGAGAATCCCGATTCGTTGCGCGGTCTGAACCTGTGCGACGTGGTGTTCGACGAGGTGGCGCAGATGCCCTATTCGATGTGGTCGGAAATCGTGCTTCCCATGATTCTGGCCACGCACGGCAGGGCGCTTTTCCTGGGCACGCCCAAGGGGCGGAACGCGCTCTGGAAGGTGTGGGAGAACGCGCGTCTGCACGACGGGGAATGGGCGGCGCTCATGTACCGCGCTTCCGAGACGGGAATACTCTCGGAAGAGGATCTGGCCGTGGCGCGGCGCGAGACCGACGAGTCGGAATACGAGCAGGAATACGAGTGTTCGTTCACGGCGGCGGTGGCGGGGGCGTATTACGGCAGGCTCATGGAGCAGCTCGACCGGGAAGGCAGGATTGCCGCGGTGCCGTATCAGCCGGGATTTCCCGTGGTCACGGCGTGGGACCTCGGCTTTTCGGATTCCACGGCCATCTGGTTTGCGCAGGTGGTGGGGCGCGAGGTGCACGTCATCGACTACTATCAGGCGTCGGGGGCGGGGCTGGATCATTACGTCAGGGTGCTGCGCGACAAGGGGTACGTGTACGGCGAGCATCTTTTGCCGCACGACGCCGCGGCTTCGGAGCTCGGCACGGGCACGACGCGGCTTGAGACGTTGCAGCGGCTCGGGGTGCGGGGTCGGGTGCTGCCCATGACCACGGTGGACGACGGCATAAACGCGGTGCGGCTGCTTCTGCCGCGCTGCTGGTTTGACGAGAAGCGCTGTGCGCAGGGTCTGGAAGCTCTGCGTCTGTACCAGCGCGAATGGGACGAGAAGGCGAACGACTTTCGGGCGCGGCCCTTGCATGACTGGACGAGTCACGGGGCGGACGCCTTCCGGTATCTGGCCATGGGGCTGGACAACGTGGCGGGGCGGGGCGGCTTTGACCGGCTTCCGCCGCGCAGAAATCTGCGGGTATGCTGATGGACGAAAAGGACAGAGAAGAGCGGGCGCGCCGCGTGATTGCGCGGGAAATGGAATCGTGCATGGGGGTGGAGGGCTCGCGTCTTTCCTCGGAGCGCACGGCGCTCAAGAAGAAGTATCTGGGCTACGGCTACGGCGTGGACGAGGAGCGCGAGGGCAAGGGGCTTTCGACCTATGTCGACCGCACGGTGATGGAAACCGTGGAATGGGCCAAGCCCGGCCTCATGCGGGTGTTCTGCACGGATGAGATCATACGGTTCGAGCCGAAGACGCCCGATCAGGAACAGGCCGCCGAAGACGCCACGCTGTACGTGAATCAGGTGGTGTTCGGCAGGCGGATGTTTTCGCTGGTGCACGACGTGCTGGCGGACGGGCTGTATCAGCGGGCGGGCTGGTGCATGGCGCACTGTCCCGAGCGCAGGGAGAGGCGGGTCAGGCAGTTCACCGGGCTTTCGGAAGCCGAGGCCGTGGCGCTGCTCATGGACCCGGCGCTGGACATGGAGAGGCCGGGCGCGGTGAAGGTGCGCCGTTACGCGTCGCCGCAGGGGCCGCTTTACGACGTGACCGTGCATCAGACGGTGACCGTGCGCGAGATACGCATCGACGCCGTGCCGCCGGAGAACGTGATTGTGTCGGCGGATGCGGAAAGCGTGGAGAAGGCGCGCTTCATAGCCTGCTGGCAGCTTCGCACGGCTTCCGAGCTTGTGAGCGAAGGGTATCCGCGCGCGCTCGTTGAGGAGCTGGAACCCGCAGACGGCGCGGACGAAATGCCGGAAACCGCGGTGGGCCGCGCGGTGAACGACGCCTTCGGGCCGGTGCGGGGCGAGGGACGCGGGGCGGCGCGGGAATACAGAATTTATGAAGCGTGGTTCGATTTCGATCTGGACGGCGACGGGCTGGACGAAAAGGTGAAGGCCACGTTCTGCGGCGAGGGGGAGAGCTGCCGCATTCTGAAGCTTGAGGAATGGCCGCTGTATCGTGCGCCGCTCTTTGTCGCCTGTTCGGTGCCCATGCCGCATCAGGTGGTGGGGCTGTGTCTGGCGGATCTTGTGTCCGACGTGCAGGACCTGCGCACGGAAATGACGCGGCAGTATCTGGACAATCTGGCGCTGTCCAATCAGGGCGAGCTTGTGGTGAACGAGGGCATGAGCGGCAGCGTGGAATACGACAGTCTGCTGGCGCGCGGGGTGGGGGCGGTGCATCGCGTGCGCGGCGACGCAACCATAACGCCGCTGCCCGTGACGGCATCGTCGTCGGACGCGCTTGCCGGGCTCGACATGAGCGCAGCGCTCATCGAGAGGCGCACGGGGGTGTCGAGCCGCACGCAGAGTCTTCAGGCCGACACGCTCCAGAACACGGCCACGGGCGCGAGCATCATGGAAGAGGCGATAAATCAGCGTCTGGAGCTCATTGCGCGCGTGTACGCCGAAACCTTTTTCAAGCCGCTCGGCCGTTATGTGCTGCATCTTCTGCACCGTTATCACGACAAGGCGGTGCAGCTGCGGCTGAAGGGCCGTTTCATGGCCTTTGATCCGCGCAACTGGGACCCGGACATGGACATAGCCGTGGCCGTGGGACTCGGCACGGGCAACCGTTCGAAGCTGGTGGCGGCCTGTCGCGAGATATTGCAGCTTCAGCAGGCGTTCATGGGGCGTCTCGGGTCGAACTCGCCGGTGCATCTGTCCAACGTGGTGTACACCTGCCACAAGATGGCGGAAGCCGCGGGACTGGAATCGCCCGAGCGTTTCTTCGGTTCGGAAGAGGACGCCAAGAAGGCCGAGGCGGCCATGAGGAACGCGCCTGCCGCGCCTTCGGCGGACGAGAAGAAGCTGGAGCTTGAAAAGGAAAAGCTGCGTCTTGAGCGGGAGAAGTTTGAGCTTGAGAAGGCGGAAACGCTGGAGCGGCTGCGTCTTGACGCGTGGAAGGCGCAGACGGACGCTGCGCGCGACGCGGCAGAAACGGCGCAGAGCGCGCTTATGGACAGGGCGAAGACCGAAGGAAGCCTTGCGCTGAAGGCGGCGGAAATGCGCATGGAAAAGGAACTCGATCAGACTCGCCTTCAAATGGGCGAGAGAGGCAGCGGCCTGACGAATATCAAGGGCGTTGGAGGATGGTGATGGATATGAAGGCGCTCGGCGGCCTGCTGGGACTTATCGCTGCTTCTTCGCCGCCGGATGATGCGGAAGGGGCGGTAAGACCGGATATTCTGGACGTAGTGAAAAAGGCCATTGCAGGCCGAAAATATGGAGGAAGCAAAGCAGGAACACTGGAAAGTCCGAATGCGGCAAATGCTTTGAAAAATTCGGCCGAATATGGCGGAAACTATGGCTATTTCAATAATCATGGGCTTATCCAGCGTTTTCAGAAAGATGATTGGACGCCGGAACAGATAGCTGAAGGATATCGGGAGATTTACGATTCTCCGGATACGGTACTTATTCCAAATGTTCTTGGAAAGAATCCGGTAGCAAAAGAGGCGTTGTGGAATCCTGCTGGCAAGCAGGATAGGTCATGGTATATGCCTATTTTGCCATACAAAAAAGGTTTTCAAACCGTTACCGTGTACGATCCGAAAACCTCAAAGGTGGAACATTTGTTGAAGGAAAGAGGGTACTGGGAGGGCGGGCCGAACTCCTCCATATTCTCACCTTCACTGATGAAGATGCCTGCGGAGCAGGTTGGCAGCGGTCCCATTTCTGCTGTCAGCACCCCTTTTGAAAATACCTTACAGGAACAGCTGAAAAAGCTCAAGTTGAAAGCACCCGCCATAGCGGGCGCAGGTTCTGGTGCCGGGCTTACCCTATGGCCTGCCGATGCTCCGGGGTATGTGAACACGGAACCGGGGCTGGAAGAAGCATGGAATCCTGCGGAACTTCCTGCGGTCATGGCGGGAGTGCAGGGCATGGCGGGAAAGGCCGCTGCCGCTTTGCTGGATCCTGTAATTTCCTACGGCGCGGACAAGCTCGGCGGACTGCTCAATTACTTTGTGGGAGGGGAAGAATGACGCATGAGGAACGAATGGACGCACTGGAAGCCGGACGCATTCTGCAAAGTCGGGTGTTCCGGGACGCTTTTGACCGGCTTGACGCGCGGTATGTGCAGGCGTGGCGCGCCAGTACCGACGGCGTGAAGCGTGAGGACTGGTGGCATAAACAGCGGGCGCTTGCAGAGGTGAAAAAGGAAATTTTTCGGGAATTGCAGTGCGCCGCGCTCAAGGAACATGGCAAGGATGAAGCATTGAATGCGGCCGTGAAAGCCGTGAAGGAGAACGCATGAACGACATGGAGAAAAAAGCGGAGGGCGTGTACGACGTGGACGCCATAGCTTCCCTGTTTGACGGCGGGGCGGAAGGCGGCTCCGAAGAGGGGGAGGACATGCCCGAAGACGTTCGGGACGACGAAGGCCGTGACGCATCCGGCCCCGCTGCCGAAGATAAGAGCGGCGCTGCCGCAGAGGACGCCGCCGGCGCTGCCGATGATGCCGAAAAGGACGCCGGAAACGACGAAGAGGGCCTTGCGGACGTGCCCATGCCGGAGGGCTTTGAAGAGGCGCTGTGGAGCGCGCTTTCTCCCGAGGCGCGAAGCGCGGTGCACTCGCGCGAGCAGGCCCATGCCGCGGAGCTTTCGCAGGCGAGGCGGAAGGAGCAGGCCGCAAGGCAGCGCGAGGAGCAGTTTGCCGTGGCGGCCAACGCCGAGCTTCAGCAGGCGCTTGCCGCCATGAAGCAGATTGTGGAAGCCGAGTACGGCTCCGTGGACTGGAACGCGCTTGCGGAACGTGATCCCGCCGCCTTTGTGAAACTGCGTCAGGCCTGCGCCTCCCGCATGGACGCCGTGCGCCGCGTGCAGGAGCGCGTGACGCAGGCCGCGCGCCGCTACGAAGCCGAACGCGCCGCCGAAGCCTCCCGCGCCATGGCCGACGAGTTCGCCCGCGTGCAGCCGGAACTTCGCGCCCTCATGGGAGCAGGATTCAACGGCAGAACCTTTGCCGCCAACATCGCGGAATACATGAAGGAACAGGGCTGCCCCCCTTCCGCCGTCAACGGCCTGACCAAAGGGTACGAGGTCAAACTCGTCGCCAAGGCCATGCTCTACGACGCCCTCGCCGCCCGCCGCGCCGCCGCCGTCAAAAAGGTCGCCGACGCCCCCAGCGTCCGCCCCCCGCGCGCCTCGGCCAAATCCACCGACCGCGCCTCCCGCGCCCGCGACGCCCTCGCCCATAACCCCGACAGCACCGACGCCCTCGCCGCCCTCTTCGAAGCAACTATGTAAAACGCAGGAAAGGCAGGAAAGGCAGGAAAA
>NZ_CAJJIC010000133.1 GCF_905187505.1 uncultured Mailhella sp.
AAAAGCATACGTTCCGGGCATCACTTTGTGTTTTGTTGAATTATCTTTAGCAAGAAATGTGCCGTTGTAATAATATATAATTGTTTTAGTATGTTATGCTTATTATTTATAGATGGATGTTTTGAAAGTGTGCGAAATGTCGCACATGCTATCAGCTCTGAGTAAAGAGGATAAAAACATTTTTAAATGAATATTAAACCGTATTATAAGAAAATAAACTTAATTTTCATAAGGATATGAATTAAGTGTTTTTAATAGTAACACGAGTCTTATTTTGTATGTTATTCTTGAACTGGTGGTGTTATTGCAGAATTGTCAGGCGGTGTGTTTATTATAAATAATGCGATATATTTTGAAAATTTTATTGTATGTTATAAAATTGTTATATAAGAGTGTAATGCAAGACTTTATCAGTACGACTTCATGCCGGGCAGGGCGTTGGGATTGAACACGAGGTCGTTTTCTTCCTCGATGGGGTCAAGTTCCCTGATGAGTTCTTTCGTCATGCCCGGGATATCGGTAAGGTCGCCGATGCTGGTGAAGCGTCTGTCGGAGCGGGCCTCGACAATGGCTCGAGCTACTGCCATGGGCAGGGTTACGCCTTCTTCCGCGCAGTCCCGCACCATTTTTTCAGCGCTGGCCCTGTTGAAGCTGAAAGACCCGGCATACGCGGGAGCAGCCGTCAGGCAGACTGCAAGCAGCGGTATGGCAATGCGGGTCATGTGCATATTATTCTCCGATGAAATCAGCACTTTGAGGGGGCCAGCGTCAGCTCGGCGTCGGGATCGTACCACAGGGTTCCGTCATGCTCAATGGGATTGATGGCCTGGAGCGTGTGGTTGTCCAGCCCCGGTACCTTCAGAAAGTCCTCGGGCAGTTCAAAGGGTTTGCTTTTGGCCATCTCTACTATTTCATTGGCCATTTCCGGGGTGATGTTGGCGTCGGGTATCTCCATGAGCTGTTCCGCCGTGGCCTTGTTCAGGTCGAAGGCGTCGGGGCCGAGCTCCACGTCCTCGGCCAGCGCCGGGGAGGATGCGCAGAGAAACGCGCCGAGAAGAAGTGTTGCAAGGGATTTTTTCATGTCTGCTCCGTAAGAGCGTTTATGATGGAAGCGCTCCATCGTTCATGAGACCGACCTTCCGTTCTTCCGGCCGGGGAAGAGGGAAAGCCGTTTTCCCCTGTCGGGGAAAAATCAGCCTTTCGCCTTATAGGGCGTTTTGCTGGCGGGAATGGTGAAGGTGGTGTTCTCGGGCGGAGTGACGGCGAATTCCTGCGGCTTCTTGAGCTGGGGAACGTAGTCGTAGGGCACGCGGTAGGCGCGATACACCAGGTTGAACTTGCCGTTGGGATTGTACCAGGGGCTTATGTATTCCCACACGATTTCATGCTCGGGAGTGACTTCCTGGAACTGGCCCACGGCGCCGTTGGTGATGAGGGTGTTGCCGTTGGGCAGGCGCTGGGCGGAGCTCAC
This sequence comes from uncultured Mailhella sp., assembly GCF_905187505.1. Classification (GTDB taxonomy): domain Bacteria; phylum Desulfobacterota; class Desulfovibrionia; order Desulfovibrionales; family Desulfovibrionaceae; genus Mailhella. Next base: position 1,472 of record NZ_CAJJIC010000133.1, read on the forward strand.
GTAGTCGCTGTAGAACTTGTAGGTCTCTCGCAGGCCCATGGTGGCGGCGGAGTGTTCCCACACCTTCTTGAGCGTGACCGGGTCGAACTCGACGACACGCGAGTAGTCGCGGCGGGCGTTGCTCCATCCCAGAGGAGCAGTGGGATTTCGTTCCCCGTATCCGGCATAGCCGCCGTTGTCGTACACCAGAATGTTGCCCGCGCCGGGCAGCCCTGCGGGGATCATGTGGCAGTGGTGCTGGCCGACAAACTGGCCCAATCGGGCGAAGGCTCGCTTGTATTCCTTGCCGTTGAAGATCCATTTATCGTCGGAATAGAAGGTGGGGCCTATCTGCCACACGATCTTCTTGGTGGCCTTGTCGATGATGAAGCAGGTGTTGAGCTGCCGGCAGGAGCAGATGATGTTTTCGGGGTTGAAGACCGCGTACTTGACGGGATCCTCGTCGTACCAGTGGTTGGGGCCGAGGTAGGAGGCGGAGTTCATGTGCATCCAGTCTGCGGCCTTCACGCCGGGCGTGCGGGTCATCTGCCAGGAGGGGAATTTGTACATGGTCTTCTTCATGTCTTCGGGGAGCTTCAGCTCGTCGAAGTGTTCAAAGGCCTTCCAGTCCCAGAGAATGTTGTTGTCCTTGTCCACCTCGAAGATGTAGTCGTCATCGAGTGGCTTTTTCTTCGTAATGGCAGGATTTTCGGTGAACAGATGAGAAAGAACGAGAATTCTGCCGTCGGGCTTGTATTCCACGCCCATGCTGGGGGAGAAGTAGCCGGTGGGATTGCCTTCCACCTGAAAGTCGTGATGCATGCCGGCGAGCGGAATGTTGCGCACTATTTTGCCGTTCCAGTCGCAGATGGAAAGGTCTGCGGACATGGGATCGCCGAAGGTGCGGCCCTTCATTTCCGGCTTCTGACGGGTGGCTCCCATGACGTAGCCGCCCTTGAGCAGCTTGGTGGGATGCTCAAGCTCGCTCACGTTCTTCCATTCGTGCACGACGTTGCCGTTCATGTCGATGAGAACGCAGCCCTGACCGGCCGTTTCCACACCGAACACGGTATAGCCGTTCCAGCATTTTTCCGGTTTGTAGATGGTGGTTCCATGGGGGAACACGGAGGGAAAGGCCCAGCTCAGGGAAGGCGCCGCCGTGGCTGCGGCAGCCGCGGACAGTCCCATGAGAAATTGACGACGATTCATGATTCTTCCTTTGTGAGGTTGAAGGCGTGGTCTTGTCCTTCTCTAAGCAAAGAACGTGCCATTTCTTTTTTTTGTGGAATATCAGGGGGATTGATTTTTCTTTTTTGAACAGTCGTGAGAATTTCCGCACATGCTCGACGTTCATGTGCGGAATGCCGCACGTTTTTTCTGCTTGCGGTGAAAAGCCTCATGGTGTTTTATCATGATGAGGAGTCTCCCATGCATCGACTGTCCATGCTTCTTTTTTTCTTCTGTCTGCTTTGCCTTCCGTCCCGTGCAGTCTGTTCCGACATTCCGGACAGGAGAGATGCGCTGGTCATCGGGGTGCCTCCCCATTCCGCGCCGCTGTCCTTTCTCAACGAGGACAGAACCGGACTTCTGGGGCTGGCCGTGGATCTCAGCGTAAAGATGGCGGAGGAGCTCGGCAAGAACATCGTGTTCGTGCAGAGCAATGCCCGCAAGCTGGAGCAGAAGCTTCAGCGCGGAGAAATAGATGCCATGGTGGGCCTTCTTCCCGTGAACCTCAAGAACGACTTTTCCGACGTGCTGGTCACGCCGCTGGCCCTGAACCGGGCCATTCTCGTGGCGGGGCAGGAGCATCAGTTCACCATGGAAAGCGAGCTTGCGGGACGGAGGGTCATACTTCAGCGCGGCGACGCCTACATACCCAAAATGCTTTCCATGGGCTGCACCGTGGTGCAGGCCGACTCCATGACCAACGCGCTCAACCGTCTGGTGGCGGGGCAGGCCGACGCCTACATCGCCAGTTCCGTGGAAATGGCCTTCTACATCGTGCAGAGCAAGAAATACAAGGACATACGCGTCATGGGAGGCTCTTTGGAGCGCATTCCCATGGTCATGATGGTGGGACGGAAGTCGGGACTTCTGGAGCGGCTGACGAGCGCGCTGGTGCATCTTGAGGAAAACGGAGAGGTGGAGAAGCTGCGCTCCCGCTGGCTCGGACGGTCGCTTTATGTCCCCGGTCTGTGGGAGCTGTATCGTTATCACATTTTGTGCGCGGTGGCGGTTCTATGCTGCATATTCCTGGCCTCCGTCACCTGGATTTATGCCTTGAAGCGTCAGGTGCGCAAGGTTTCGCGCAGGCTCATACGCTCGGAAAGAAAGTATCGCGACCTCATCGAGGAGTCGCCGGACATCATTCTTCTGCTCGATGAGGAGGGACGAATAACCCTTTCCAACCGCGCGGCAAGAAAGGTGCTGCGCATTGCCGGTTCCGGCTACAGCGCCCTGCTCATGGAAGCGCTCTGCAGCGAGACGAGCGGATGTCTTGAGCGATTCGTGCAGCTCATTCCCCGGGACGGGGCGCTGCGCCGGGAAATCACGCTGGCCTCGGGAACCGAGCAGGAACTGGTGCTGGAAGTCAACCTGTTCATGGCCGACCCTGAAAGTTCTCCCTATGCCATATGTCTCATAGGACGCGACATGACCGAGCGCAGAAAGCTGGATAGGCAGGTCATGGAAATGGAGCGGCTCGCCGTGCTCGGCAAGCTGGCCGCAGGCGTGGCGCATGAGATCAACAATCCCATAGGCATAGTCATGGCCAATGCGGAAATAGCCCTGGAGGATTGCCCGGAGGACAGTCCCATTCGCCCCATGCTGAAGGCCATACACAGAAACGGCGAGCGCGCCGTGAACACCACGAGGCGCCTTCTGAACATAGCGCTGCCGAGTTCCGTGCAGTATGAAAGGCAGAATCTTGCCCGGATCGTGCGTGAGGCTCTGTTCTTTCTCAGGCCCAGACTGCGCACCGTGAAGGTGGACGAGAGTCTCATGCCGGACGACTTGCCCGTGCGGGGCAACAGGGTTCTTCTGGAACAGCTGGTGCTGAACATGCTCATCAATGCGCTGGACAGCATGGAAGGCGCGGAGGAGGGCCGTCGCTTTCTGCTTCTGGAAGGTCGGTGCGCTGACGGAAGAGTGACGCTTGCCATTACCGACAGCGGCAGCGGCATCAGCGAGGAAAACAGAAAGAAGATTTTCGAGCCGTTCTTTTCCACCAAGGGCAGCAAGGGCTTCGGGCTGGGGCTCTACATCTCCCGACACATCATGGAACTGCATGAGGGGGAGATCTTCGTCGAGTCGGAACTCGGAGAAGGTTCCACCCTGTCGCTGATCTTCCCCGCTCAGGCCGGGGAAGAGGCGTCGGCCGATTAAAGCGATGCGCCCCGGAACGTCTGCCGATGTTCCGGGGCGGAAGGGGAAAGACCGGGCTGGCGGGGCGAACCGCGTACTGTCTGTCCGGGGTGCGCGAGCGTCCGCGCGGTTACTTGATGTACTGGTTTTCCCACTTGGTCATGGTGCCGTCGGCCTTGATGCCGGCCATCCAGTCGTTCACGGCCTTGAGAAGGTCGGGTTCACCCTGCTTCATGAGCACGCCGAAGTGATTTTCGGTGAAGGGCTTGTCCACCAGAGGCGCGGCCACCTTGGGATTGTCCTTGACGTAGCGCACGGCTTCCATGGTTTCGGTGATCATGACGTCGGCCTTGCCTTCACCCACGAGACCGGGAATTTCGGCGTTCTGTTCGTGCATGATGAGCTGAGCCTTGGGCGTGGATTCCTTGGCGAACTTTTCGTTGGTGCCGCCGGGGTTGTACATCACGCGCACGGAAGGCTTGTTCACGTCGGCAAGAGACTTGAACTGACCGGCCTTGGTCTTGGTGACAAGTATGGTCTTGCCGAAGGTGAGGTACGGATCGGACATGGCCATGTCGTTCTTGCGTTCGTCGGTGACGGTGATGCCGCACATGGCCACGTCGAACTTGCCGGACATGGTGTCCGCCTTCAGCGTCTTCCACGTGGTGGGCACGTACTCGAGCTTGACGCCGAGCTTTTTGGCCAGGGAGGCGGCCATTTCCGCGTCGAAGCCTTCATACTTGCCGGTTTCCTTGTTGAGATAGCTCATGGGCTTGTAGTCGCCCGTGGTGCCGACGAGCAGCGTGCCGCTGGATTTGATTTCCTTGAGGCTTCTGGCCTGAGCGTCCTGCATGGCCATGCCGGTGACGGCGGCAACGAGAAGCGAGGTCATAAGGATGTTCTTGAGCATTGCGACATTCCTCCTGACAGAAATGTTATAAAAGTCGCTCAACGCTACGACATTAGCGGCCGTCTGTCCAGCTTCGGGGGCTTTGGGAGAGAAAAAAAACTCTGAAAATGTCGCAGGAGACGGCTCAGAAGGGGGAAAATCTCCGGCGGGCGGCCGTTCTGAGGCAGAGATGGGCGCGGGGAACAGAAAAGGAGCAGCGCTCTTCCTGCCTGACGGATCGAACATTTTTGTCAAAGAACATCCCGGCTCTTCGGTGAAGATGCCGCGCCGCACAGCCGTGCGGGAAGGCGCTGGCGCATGCCGGAGACGGTCGTGCCGGATGCGCCCAAAGGCAGAAAAGGCGCCGGCTCAAAGGAGTCGGCGCCTTTTGTTGAACAGTGTCTTTCAGACGAACCGCACAGCGGAAACGGCATGCCTACAGCCAGCGGAACCAGTCCTTCCAGGATCCCTGCTGGTGCTCCCGTATGCTCTGCGCCTCTTCCTTGCGGTATTTCAGGTAGGCGGCTTCGCCCTTGGTCTTGGCGTATTCCGCTTCTTCCTTCACGTCGGGATAGGTGCGCACGACATACTGATAGCGCGTCCATGCGGCCTGATAGTTTTCCATGCCCCAGAACACGTTGGCGATGAAAAGCTCGCGCTGCGCCAGCGTCTTGCGGCAAGCGGCGATTTGCTCGGCGGCGTTCTTGCCGGGCTCGTCTACGTGCCGAAGAAGTACACGGTCAAGAACAAGGCCGGCGAGTA
>NZ_CAJJIC010000134.1 GCF_905187505.1 uncultured Mailhella sp.
ACGGCAGGCGGGCGCAGCCGCGCACGCCTGCACTGAGATTGCAGCCCGTAACGCACCCGCCGAGCCTTCCGGCCTTTTCGTCACTCCCCTGCCCTGCCGCCTTTTCAAGGCCCGACATCCGGCATCCGCACGAACCCCGCCGCGCGGCGCAGCCGTAAGGCGAACCAGGGGGGCCGGGGGGAATTATTTCCCCCGGCGGGGTGCGGGGCAGCGCCCCGCGTGCCTTTCCTGCGTTTCCTGCGTTTTCTGCCTTTACTTTTTTCTGGCGTTTTTAGCGGGTTCGGCTTCGGGGGGGAAGAGGATGTTGTAGACGGCCTTGGTGACGGGGCCTGCGACGGCTCCGCCGCCGCCTCCGTGTTCGATCATGGTAACGACGACGACGCGTTTTCCGTCCTTTTCGCCCCAGGAGCCTATCCAGGCGTGGTCGCGCTGACGGAACTCCATTTCTGCGGTCTTGACGCGGCGGTCGCCCTGCATCTTGATTTTGACGACCTGGGCGGTACCGGTTTTACCGCCTATGGTCATATCCTTTCTTTTGAGGACCTTGGCGGTGGCGCCCGGGGCCTCGACGGTCTGGACCATGGCGTTTTTGATCCATTTCAAGTGGGCGTCGGTAGCGGGGACCTTTCCTGTGACCTCGCGTGGGGCGTCGGCGATGAGCTGGGGCTTGAGCAGGTAGCCTCCGTTGACTATGGATGAGAGGAACACGGCGGTCTGGAGCGGGGTGACGAGCACGTGGCCCTGCCCTATGGAGGCGTTCACGGTATCGCCCTGCTGCCAAGCCTCTCCGAAGCGTCGTTTTTTCCATTCGCGGGAGGGAACGAGGCCGGTGGTTTCATAGGGGAGGTCTATGCCGGTTTCTCGGCCGTAGCCGCAGGCGCGTGCGAAGGCTTCCATGTTGTTGATGCCCATTTTCACGGCCATGCTGTAGAAGTACACGTCGCAGGAGTAGATAAGGGCGTGTTCCATGTCCACGGCGCCGTGTCCGCCGCGCCGCCAGCAACGGAAGGTATGGTTGCCCAGGGTGAACTGTCCGGGGCAGAACACTTTTTCCTGCGGGGACACGCCGTGTTCGAGGAGCATGCCCACCATCATGAGCTTCCACACGGAGCCTGCGGGATAGGCGCTCTGGATGGCGCGGTTCTGGAGCGGGAAGCGCGGATCGTTGCGCAGGGCGTTCCAGTCTCTGGCGGAGAGTCCGCCTATGAAGATATTGTTGTCGTAGGCGGGACGGGTGACGAGGGCGAGGAGCTTGCCGGAATCGGGATCCATGACGACCACGCTGCCGGAGTAGTCGCCCATGGCTTCCATGACGGCGTGCTGAAGGCGCGAGTCGATGGAGAGCGTGACGTTCTGACCCATGTGTGGCGATTCCATGAGGGTGCGGCTCAGGGGACGGCCGAGCACGTCGACTTCGAGGCGATACAGGCCCTTCTGACCGCGCAGACGACGTTCGAGCACGCTTTCGAGCCCCTGACGGCCGACCATGTCGCCCAGGGAGAGATCGGGATCTTCGGCGAGTTCCTTTTCGCTGGCCTCGGCCACGTATCCGAGGATGTGGGAAAAGGCCTCGCCTTCGGGATAGTAGCGGCGGGAATGGGTGACCACGCGCAGGCCGGGCCATTTGTAGAGCTCGGCCTCGATGGGGGCGACCTGCTCGAAGGGCATGTCGGTGAGCAGGAGAATGGGGTCGAAGCTGCGGCCCTTGCTGCGGTCCTGTTCGTAGCGGGCGTTGAGGCGATCGAGGGGCACGCCGGTCCAGGCGCTCACCTGAGCGAGGGCGGCGGCGATGTCGGGACAGTATTCGCGCACGAGGGCGAGGCCGTAGGCGGTACGGTTTTCCGCGACCAGCACGCCGGAAGCGTCGTAGATTTCGCCGCGCGGGGCAAAGATGCGTTCATCGCGCAGACGGTTTTCCTGCGCCATGCGCACGTAATCGGCGCCGCGGTGTATCTGGAGGTACCAGAATCTGGCGCAGAAGAGCGCGAAGAGCAGCACGATGCAGCACTGCAGCAGGAGAAGACCGCTTTTCGGCGGCTGATATTCATCGTTGCCGGTTTCTATCTTCATGGATCACCTTCCGGCGCAGTGCCGAGGCCACCCACCACACCCACGGGGTGAAAAGCGCCTGAAACAGACATTCATCGAAAAGCAGGGAGGAATTCCACGGAATGTCCTGAAGCGTGGCGAGCGTGGCGAATATGAAATAATGCACGCAGGAAAGCAGGATGCCGAACAGCGTGACGAACAGGAATCCCGTGCCCTGCAGAAGACCGCAGCCCACATAAAAGAAGATGGCGGCAAGGGCGTACCACAGGAGCGTTCCGCCGAAGGCCATGCTTCCCATGCCTTCCTGAAGCAGCACGAACACGGCTCCCACGGCCAGAAGCTGCGGGAAGTTTCTCTCCTGAAGCGCAAGGATGAATCCGGGCAGGAGAAAATCGAGTCCGGGCATGAGGGCCTGAAGGGCCGTGGCGGCGAAGGCGTAGCAGAGCCACCATCCGGCGCCGGCCCAGCTCATCGGGTTCCCCCGGTTTCGGGCGCGGGTTCTTCGGGCTTTTCGAGCACGGGCGTGCGGCGGGTGTAGACCACGTCGCTTTCCGGCGTGATGGAATCAAGAGGCCGCTGAAGAAGGAACACTTCCTCGAGTCTGTGGAAGTCCACGAGGGGTTCGGCCTGAATTTCGAGCACGGACGCGCCGGAACGGGACGCGCCGCCCGTGGAGATGGCGGTGACGCGGGCCACGGGTATGCCCTTGGGATAGCAGGAATCAAGACCGGAAGTGACGAGCAGCTCGCCCACGCGCACAGGGGCGTTCTGCCTGACGAAGCGCAGTTCGAGGGGCACGCCGGGGCCGCCGCCGGAAAGAATGCCCTGCACGCGGCCTTCGGAGGTGAGCACGGCCACGCGGGAACCTGTGTCGGTAAGCAGCAGGGCCACGGAAGTGCTGGGTCCGGCCTTGAGCACGCGGCCGACCACGCCTTCCCAGGAGGTGACGGGCGTACCGGGCGCGGCTCCGCTCATGTAGCCGCTCGAAAGCATGATGGTGGAAAGCGCCGCATTGGGCCCCATGCGCCAGGCGAGCACGCGGCTGGCTCTGGCGGGCCAGGAGGCCGGGTATTCCAGATGCATGAGACGGCGCAGGCGTATGAGTTCGGCGCTCTCTTCGCGGTTACCGGCAAGACGCTGTTCAAGCACGCGCAGGCGCGCCTTGAGCTCGTCGTTTTCGCGGCGCACGTCGCGCAGATCGACATAGCTGTTCCACACGCCGGAAAGGGTGTCTTCCAGCCCGTCGAGTCCGCGCATGATGCCGCCGGTAAACTCCAGCCCCACGGCGGCGCACAGCCTGTCCCACTGCCCGGTGCGCTGGTTCCAGGTGTAAATTCCCAGAAAAAGCAGCAGGGTGCAGATGATGAGAAGAATGATGCGGCGGGGCAGCAAGGCGACTCCTGCGTTAGGGCATGAGAAAAGTCCCCCCTCGGCCGGAGGGGGGACGAAGCGCTAGTCTATGCACACCTCGCGCATGGTGCGCATGTTGTCGAGGGCGATGCCCGTGCCCATGACCACGGTGGCGAGAGGATCGTCCACGCTGAAGATGGGCAGGGAGGTGTCTTCGCGCAGAAGCTGATCAAGTCCGCGCAGCAGAGCGCCGCCGCCGGTGAGCACGATGCCGCGTTCCACGACGTCGGCGGCGAGTTCGGGCGGGGTCTGCTCGAGAGCCTGACGCACGGCCTGAACGATGGCGTCCACCTGTTCGGCAATGGCCTTGCGCACCTCTTCGGAGGTGATGATGATGGTCTGCGGGATGCCGGTGACGAGATCGCGGCCCTTGACCTCGATTTCCTTTTCCTCCTCCATGGGATAGGCGGAGGCGATCTGAATCTTGATCTCTTCGGCCGTGGATTCGCCGATGAGCATGTTGTACTTGCGCTTGACGTGACGAAGGATGGCTTCATCCATCTTGTCGCCGCCCACGCGCACGGAACGGGAATACACGATGCCGGAAAGGGAAATGACCGCCACTTCCGTGGTGCCGCCGCCGATGTCGACCACCATGTTGGCGGTGGGTTCCTGAATGGGCAGATTGGCGCCTATGGCCGCGGCCATGGGCTCCTCAATGAGGAAGACCTCGCGCGCGCCGGCGCTGAGGGCGGATTCCTTGACGGCGCGCTTTTCCACCTGCGTGATGCCGGTGGGCACGCATATCATGATGCGCGGACGCACGAGACGCCGCTGATTGTGCACCTTGGAAATGAAGTAGCGGAGCATGGCTTCCGTCACCTCAAAGTCGGCAATGACGCCGTCCTTCATGGGACGGATGGCGCGGATGTTGCCGGGCGCGCGACCGAGCATGCGCTTGGCCTCGGAGCCCACGGCGAGCACCTGATTGTTGCCGCGGTTGTCTTTCTTTACCGCCACCACCGACGGCTCGCGCAGGACTATGCCCTTGCCCTTGACATACACGCAGGTGTTCGCGGTGCCGAGGTCAATCGCGAGGTCGTTGGAGAAAATACCAAGTATCATATCAAAAATTTTGGCCATGAGGATTTCTCGCAGGACGTGTGGGATGTGGGAATGGGAGGTTCTAGGCACAGAAAAGGCGTACTGTCAATACTTCTGACGCGCCGTGCCTGCCGTCCTCCGAGGGGCGCTGCGCGCCTTTCGGAAATGGACAGCTTTTCATTGCGCCGTGCTCTTGTCAATCGTTTTCTGCCGCTTTTTCAGGGAATTTTCCGCCGACGCCCCCGCCCCGCGGCCGATTGAGCCTCTTGCCCCCAAAACGGGGCGAAAAAGTCGCCTCCTTTCCAGAAAAAAGCACCTGCCGTTCGCGCCGAAAGCTGCCTTCCCCACGGCCGCCTTCGCGCTCCTTGTTTCGCGCTCCCACTGTCGCTGGTTTCGCGTTCCCGCCGTTGCGCCCCCGGCTTCCCATCATTGCCTTGAGCTTCCCGCCTTTGTGCGCCCCTGCCCTCGGTGCACCCCCATTGCTCCCCCTGCCCTCGGCGCTCCCTGCTTTTGCGCCCCTGCCCTCGGCGCCGCCGCCGTTGCGCCCCCGGCTTCCCGTTTCCCTGCCCGCCGGGATTTTTTCCCGCGCCCCTCATCCGAAATTTTTCTTTTCCGTTTTCTCTTTTCCGCGTACCCTGCGCCGCAGACCCAAGGAGTCCCCATGCAGGAAAAAACGCCGCGCTACCTGAGCCTCGACAGGCATCTTCGCGCCGTCTTCGGTGAAAAGGTGCAGAAAATCACCCTGGACGCCGGGTCCACCTGCCCCAACCGCGACGGCACGCTGAGCTTCGGCGGCTGCACGTTCTGCAACGCGGAAGGCTCGGGCCCGGGCACGGGACTCGGCAGCCTGCGCGCGCAGTGGGACCGCTGGCGCGCCCGCTACGCCGCCATGCCCCGCATGAAAAACACCCGGCTCTTCCTCGGCTACATCCAGTCGTTCACCAATACTTACGGCCCAGCCTCGCGCCTCGCCGCCATGCTCCGCGAGCTCTCCGACCTGCCCGGTCTCGTCGGCGCCTGCATAGGCACCCGCCCAGACTGCCTCGACGAAGAAAAAATGACCCTCATGGCCGACTGCCCCTGGCAGGAGTTCTGGCTCGAAATCGGCGTGCAGTCCTTCAACGACGCCACCCTCTCCCGCATCAACCGCGGCCATACCGCCAAAGACGCCGAAAACGCCCTCACCCTCGCCGCCCGCTTCGGCGTCAAAACCTGCGTTCACCTCATGGCCGGCCTCCCCGGAGAGTCCGAAGTGGACTTCCTCACCTCCGTGCGCCGACTCGCCTCCCTCCCCGCCTCCGGCGTCAAGCTCCACAACCTCTACGTCCCTAAAGGCTCCGCCATCGAAATCGACTGGAACCGCGGCTCCCTCTCCCTCCTCCAGCAGGAGGAATACGCCACGCTCGCCGCCAAAGCCCTCACACTCCTCCCCCCCTCCGTCGTCGTCCACAGACTCTGCGCCGACCCCGCCCCCGGCGAACTCCTCGCCCCTGCCTGGGCATCTCAAAAACGACAGACCCTCGACCTGATCGACGCCGCGCTCAAGTACAACGACTGGACCCAGGGCTGCCGCCGGTAAGGCAGGAAGCGCAGGAAAGACAGGAAAGGCAGGAAAGACAGGAAAGGCAGGAAAGGCAGGAAAGGCAGCGGGGCTCCGCCCCGGACCCCGGAAAGGCAATGCGGGGGAAATAATTCCCCCCGCACCCCCCTGTTTCGCCTTGCGGCTGCGCCGCGCGGCGGGGTTCGTGCGGGTGCCGGATGTCGGGCTCTGAAATGGCGGGAAAGCTGTGGGGAGTGACGAAAAGGCCGGAAGACTCGGCAAGGCGCGTTACGGGCTGCAATCTCAGTGCAGGCGTGCGCCCTGCGCCCGCCTGCCGTGGCCGACCG
>NZ_CAJJIC010000135.1 GCF_905187505.1 uncultured Mailhella sp.
CATGGGGGCGGAGGGGAGGGGCTTGCCGCAGTGGGGTTTGGGGCAGACGGTGGGGCAGGGGCCGAGTTCGACGATGAGTTCGCCTTCGCGGACGGGGATCATCTTGCGGGTGGTCTGGTAGTCGGCGGTTTTGAGCACGCGTTTGACGATGCCGTCGGTGGGGGCGAGCACGGCCTTTTCCTGCTTCATGATGGAGATGTTGAACAGTTCATCTCCGGCCTTCACGATGTCGCCGGGCTTGACGTACATGACCCACAGGTCGCCGTTGGAGGGAGCGGCCACCTGGTAGATGTTGTTTTCGTCGGCCATGGTGGTATCGGCGGCGGCCATGCGGCCTTCGGCCACTTTGACTTCATGGCTGATGATGATGGAGTCGAAGCTGTAGCGCACGGTGACGGTACCGTGGTCGGTGACGGGGCTCACGCGGAAGATGGTCATCTTGTGGGGCTTGCCGCTGGAGTCGGTGAACTGGAGTTCCTGACCCTGTTTGAGGCCTTCGAACCACACGTGCAGGGGCAGGCGGTTGGGATCGCCGTACTTCTTGACGAACTGCATGGTTTTGACGGCGTCGCCGGGGTGGTTCAGGTACATGACCAGTTCTTCGTCGGTGGGGGTGCGCTTGATGATGGCGGCGCAGGCCTTTTCTTCGGCCTTGACGTTGACGTCCTTCAGGTGATCGAGGGGGGAATCCTCGGTACGGGACGCCAGCGCGGAGCGATAGGCCGAGCTGCCGAAGGCGCTTTCGTACACCCAGTCGGCGGGGAAGCCGAGCGGCAGGCGGCCGAACTTGCCGAGCAGGAGGTTCCTGAAGGCGTCGTTGCAGTCGCGGTAGATGTCGAGGCGCTGTTCACGCAGCAGGTCGTCCACTTCCTCTTCGGGGGTGACGGCGGCAAGTTCCGCCACGCGGATGAGTTCCTGCACGCCCTTTTCACCGCTGCGCTTGAAGGCGTTGGTCACGGCGAGGAAGGCGGTGTTCCAGGTGATCTGGGAACCGGGGGTCACGTCGTGGTAGCGCACGATCTGCCGGATGGCGGCAAGGAAGCGCAGCATGTGGGGCAGAAGCTGGATGTAGCCCTGTTTCATGGCGCCTTCCTGCGACGAGGAGGTGGCGCCGCCGGGCATGCAGTGCTTCACGGCGTTGTAGTCGGTGCCCTGGAAGTACGGCGAGCAGTAGCGGTCGTAGAAGGGCATGATCTGCTTGAGCACGAAGTTGGCCTGGGCGATCATGTCCTTGTTGACCATGGTCTTGAGGCCGAGTTCGTTTTCCATGTAGGCCACGGTGGCGAGCACGTCGCCCTGACCGTAGGTACGTACGCTGGCGCCGAGGCCGGTATCCACGATCTGCGCGCCGGCCTTGGCGGCCGCGCCCACGGCCGGGATGAACAGGCCGTCGGTGGTGTGGCGGTGATAGTGAAGCACGAGGTCGGGCCAGCGCTTTCTGATGGCCTGAACGAGGGTGGCGATGAACGTGGGCGAGCAGATGCCGGCCATGTCCTTGAGGCCCAGAATGATTCTGCGCGAGGCGTCCTTCTGGTTGCAGCCCGCGATGTTGCCCACCATGTCGAGGGTGGCGGCGGTCACGTCGAGGTAGTGATCCACGTCGAAGCCCTTGGCCACGGAAATGGACAGGGCGGGTTCAAACACCACGTCGTTGCGCGAGAGCACCACTTCGGCGAGCGGACGCATGTTGCGCATGTCGTTCAAGAAGTCGAAGCAGCGTATGATCTGGTAGTTGTCGCAGATCATTTCGCCGGTGATGTTCATGAGATTGCGCGGCTGCGGGGTGTAGCCGAGCACGTTGGTGGAGCGCACGAGCAGCTGCTTGAGCGTCTTGGGGGCGAACTGGTTCCACGCCTGGGCCTCGGTGAAGGGGTAGGTCATGTTGGCCATCATGGCCACATGGAAGTGCGCGCCGCCGCCGTTTTCCAGGGAGAAGAAGTTGCACGAATCGAGATAGGGGCCGATGAGCGCGTCTTCGGCGAGGCGGAAGCGGTTGCCGGTGTTGGACTGCGTCATGTCGCGGGTGGTGGTGTCGGTGAAGTGCACCATCTTGGAGTCGCGCAGAAATTCCAGCAGCTGATCGCGTTCATGCGGGTAGGGACTGGGGGCGTAGCGGTCCGCGCCGGAGATGTGCGGAAGCACCGGCTCGAAGGCGGGCAGGCGCGGCGTGTCCACGGAGCGGTAGGCGCCGAGCTGCACGAAGGGATTGTAGCCCTTGGCCGAGATTTCCGCCACGAGGTGGCTCAGGCGTTCGCCTTCGGGCGCGAGGTCCTGATAATCGAAGAGTTCCGGCGTGTTGGCCACGAAGTTCGTATCGAAGTTCGCGGAGCGGAACTGTTCGTTCTGCAGGATGTGGCGATAGAAGGGGATCGTCGTCTTGATGCCGGAGATGGTGTATTCCTCCAGCGCGCGGTCCATGACGCTCAGAATGCGTTCCCAGCTCTTGCCGAAGGCGATGAGAAGCGCGCCCGCGGAATCGTAGTTGGAGGGGAAGTCGTAGCCGGAGCAGAGGTTGGAGTCCAGACGGATGCCGGGACCGCCGGGCGATTCGTAGCGCACCACGCGGCCGCAGTTGGGCGTAAAGTTGTTCTGCGGGTCTTCGCAGTTGATGCGGACCTGCATGGCCCAGTTCTGGGGCTTGGTGTTTTCTTCGTCGAAGGGGAGCTTCGCGCCGAAGGCAATGGCGATCTGCGCGCCCACGAGGTCGATGCCGTAGCGGCTTTCGGTAATGCCGTGCTCCACCTGGAGGCGGGTGTTCACTTCGATCATGTAGGGCGTGCCGTCCTGCGTGACCAGAAATTCCACCGTGGCGAGGGAGTAGTAGTTCACGGCCTTGATGAGGGCGCGGGCGTATTCTTTGAGCTGATTGCGCAGCTTTTCGGTCATGCCCGGCCACGGCGAAGGCGTGATTTCCACGAGCTTCTGATGGTTGCGCTGCACGGTGCAGTCGCGTTCGTCGAAGGCGAACACGTTGCCGTACTGGTCGGCGATCACCTGAATTTCGATGTGCCGCACGTGCTCAAGATAGCGTTCCACGAACAGGCGCGGATTGCCGAACGAGGCTTCGGCCATGGTGGACGCCTTCACGAAGGCGTCTTCGAGCTCCTGCATGGTGCGGATGACGAAAATGCCGCGTCCGCCGCCGCCGCCCTCGGCCTTGAGCATGACCGGCAGGCCGATCTTCTTGATGACCTTGCGCGCGCCTTCGATGTCCACCGCGCCGTCGGAGCCGGGAACCACGGGCACGCCGATCTTCATGGCAAGATTTCTCGCCTGAACCTTGTTGCCCAGGAGGTTCATGGACTCGCACGTCGAGCCGATGAACGTAATGCCCGATTCCGCACACTTGCGCGGGAAGTTGTCGTCTTCGGAGGCGAAGCCCCAGCCGGGATGAATGCCCACCACGCCGCGGGCCTTGGCCTTGCTGATGATGAGGTCAAGATCCAGATAGGCGGAGGGATTGGGGCCGAGAAGCATGAGCTCCTGGGCCGCGGATGCCGCGGGGGAGGTCTTGTCCACGTCGGTGGCCGTCATGATGGCGACGGCGCCGAAACGTTCGCGTATGGCGCGGCATATGCGCCGCGCGGGGATGCCGCGGTTGGCCACCAGTATGGCCTTGCCCTTGAGCTCGGCCTGAACTTGTTCCATGGTTTTTGCAGACATTTCTACTCCGAGGAAGGTGCGGGTTCCGAAGGGCTTTTCCTCCCGTCGTCGCGGGGAAGAAGAGAGCCGCCCAGAAACGTCGCCGTTCCGTATGCTGTACTGAGACGAAGCGCGCCGGATGCCGTCACGCCGTCAACCACGCCCTCACAGGGGATTCTGACCATGGTCTCCCTTTCGGGGCAGGCGTCGGCGAGAGTCACGCGGCAGCCGCGGAAGGCGAGGTGCCTTTGCGCCAGCGCGGGCCACCACGGTTTGAGGGTCTTTTCTTGTGAATAGCAGGAAAAAATGGAGCTAGCAAGATGCGTCCAGAGCGTGAAAATAGTCACGATGTCCTTGTTTTTCTTGCCGATTTCTTCACCGTTTCGTATCTTCGGAAGGCTTGAGGCAAGCTCCGCGCCGTCTGCGCAACACAGGACTCCTGCGGAAAAAGCATAGTTATCCCGCAGTGTTGAACTCGGCGGGCAGGAGGTGATGTTGAAGCCCGTGCCCGCAATGAGCGCGCCGCGGCGCTCTTCCATGAGCATGCCGCCCACCTTGCGGCAGTCTTCGCGTCCGGGCATGACGCCGGGGCGGAACGTGGGAGCGGCCTGAAGAAGATCGTTGGGCCACTTGAGCATGACGGGACAGCCTTCGCGGCTGAGGGCCTCGGCCATGAGCGCTCCGCAGGCGGGAGCCGCGGCTTCGGAGTCGAAGGGCGGCTTCATGGGCAGGCGCAGCGCGGTGTAGAGGTTGCCGGCCGGAGAGCTCCAGGCGCGGCGCATCTGGCCGCGTCCCGCGCTCTGCGAGAGGCAGAGCACCGAGGACCATTCGGGAAAGATATCGGCTTCCACAAGAAGGCGCGCCGCATCGAGGCTTGAGGTGGCCGCTCCCGTGAGGTACACTGGACCGGGCACTCCCGCCGCGGGACGCTCAAGCCAGCGCACGCCGTTCTTTTCGCAGCTCCTCCAGCCGCGCAGCGCCGCGTTGCGGGCGTCGGAGCCGCCTTGCGCGGAAGATGGATCGGCGCACGATGATGCGTCGGCACCCGGCGCATCTTCAGGGCGCGGAGTCTCTTCGGGCAGGGCGAGCGGCGAGGCGGCCAGCTGCGCCGGAGAAAAGGG
The DNA here is from genome assembly GCF_905187505.1 of uncultured Mailhella sp. Taxonomy (GTDB): domain Bacteria; phylum Desulfobacterota; class Desulfovibrionia; order Desulfovibrionales; family Desulfovibrionaceae; genus Mailhella. The sequence continues at coordinate 4,764 of NZ_CAJJIC010000135.1, forward strand.
CAGGGCCGTGGGAGCCTGTTCCCCTATGGGGGGCAGGCCTTCAAAAAGCAGGCGCACGACGGCGCATTCGTTCATGGTTCCTCCATGGCCGGGTCGCCGGGGCGGCCCTTCGGAAAAATTCAACAAGCCCCTCCACCACGGGAGGGCGGCCGGGCGCAGGTCTGCGCCGATGCGGCGCGGCCGGAATGCGGCCGGAGGAAACACATGGCAGAATGGTTTGTTGTGGGCGGCGCGGTGCGCGATCTTCTTCTCGGGCGAGACGCCCACGACGTGGACATTTCCTTTTCCGGCGGCGAAGACTTCTTTCTACAGCGCTTCCCCGCGGCGCGCAATACGGGGCATGAGCCCAGAATATGGCTGGTGGGCTCGGAAGAGTTCACGCCCGTGGAAGACGACGACATCGAACGCGACATGTTCACCCGCGATCTTACCGTGAACGCCGCCGCCTTCGATGCCGAAGGCAGACTTTTCTGCCATCCCGATTTCCTCGCGGACATGGAGGCGCGGCGCCTGCGTCCCGCTTCGCCGGACGCCTTTGCGCGCGACCCGCTGCGCATCTTCCGCACGGCGCGCTTTGCCGCCGCCTGGCCGGACTGGTCCGTGCCCGAAGAGACCCTCGACGCCATGCGCGAAACCTGCCGACGCCACGGCGATGCCGTGGCAGCCCTTCCCGCCGAACGCGTGGGCCGCGAACTTCTGCGCGCCCTCGAAGCCCCCATGCCCTCGCGCTTCTTCACCGTGCTGCGCGACGCGGACTGCCTTTCCCCCTGGTTCGCCGAACTCTCTCCCGCCGCAGATATCCCCGCAGGGCCCAGCCCCTGGCACGACAACTCCGTGCTCGAACATACCCTCGAAGTCCTCGACCGCTGCGCCGGTCACCCCCTCGCCGCATGGATGGCCCTCTGCCACGACCTCGGCAAAATCCGTACCGACGCGTCCATCCTGCCCCATCACTACGGCCACGAACTCAAAGGCTCCGAACTCGTGAAGGCCCTCGCCGCCCGCCTGCGCCTGCCCTCCCGCCTCGTGCGCGCAGGCGTCACCGGCACCGTCCTGCACATGAAGGGCGGCATGTACGGCTCGCTCCGCGCCGGTACCCGCAGAGACCTCGTCTGCAAACTCCAGGAAACAGGCATATTCCACGACTTCTGGATCCTCGCCGGAGCCGACGGCGGCTGGAACTGGGAACCCATGGCCGAACGCGACCTCTCTGCCGTCCGCGCCGTCCGCCTGCCCGAACAGTGGAGAAACAAGGGCGCTGAGTCCGGCAAAAGACTGCGACAGCTCCAGTGCGAAGCCCTCGCAAAACTCCCGAAATCCTCCCCAGACCGCGCTGAAAACGCCCCGCCCCTGCCCGAAAAGTAAAACGCAGAAAAGGCAGGAAAGGCAGGAAAGGCAATGCGGGGCGCCGCCCCGCACCCCGCCGGGGGAAATAATTCCCC